>JAWLCS010000011.1:0-8292 GCA_041687035.1 Bacteroidales bacterium
AATAAATAAAACAAACAGCATTTTTATTTTTTTCATGGCTCTTTCCTCCTTTTCTGACTTTCAGTTAAAAAAATCATTGTAAATCATGCCCGGCAAATACCTCCATAAACTATTGATAAACAATATTTAAGGTTTAAATTTACAAAAAACCCATGACTATTGCAAGCCAACCATAGGATAAGTTTCCATAAAAAAAGCGGCAGCCCAAACAGCTGCCGCTTAAAAAAATGATTCTAAGAAATTACTTCACGAGGCGGAATTCCACACGGCGGTTCAATGAACGGTTTTCAGGTGTGTCGTTTGACACTTCTGGCTGGGTTTCGCCCTTGTAAATAATCGACATACGGCCTGCCTGAACCCCTTTATTAACAAGGTATGACATAACACCTTCGGCGCGTTTGCGCGAAAGTTCCTGGTTGTAGGCGGGGGCACCAATGTTGTCGGTATGTCCAGCGATTTCGAGCTTATACTGTGGGAAATCCCTCATAACCTTGACCACATTATCGAGAATCGATACATATTCCTGACGGATCTCATAGCTATCGAAAGCAAACAGTACATTTTCGATGGTACCGGTAAATTCTTTTTCAATCACTTCAGGTTTCACGGGTTCTTGTACCACAATTTGCGCTGGTTCTGGTTCTGGTTCTGGTTCTGGTTCCGGTTCGGGAACTACTTCAACCACCGGCTCTGGCTCTGGTTCTGGTTGGGATTGAGGTGCAGCTGGTGCAATAACTACAGGAGCCGCCGCTGCAGCTTCCTTACGGCCAATGCTGAACACCAATCCGAGGCTGTGCTGCCAGTAGAAGTCATTCATTTCTTCCACAATATAATCGCGGTTATCATGGAAGGTAAAGTTACCAGTGAGCTGATAACGCAGGGCCAGCCAGTCGGTAAAAATATACTTCAGGTTTAATCCTGCCGGCAAAATAACATCCACCCCATGGTTAATCCTTCGCTCCCTTTCTACCGGGTTGCGGTAGGTAGCACCTCCCACGCCAGCAAAAATCGATGGGGCGAGCCGGCTGGTCTCGCTTAGGATATATCCGTTATTTAGCTTGTAAACCAGCCTGAAACTGGCATCGGTTTTGCGGCCAAACATATTGTTTTGTGCATCGACATAATAACCATAGTCGCCCCAGCTGCTGGAAATCCCAATATCGAATGAAGGATTAAGGTAGGCATAAAGCGAAGCACCCAGAAAGCCATAAAAAGGCTGCGACCAGTCGAAAAAGCCATTTCCCAGGTCGCCGGAGTATTCATTTTTGCCAAAGTGAAGGCCAAAACCAATGCGCCTTTCAGCGTTTTGTGCGCTCAGGGTGCCAATGGCCAGCAAGGCAACCATTAAAATTGTAAAGATTCTTTTCATAGTCGAAATTTTTAATTAAGAAAAAGGAAGGTATTAATTTTTTTGTGGCCAAAAAACATATAAGCCACCAACTTTATTTACAAAAATACTTTTTTAAATCAATTGCGCTGAATATCTGAAACATTTTTTTATTTAAATAAAAAAAAGACTGCCTCAAAAGGTCTTTCTTCTGAGGCAGTCTAATAAATTATAAGAAACTTAAATTCTAAAACACTGTGGCTGCAAGAACCAGTGCCACAATGGAAACCAGTTTCAGCAGAATATTCAGCGAAGGACCGGAAGTATCTTTGAGCGGATCGCCAACGGTATCACCAACTACTGCTGCTTTATGGGCATCTGAACCTTTTTTGTAGGTTACCCCATTGTGCGTAAAACCGCTTTCGATAAGCTTTTTGGCATTGTCCCACGAGCCACCAGCATTTGACTGAAAAATGGCCAGTAGCACACCCGAAACAGTTACACCCACAAGCAGGCCACCCAGAGCCTCGGGGCCAAGCCACAAACCAGTGATTACCGGAAAGCTCACAGCAATTACGCCGGGCAGGATCATTTGCCGCAGCGCAGCACGGGTAGAGATGGTTACGCACCGCGCATAGTCGGGGGTACCCTCGGCATCGTTCATTACCTTAATGTCTTCGGCCGACCATTCTGCCATGGGTTTTTGATCATTCTTCTTCATCACGGCCAGCGCCTTCTTGAGGGGTTCGATGGTGTTAAACTGACGGCGAACTTCCTCGATCATGGCCATGGCAGCGTCGCTCACCGCTTTAATGGTAAGTCCGGAGAACACATAGGGCAGCAGGGCCCCAACGAACAAGGTAGAAATTACTACTGCCTGCGATACGTCAATGGACGAAATATTTGCAGCCGTCATGTATGCGCCAAACAGTGCCAGTGCAGTAAGGGCGGCCGACCCAATGGCAAAACCTTTTCCAATGGCGGCAGTGGTATTACCCACGGCATCTAGTTTGTCGGTTTTTTCGCGCACATCGGGCGGCAGCTCCGACATTTCGGCAATACCACCGGCATTGTCAGAAATCGGTCCGTAGGCATCAACAGAAAGCTGAATGCCCAGGTTGGAAAGCATACCCACAGCAGCAATGGCAATACCATACAGACCGCTAAGGTTAAACACCACCATAATGGTAATGGCTATGGTAAGAATGGGAATAATGGTTGAAAACATCCCGATACCTAAACCTGAAATAATGTTTGTGGCACTTCCAGAAGTGGATTGCGAAGCAATGATACGCACTGGCAGGTAATTAAGACCGGTAAAATACTCGGTAGAGTATCCGATAATCAAGCCTGCTGCCAAACCAATCATTGAAGAAAGGAAAATGTTGAACGAGGTAATGGTACGTTCCACGCCACCGTATAGCAAGTCGTTAAATACAATTTTCTCCGGAAGTATATTGGTAATAAGCAGGTAAGAAAACCCCAACATGACCAAAGCAGCCAATAGTTGCCCAATGTTGAGAGCACTTTGCGGGTTACCTCCTTCCTTAACTCTTACGAAAAAGGTGCCAATGATGGAGGCTATTACGCCTGCAGCAGCCAGAAACATGGGCAGCACCACGGGCGAAAGTCCATTAAAATTGTCGGTGTAAGTGGCGGTAAGCAAAGATACTCCAAGCACCATGGCGGCAATGATTGAACTCACGTACGACTCAAAAAGGTCGGCACCCATACCGGCCACATCACCCACGTTATCGCCCACATTATCGGCAACAGTAGCAGGGTTCATGGGGTGGTCTTCCGGAATACCTGATTCTACTTTCCCCACCAGGTCGGCACCCACATCGGCAGCCTTGGTAAAAATACCACCACCCACACGTGAAAAAAGTGCAATGGTAGAAGCACCAAAAGAGAAACCGGTAATAATTGAAAGGATACGGCTAACTGTAACGGGTGTTTCATAACCAAAAATATTGGTGTATAGGATAAAGAGAAATCCCAGTCCAAGCATTCCCAAACCGACAACACTCAGCCCCATGACGCTTCCGCCAGTAAAGGCCACTTTCAGCGCCTGGTTAAGGCTGGTACGAGCTGCATTGGCAGTGCGCACATTGGCCTTGGTAGCAATGCGCATGCCAATAAAACCGGCAAGGGCCGAACTTGAGGCCCCCAATAAAAAAGAAAAGGCCACCAGCGGAGAAGAAGTCTCAGGGTCGGCCACAAAAATTAACACCAGGGTGATCAGTGCAACAAATATCGCCAGAATCTTGTATTCAGCCTTTATAAAGGCCATTGCTCCGTCGGAAATGTAGGCAGCGATCTTTTTCATTTTGTCATTTCCGGCATCCTGTTTATTAATCCAGGCGGTCCGGAAAAAAGTAAAAACCAGCGCGACCAATCCGATTAGGGGAACAAGGTAGATTAAAAAATTGTCCATGTGTGATTCATTTAGTTGGATTACTTAGCTTCATTAATTGATTGGGTTGTTATTGGGAAAAAAACAACATTGCAAGAAAAAGGTTCACTTAATGCAAGAAAAATCAGGTTTTTATCATTAAAAAAATAACCTATAGCCTTTTCTGCATATTAAACAAGCCTTCAAAATACCGGATGCCATTGGTAATGCTTTTTGCCCTTAATTTTTTTACCTTTGCCAGAAAGCCCGTTTTTCATGCACCTGCTAAAGCTTTCGTTGTTCAATTTTCGCAACTACCCTGAGATTTCTTTGGAATTCTCAGCAAAATTCAACTGCTTTGCAGGCAACAACGGCACCGGCAAAACCAACCTGCTCGAAGCCATCTATTATCTTTCATTTTGCAAGAGTTTTTCAAACCCTATCGACACCCAGAACATCATGTTTGGGCAGGATATGTTTATGATACAGGGGCAATACAAAGTGAACGGGCAGGAAGATGAGCTGTATTGCGGCGTTAAGCGACAGCAGCGAAAAGTTTTTAAGCGCAATAAAAAGGAATACGAGCGGCTTTCTGACCATATCGGCCTTTACCCGCTGGTACTCATAAGCCCGGGCGATGCACAACTCATTTTGGGTGGCAGCGACGAGCGGCGCAAATTCATTGATGGGGTTATTTCGCAATACAACCACGACTATTTGCAGCATTTGCTCAGCTATAACAAAGCCCTGGCACAGCGCAATGCCATGCTGAAAATGTTTGCCGAAAGGCGAAAGTTTGATGCAGCTTCGCTGGAGATCTACGACGAGCTCATGATCGTGCACGGACAAATGATCTTTGAAGAGCGCAAGCGGTTTTTCGATGACTTCATGCCGGTTTTCAATGAATACTATGGCGTTTTGTCGGGTGGTAGCGAAAAGGTAAATATTGAATACCAAAGCACCCTGATCGAAAGCGATTTTGCCAAACAATTGCTCGAAGCCCGCGACAAGGATCTGATGGCACAATATTCTACCGTGGGCATCCACAAAGACGACCTTGCATTTTTTATTCACGATGTGCCAGTAAAACGCTATGGCAGCCAGGGGCAGCAGAAGTCGTTCCTGATAGCCCTGAAGCTTGCGCAATATACCTTCACCAAAAACATCAAAGGCTTCAGCCCCATTTTGCTTTTTGATGACATTTTCGACAAGCTGGATGAAACCCGCGTGGAGCAGCTAATGACCCTGGTGAGCAACGAAACCTTCGGGCAGGTTTTTGTTACCGACACCCATATCGAACGACTCGAAAACCTGTTTCAGAAAATCAGGGGCGAAAGCCGGATATTCCAGGTGGAGGCAGGCAATATCACAAAAGTATCTAACCTCAGCAATTCCCTTTAGCCATGCGTCATTCCAATCAGCAAACCCTTGGGGAAGTAATTAAAGAATTCCTGAAAAACTTCGGGCTGGAAGAAAAGGTAACAGAAGCCCGCATTGCAGAAGCATGGGAGAAAACAATGGGACCCGGAATTGCACGATATACCAAAAGAATAAGCCTCAGAAACAAAACGCTTACCATACAGCTCAGCTCCCCTGCTTTGCGCCAGGAACTTTCTTACGGCAAAACCAAGATCATTAAAATGATCAACGAAGCCATTGAAAAGGAAGTTGTCGAAGAATTGGTTTTGAGGTAAAGAATATGTTAACCCAAGGTCACAACAATAACTAGTACCTCCGGCTGAGCTTTTTTCACATCCAGCCACTGTCCTTCAAACTTTTCTCCATTTATCTTAATTGACTTCACCCCCGAATTTTTCTTTTCAGGGTTATGAATTGTCACATGCAGGGTTTTGCCCTGATACTTGCGAACCACTTTTACTTTATCCCAGTTGGCAGGTATTTTCGGGTCGAATTGAATGCCATTTAGTGATGTACGAAGGCCAAGGATCCAGTCCAATCCGATGCGGTACATCCACACCGAGGTGCCTGTAAGCCACGAATGCGAAGCCTGCCCTTCGGTTTCATGCTCTTTGCTGGTGACATATTCAGAATAGACAAAAGGTTCTGTTTCATAGCGGTCAATACCCACAGCCTCTGAAGAATTCCATGGCATCATTTTGCTATAAATGCGCCAGGCGTCTTCCACCTTTCCGTTTATTAAGGAAGCCAGCACAAACCAGGCGCTGGCATGGTTGAACACGGCCCCGTTTTCTTTTTTGCCTGGCACGCAGCGCGAAATCAGGCCAATGGTGTCTTCCACTTCGCGGTATGCAGGCCAGACAAGCTGCATGCCCGTTCGGTTTTCGAGGAATTCCATGCTGCTCTCAAGAGCCATTTTTGCCCTTTCGGGAGAAGCCACCCCGGAAATAACGGCCCAGGATTGTGTGTTAAGGAAAAGTTTTCCCTGTTTCTTTGTTGCCGAGCCAACCACTTCGCCATTGTCGCGAAAAGCCCTTACATACCATTGGCCGTCCCAGGCAATTTCGTTCACCAGTTTGCCGATTCCGTTGTATGCCTCCTTCCACCGCTTCATTGTTGCTTTGTCGCCTCTGAAATCAAGCAACTCAAAAGTTTTCTCAAGCACATAGCAAAGGAAAAAGGCACCCCAAATGGTCTCCCCTTTTCCTTGTGGTCCAATGTGATCGAGGGTATCATTCCAGTCGCCCTTGCGAATACGGGGCAAGCCGCGTTCAGTGGTGTCGCTGATGGCAAAATCGAGGGCTTTTACCATATGGTTGTAAACCGTGTCTTCGCCTTCATCATAAAATGCAACCACCTCATCCAGAATAGAAAAATCGTGGGTTTCGTTCAGGTATTCCACTAGACCAAACGGAATCCAGAGCGGGGTGTCGCTGTGGTGGGTGCGTTCACCATGATTGGTCAGCTTAAAGAAATTATGCAGGGTAGAGCCATCAGAAAACTGAAACTGTAAAGCATTCAGAATACGGCTTCTGACGCGCCCAGGATCAACGATCACCATGCCCAGAATATCCTGAAACTGGTCGCGAATGCCTGTACCAAAGAGCAGGCCGCCATGGTAATAACCTGAGTTGCGGGCCATATCGAAAGTTACGGCTGACTGGTATTGGTTCCACACATTCAGCATGGCATTAAAGGCCTCGTCGGGTGTTTCTACTTTCACATGCCCCAGGTAGCTGGTCCAGAAATTTTTCACCTCCTCCAATTTCCCTTCAACAAACGCATTATCCTGATAGCTGTCGATGTGCAGGGTTTGATAAGGTTTCCTGTCCTCTTTTTCGGCTATGCCCAGGAATACGCTGAAATCCTTGTTTTGCCTGTGGTTCAGCTCCATTTCCGATTGCAGTGCCACCACGGGGTCGCCGGCGGTAATCTCTGAATTACTCATTTGCCCTTTTTCAACGGCAATGGGGTTGGCTTCTGAGCGCCATTTTCCAATAAATTTATCCAGGCTGCCATCGAAGCCAGTCACCGGAAGGTTCATGGAGAAAAAAAGTTTATAGCCCCATGCAATGTTTGGCTGCTCCACCGAAGCCGATTTTTTCTGCAGCACCCAATAACGCCGGGTGGCTTCAAGGGCCTGACTTTCCCTGTTAAAGTGAATATCGGTAAAATGCTTATCGTTTGGCTGGTTGATAATGTCATTGAGGGCATTGCCCATCATGAGCTCCTGAAAAGCAAAAATCTGAAGTTTACGAGGTTTACCGCTAATATTTTCCACACGCACTTTCCACACCTCGCAGTTATTGTCGCGCGGCACAAAATAAGTTATTTCTGACCTGATGCCCCTGAATTCGGTGGTGATGGCCGTATATCCCTGTCCGATACGCGCTTCGTAAAGGTCGTACTTGCGGTCAATGGTTGGTGCCCAACTCAGCGACCAATACTCCCCGGTTTCGGTGTCGCGAAGCATCACATAGCGCCCGGGACGGTCCCATGGCAGGCAGTTGTAACGCATGCGCGAAATGCGGTTGTCACGCGGGGTATCTAAAAACGAAAAGCCCCCACCGCCATGCGACACCAATCCTGCATAATGTTCATTCCAGATATAGTTGAACCAGGGCCTGGGCGTTTCAGGGTCTGTTATAATAAACTCCCTGCCATCTTCCGAAAGGTATCCGTATTTATTTTCAATCATGACCAATTCCTTTACACAAACAGTTTATATGATTTTATTTCCCCGGCTTGCAGCAAAATATCAAAAGCATTTTCGCCAGCCAGTTTAATATCTGCAACTTTTTTTTCCTCCAGTGTCACTTCTTCTAACCTTTTCAAGGGAACGCCAAGCTTTACCTTACCAGTCATCTCAGTGCCGGAAGGGTTGTAAATCCTGACCACAAAGGCGCCGCTGTCATCTTCGGCTTTTTTTAAACATGAAAACACCAGCTCTTCTGGTTCAATTTTCAAGAAGCTGGCTGATGTGTTTCCCTCCCCTTTCAAATGACCAGATTGCACCAAACTTAGCTGGTAATTAAAAAGAAATGCCTCACGAAAAACCCTGCCTTCATTCCAGTCGCCCCGATGCGGGTAAAGAGCCAGTTTGAATTCATTTCGGCCAGGCATTTGGGCGCCTTTTTCAAAGGAGTAGTCT
>JAWLCS010000011.1:8392-15341 GCA_041687035.1 Bacteroidales bacterium
AAAACCCTGCCTTCATTCCAGTCGCCCCGATGCGGGTAAAGAGCCAGTTTGAATTCATTTCGGCCAGGCATTTGGGCGCCTTTTTCAAAGGAGTAGTCTTGTGGAGCTGCCGGGTTAATCTTGTATTCAAAGGTTCGCAAGAGGGTTATGGCCAGCGTCTTGTATTCATCGTTCAGCACTTCATATTCCTTAAGA
This sequence comes from Bacteroidales bacterium, assembly GCA_041687035.1. Classification (GTDB taxonomy): domain Bacteria; phylum Bacteroidota; class Bacteroidia; order Bacteroidales; family UBA7960; genus UBA7960. The sequence continues at coordinate 8,588 of JAWLCS010000011.1, forward strand.
CCATCCACCAGCACTGCCAGCCCTTTGCGTCCATCACTTACGTCCGCAAAATGGTGCATGGGGAAGTCATACATGGGCTGTTCGATCCAGTCGCTGGTGTCTGGCCTTTCAAGACTGCGGACAGGCACATCAAACTGCCCTTCGCCATGCGAATGGGTGGCTTTTAACCCTGTGGGGAACATTACGCGAAGGCGGTGGCTTTCCGACTGATTATCAACAACTACCTTAATGCAAAGATGCCTGCTTCCTCTGGCCAGGCCAATTTTTAAAACCACCTCGTTTTTTCGATAGTCAATGTTTTCGCTTCCGCGGGAAGCGAGGTCTGCAGGAAGCATTAGTCTGTGGGTAATTTCAAACTCATTGAAAAGCGGGCCTTCCAAAGTTTTTTTAATTCTCGCGGCTTTATTCAGGGTAGTCACAAATGGAGCCAATGGTTTGTTTACCCATGCATGGCCGGCTTCGCCTTCATCATAAAGGTAAGCCTGGTTTTTGTATTCCACATACAGATCTTTATCCATGACGTTCAGGCTGCCATCGGCGTTGATGGTTACTTTCAGGAATTCATTTTCCAGCACCCGTTCGTTCCCCGCAAGGGTTGTTATAAAACTGCCTTCAACCGGTTTCACAAACATACTCCTGAGTCCGAAGGAGGGCACTTCTGAAGTTTCGATCATTGCATGGTACCTGATCATATCAAAATACAAGGGCCTGTTGATCATCTGCTCCAGCACCGGTTGATATGGTTTACGGCTGATCAGCTGAACGCCCATGTCATTACCGGCTTCATCAAACAATTTGAAACTCCCTTTGTCGAGTTTGGCAGGAATGTCAACCCAAGCTTCTGCGATACCGGAACGCTCATAGTTTGTGGGATTCACCGCAGTGATAAAAATACCGTCATCACCCTCACCGAATGCTGATGTATTCATTTTCGGCAGCAGGTATTTCAGCGAACGCTCAAAAACGCCCTTGGATATTTCGACCGAATGCTTGTAGCGCGTCATCATGTCTTCGTGGATGCGGTCGAGCGAACAGCCTCCAATGGAATCGTGGGCCGAATTCTGCACGATTAGCTCCCAGGCGGTCTCAGGGTATTGGTCTTTGATATCGCGTCCCAGCCAGCCTGAAAATGCGTTAAAAGGCTCCGCATAATATTGCACCCAGCGCTCGGCATCGAAGTTGGCCTGCTTCAGGTACATGCGCGCCGAGGTAGTGTAACCGAAAAGGTTCCCACAACGGTTGTTGTTCTGTGCACTGCGGCGCTCACCTGTTACCAGCTTCAGGGAGTCCGTATCCACATCAGCGGCAATGGCCCGGGCATATTCTTCAAGCGTTGAATGGACCACATTAATGTGTGGCATTTTTTTACGAATGTCGCGAATGATCTTCACTGTCTGGGCATTGGGCCCTGAAGAATCGTGGCCTTCCATCCATATCTTGTGCCGAGTAGTAAAGTCATCGGCCTGATCGGCAATGATCTTGTTCACCTGTGGCTCGATATGTTCAGGGTAATAGGCTGTATGAGATGAAATAATAAAATAATCCTCATCATTTTGCCTGCTATCTGCAAAATGGAAAGGCGCACCCTTATTGCCCCATGGGTATTCCAGGTCGTAAAAGCCTTCGTTGTGAATTACCGGCCGGTAAATGTAAAAATAGAAATTGTACCGCGGCATGGTCGAAAAGCGCGAAGTAATCATGCGGGTTCCGTCGGCGCCTTCCCACAGAAACTCAGCCTTGGGACTGTCGATGGAATTAACCCCGCGATAAAACATGATCAGGTCGATGTTGAACTGCTTGTATAGCTGCGGAAGCTGTGAGATCTGCCCCCAGCTGAAAGGGGAGTAACCGATCTTTGAAACCCCGCCAAGATCACGGCTGACCTTATGCCCCAGCAAAAGGTTTCGGATCAGGTTCTCGCCGCCTACCTGAAACTCTTCAGGCAAAATATACCACGGCCCGTGCAAAAGGCGTTTTTCCTTAGTAAGCTTGATAATCCTCTCGCGGTTATGCGGTTTGATCTCAAGGTAATCCTTCAGCACGATCGACTGACTGTCGAGGTGGAAAGCGCGGTATTCAGGCTCCTTTTCAAGAGTCTCAAGCACCGCATCGATCATGTCGACCAGCATCTGCCGGTTGCGCTGAAAAGGGAAACGCCACTCGCGGTCCCAGTGGGTGTTGGAGATGAGGTGGAATATGGGAGTTTGTGAGGACATTTTTGGTTTGGGGTTCGGGGTTTGAGGTTCAAGGTTCAAGGTTTGAGGTTTGAGGTTCGGGGTTCAAGGTTTGGGGTTCAAACTCCCCCTTTGGAGGGGGAAGGGGGGAGGTTTTTTCGATTTTAAGCTTAACAATCAATGTTGAAATATTTTTTTGATTTAAGAACAAGGATTAACGATTTTTGATTTAAAGATTTCAAGAAAATTGCTTAGCACTTACTCCCCCCTGCCTGCCGGCAGGCAGGCTTTGGAGGGGGCTGGGGGGAGGTTTCTGATTTTTGATTAACGATCAACGATTTTCGATTTTCGAAGTGGCTTTAATGAATTAACTGTCTGGGCCCAAAAAAAGTCCAAACTCAATTACTGCTTGCGGAACTCCGCCGGGCAACACGTGAGAAGCGGCTTCGAGGTTGTGGGCGGCGGTCTGGGCGAAGGGCACTGCAATGCAACAGCCAATGCCAGCGGCCCTTATGGCCACGGTGCCGCTCTGGCTGTCCTCAAATCCAATCACTTTGTCAAAGTCGGAAGGAATGAGTCCTATCTGGTGCAGGGCAATACTGTACAAATCGCGGTGAGGCTTTAGTCTGATCTCGCTCGAGTCGGTGGCCGTAACAAAGGCATCATAAACCAGGGCAGGGTCTGACAGGTTCTTTATAATCATTTCTTTGCGGCGTTCCGACAATCCGCTTTTGCTGATAAACTCAGTGATAACAGAAAGCACTTCGTGAATCACTATATCAGCTTCGTAGCGAATGGAAGAGGTAACCAGGCCAAGTTTCACCGGCTGTTTCTCAAATTTCTCCCCAAATGCTTTCAGCCTTTCCTGTAACTTGACAAGTTCTTCTCCATCGATTTTTTTGCCAGTTTTTTGTTCATAATCGTGCGTAAGCGGACCTGTCATTAAATCAGCTTCCTCGCCCAGCCAGCCTTTGAGCAGCGGGATCAAAACCGGAATGCCCGGCATTGGAGAAATGACATGAGCGTGATCATCAGTCTCGCCAAGAATTTCCTTTTTAACCTGCATGCCCTCACCCTGCTTCAAGCGGGCCAGAATACGGTGATACACTTCGTAATAAATGTCGATACCCAGGTTTACGCGGGTTACAAAGCCCGACGCATCAATCTTTCCAGCAAAAGAGCTGATGATTTCATCGGGGATTTCGGCTTTCAATATGGTTTCAAGCGATTCGTTCAGGCCGGCCTTCTTCAGATTTTGCAACACTTCGGCTTGGCGGTTGGGGTCCTTTCCGAATTTCAGTATCCACCAGGCGGCTTCCAGAAAGGCCGTTTCTATATGGCGGTCAGAAAGAATTTCTTCATACTTTTTTAACAGGTACTCCACGTGCCGTGTGGTGCTGTTTCCAATAATATGCGGAAAGTCGGTATCATGATCCAGACCCGACCAGTCATTAAGGCCAGGTTTACCGCTCATGCGCCTTACCATTTGCTCAAGCGCATGAATGCAAAGCACCTCTGTGGTAGTGGTGGTGCCATCCATATCCATCAGCACCGCTTTAATCTCGCTCAGCTTTTTCAAGGCTGGTGCAAGCAGGTAATATTCCTCCGAGGGAAATACATAAGAAGGATTTTTCACCACAGCAAATGCACCGCCCCGGGCTTTGATTTTTCTTAGCACAAAATCAACACTTTCAATCATTTTGAAATCCATTTTACAACATCATGCAAACCATTTCGTTCCGGCATTCAGCAAAGATTCCACTTCTTTTTTGCTTTCTCCTTCGGCATAAACCCTGGCCATTGGCTCGGTTTCCGAAATGCGAATCAGCAGCCATCGCGGGTTTCCTTCCAGATAAAACTTAAGTCCGTTGGTCACTCCCCTGCTGCTTTTAAAGGCCTTTACCGACTTTACCCTGAAACCGGCGATTGATTCTGGTGGGTTTTCTTCCATTGCTGGTAAAATCTGATGCCTTTCAGGCTTGCTGGTGCGAAGGTCGACCCGGTCGTAGTAAATACGGCCAAACTGATTCTGCTTTTTCCGGAGAAAGTCTGAGAGTTTCTTTTCACCCGATTCGGCAAGCATTTGCAACAGCATTAAAGCTGAAAAGATTCCATCACGGTCAGGGAAATTATTATGAAACCCAAAACCACCCGATTCTTCTGCACCAAACAATGCGTCGACCGCATACATCGCCTCAGAAACGTATTTAAATCCAACCTGCACATCATGTACAGTAACTGGCTCCCCTTCAGCCTGAAGCAAAAATATTTTATCAGTAACCGAAGAGGTTTTCACTATTCCACCCATTGGCCCGTACTTACGGAGCATATATTCAGCAAGATACAAAATCACCTCCTGGATATTCACCCAATTCCCCTTTTCATCCATAACGCCCAGGCGATCTCCATCACCATCAGTAGCTAATCCCAGCGAAAAACGTGAAACAGCAAGATCTTCAGAGAGGGGTTGAAGGTTTTTTTCAATGGGTTCAGGAATTCGCCCGCCGAAATCGGTTTCAGGTTTCGAAAAGATTCCTTCACAATAAATACGGTGTCGGTGACAAATCCGGGCAATAATATCCTGACCTGCACCGCTCATGGAATCGACCATAACGGAAAGCCCTGCTTTTCTGATCAGGTCAAAATCAATTTGTTCGTTAATGTGCTTTAAATAGTTTTCCAGGAAATCCAATTGTTGAGGGTTTTGATCCGTTTCGGCCGGAACCTGCTGATCGATCAAAGCCTCAATCTTTGCCGTTTCCTCTGTATAAAAAGGAGCGCCCGCGCCCGTTTTGAATTTTATGCCATTATATTGCGGAGGATTATGCGAAGCGGTGATCATAACCCCCGCGGTGCACGATTCCTTGAGGGTAAAATAGGAAAGCACCGGTGTTGGTATCAATCCTTTTGAAATAATGGCATCAATGCCATTGGCCATAAGCACCCTGCCAAACTCCAGGGCAAACAAGCCCGAATTTCGACGACAATCAAAACCTATTGCAACCTTACCTTTTGAGCTTTTATGGTTAATATAAATGGAAAAAGCCTGGGCAACCCTCCGAATATTATCGAGGTTTAGTTCTTCGTCAAGGAGCCCCCTCCAGCCATCGGTTCCGAAAATGATCTTCTGCATGTTTCAGTTCTCAATATTGTGTATTATTGCATCCCGAAGCTGCTGATAAGGGACATTTCTTAAAGCAAGCTGGTTTTTAACGGCCAGTGCAGCCAATGCGCCACAGGCCTCACCTGTTGCTGCCGAAGTGGGCATAATACGAAGTGCGGCATGACCTTCGCGGGTGGCGCCAATGCAACGGCCTGCAACCATCAGATTCGCGGTATCCTTTACTAATAAAGACCTAAGCGGAATTTCATACCACTGTCCTTCCTGTAGTTCATCCATTCGACTTTCCTCACCCGCTTGTCCGTGAATATCAATCCCGTAACAACCCCGGGCCACTGCATCATTAAAACGGGCACCTTTAAGGATGTCCTTACCTGTAACCATATAATCGGCCTGTGCGCGGCGTGTTTCCCTGACGCCAACCTGTGGTGCAGTGTCAATCAGAAAGGCGTTCTCAAAACCCGGCACTTCCTGCTGCAAGAAATCGACCACCATAGCAACCTGCTGATGTCCAATTCGTTCGGCTTTGGTGAGTTGCTCAGAACTGGATGCGTCAACGCCCAGGATATTGGTTGTGTTAAAAGAGCCTTCGCCGGTGGCTGCCATGGTGGTAAAGAACACATATTCGATTTCCTCCGGAAGCCTGCCTTCGGCCTGGGCATTTTTTATCAAACCCTTAAACCCGGCGATGGAAATGATTTTCTCAAAATTGAAATTGAAGTCCATCCAGGGAAGAAAATCTTCGGGATTGGCTTTGCTGTATTCGGCCGTACGCGCAACATCAATGCCTCCCATGCGAAAAAACAGGGTCATGGCCTGTAATTTCCCTGTCTGTTCATCCCCTTTGAGCCAAGGGAAGCGGCCCAGGGCAATCAGCTGTGCATCACCTGTGGTATCAATAAACTGGCTGGCAAAAATGGTTTGCAGCCCGGTTCGTCCGGCAATGGTAATGCTTTCAATGGCTTTGCCCTTCACGGCAACCTCCACCACATCGCTGCTGAATGCAATGTCGGCGCCGGCTTCCTGCAATAGCCTGTTGGCTGTGGCGCGAAAAGCCCAGGCGTAAAAGCCGTTATCGATCATGCCTCCCATCTCGAGCATCCCTGCTTCCAGCTCGGAAAACACCCCTTTTACGAGGTCGATGCCGCCAGTCTGGGACTTCATAAAAGGTGAAACCATGCCTGCCGATGACATCCCGCCAAGGAAGGGGTAATGCTCAACGAGCAGCACGGAAGCGCCCAATGATGAAGCCTTCACGGCAGCGGCAATGCCTGCAATGCCTGCGCCCGCAACCACAATATCATACCTATTTTTTAATTGCATCGACAAACCATTTTGTGATCAAATGCGGACGCGTAATGGCACTGCCCACCACTACCGCCCATGCGCCGGCCTTAATGGCACGGTCAGCCAATTCAGGGGTATTGATCCGGCCTTCAGCAATGACAGGATAATCAGG
>JAWLCS010000011.1:15441-41828 GCA_041687035.1 Bacteroidales bacterium
CCTTCCGGGGAATTAAAGGGCGAGTCGCCTTCGGCCTGGCAGCTGACTATCAGCTGGTTTTTTACCTTGTAAAAAAAATCACTCATACTCTTTACCCTTTCTGATAATAACCTCAGGCTGAACGGGAAGCATTAACAAGCGTGCCCCGAATTCTTTCCAGATATGCCTGGCAAAACGGTCGAGTTCAGCATTAAAAATCTTGTCGGCTTTGTTTAAAGATACATTCTTTATTGAAATACTGCAATAGCTTCCTATGGGGGTTTCGAATCGCCTGAGAAAGTGAAATCCGGATAAAATTAGAGGCATTTCTCCTTTAACAAAACAATGGATATGCAAGTCGGCTATTCCTTCAATTCCCTCCGGCTGAAAATCAGGAAAACGCATATCGGAAAAATCATGTATTTTTTTCCCAAGGAGAGTGAAATGCCCCTGACGGCCGAAAAGATGAATTTGATTCACTTCCCCTGAATCAACCGACAAGGCAATAACATGAAAAAGATAGTTGATTTTCTTCTCATCCAATGTTTTCCACAAAGCCCGTTTTATGGCTTCGGGATGCAAGAGTAAAAATTGTTTGTTTTCGAAAAGCACCCCATTGCGAATATGGCTAACAGCCTGCAATAATTCGACGTAAAAACTATTTTCAGAAAATTCTTTCCTTGAAAAAAGGCAGGCTAGACTCTCTGTAGCAATGCCGCCAGGGAAGCCGAATTTGTTTAGCAGCAAGACCGACTGTCCATTTTGAGTCAGCCCTGCGGCTTTGGCAACGCCTGAAATGCCTGCCCCAAAAACGATATGATCATAAACCATTTCCATATCAGCGTTTTTTCACGGCAAGCACCATTGCATTATCATTGGGCGATAAATCTTTCAAATCGAATTCTACAAGCGAAAGAATCTGCGAAAGTTGTATCAAACCTGAAAGGTCAACAATTTTTCCCGAAACAACCACATATATGTCGGGCATGAGTTCACCTGCATCACCATATGACCTTAACTCCTCAATCAACTGGCTAATAATGGTTTTTACACCGGTGACCGTGGTGCTTTTCCATACTACGCTATCGAACCTTCGTTTAATTGTTCCGTCGCGGGTAATTACCACCACCGGGGTTTTCTTTTCCTTCATCAATCCAAAGAAATGCGACTTCAGGGTTTCATAGCCTGCCAACCTAAGCAAGTTGGTTTTCCCGAAGATTTTTACCTTTTTTTGATCTACCTTCAGGGCTTCAGCAGCAAGTTTTTTCAATCCGGTTTCATCCATTTCGACTGCCGCTTCCCGGGTTTCCATATCGCTCGAGCCGGTTGCAATGGCCACCACTTTTTTGTTTGCATTGTCAATTTCCACCTGCACTTCGACTGATTCCGGCCGGGCACCCATTGCAATGACTGACTCTGAGGCTGCCTGGCGGATGGCAATTATGTCTTGTTCTGAGGGGTTAATAATTGATTTCTCGACGGTGTCACGTATCATGCCCATGGCAGCGCCAATGGCCGAGATCACTTCTGAGTCAGGCGCAATTTCATGCTTCATTTTTAAATATCCAGAAGCGTGGGGCACTAAAGCACTGGCCCCCCCGCCACCTCCATAAAGGGTCAGGAAACCAATGTCGAGTTTGTATTCCCGCACAAGCGACTTGATGGTTTTCTCTATCTTTTTGCTGCAATTGAGCAAAATATCCTCAGCAAATTGTTCCGGATCGGCTTTCAGTATTCGGGCAACGCTGGTGATTGCGTTCTTCACCGCTTCAAGGTTAGCCTTCCCGTGGCCAAAATCCTTTACCAGACCCTTGAAATAAGACGCAGCACTGGGCGTAATGGTATAATTGCCATCAGCACGCACCATTTTCAGGTAATCATCCGGATCACCTTTTTTAGGACAAATTGTTTCGACCTTAATGTCAGAAAAATCAGCGTTTTCAGAATAGGCAGAATAGGAAAGGTTGGCAATGTGTGCACTGCGGGGGCCAACGTCAACAATTTTATTGCCTGTAATGCGGGGTACAGATCCACCTCCAATGCCCAGGGTGCGCACATCAATGGTTTTTATACTCAGCCGGTTTTTGCCGATCTGGGCTGTTTTAACCTGGGGCATGCCATTTTTTATCACGGAAATATCGGTGGAGGTGCCTCCCACTTCCAGGAAAATGCCATCAGAAATCCTGGCATACATCAAAGCGGCAGCTACTCCTGCAGCCGGCCCTGAAAGCATGGTCAGGATCGGTCTTTTGCGCATTTCGGCAATGTCCATAATGCCACCATCAGAGCGCATCACCATGAGCGGGGCTTTTATTCCACTTTCTTGCAAGGCCTGTTCTGTCAGATTGGCCGTTTCGATCATTTTCGGCATCATACTGGCGTTTACCACAGCAGTACGAGTGCGCACCCTGATTCCGTATAACTGCGATAATTCGCAGGCCGCAGTGGCATTAAAGCCCATTCCTTCCGCTACTTTAACCACAAGTTTTTCATGGGCATTATCATCAGGACCAAACACTTCGGTGGCCACAAAAACCCTGGCACCCTCATTCTTCAAGTCAAGTAAGGCTTCCTTAACTTTTTCAGTGGTGATCTCAACACTTGTATTGAGGTACCTGAAGAATACAGGGAGTTTTTTGCCAGGGGCAAGAAAGATATCATCGAGGAATGCCTGACGGCGTGCAATCCGCCCTTCAAGGCCTCTGCCCAGGGCAATAATCCCAACCGGGGCCACATCGCCTTCGAGCAGGGCGTTGGTTGCCTGTGTGGTTGAATGGGCAATCAGCACAATATGGTCAGTATTTATACCGCTCAGTTGAATCAATTTTTTCATAGAGGCAATAACGCCTTCTGCAACACCCTGTTTGGAGTTGTGTGTGGTGGGCACGCTCGCCTTGCCAATGATGCTGAATTTTTCCACATCTACTGCAACTGCGTGCGTAAAAGTGCCTCCAACGTCAATCCCGACTTTTATCTTGCTCATGGAAAACCTTTTTAAAATCAGTAATAAATAATTGCGGCTGCGATAAGACCAAGCAGGGCAAAAACCCATGAATAGGGCAAGGTGTTATAGAGGATCTTCTGCACATCGATTTTCATTTCATTGGCAATCCAAACGTTTTGAAGGTTCGTGGGATCAGAAATGCCCTGCAGCTGTCCGACTGACCAAAGCATGCCCAGGATGGCGCCAGCAGGCATTCCTGCAGCCATCATCACCGAAGCAATTCCAAAGCCCATACCCCATACATTTAGCGGACCCCGATACAGGGCCAGGGGGGCCAGAATGGTAAAAGTGAGCACATATTGCCAACCGGCGGTGGGCACAATCTGTTTCACAAAGGGAACCATCAACTCGCGAACAGGCCAAATCTCTGTGCCATAATGTGCCATCATGACCTCAAGGGGCATGGTATTTGGCCCTTTTACCGAAACCAGGATCCAGCCAATGCCAAACATTAAAATTACCGCCGGCAAAACAATGGCCGATCCTTCAATTAAAGATTTCAGGAGTACGCTGATATTGTCCTGCTTATATGTTACCATGTATGCATAACCAATGGCAATGATAAAAGCAGCCAGGAAGTTTACCTTGAAAAGAAGAATAAGGATCAGCGGTATCACAGGAGTAAAAATTGCGGTCCAGTGCAGGGGGTGAAAGCTGCTGTTTCTAAATCGATAAGCCCTCCATACAGCATTTAGGAACAGTAGCAGAATAGCAGCCAGCGCCAGAAAATAGACAAACCTGCCTGTCAGTTGAAGGGCCTGGCGCGTTTCCGGTGCCAATTCGGAAGATACCATCCAGCGGGTTATGAGCACAAAGCCTGCCCCGACTCCAATGAGTATCAAGAAGTTTTTCAGGATATTCCAGAAAGAAAGCGAGAAACCATCGCGGTAGAGCTGGATCACGATGTAGACCAATGACCCGGTAAAGGCAATACCGAAAATGATAAAAATGAATTGCAGCACCTGCGCCTGGCTCAGGCCCAGTGAGGTCATGTAAAGCGCCCAGTTGCCAACATTGAACATGCCGCCCAGGCTCACGCCCATAAGCATGATTACGGCAGCGGTAAGGCGGCTTATGCCAACAGAGGTAAGGATTGGCAGCACAATAGCTCCCACCATGATCATGGCTCCCAGCCCGCCGAGGGTGGTAAATAGCAAAATAATAAAAATGAACATGACCAGGGCGATCACCAGTGGATTGTCACCCGAAAGTTCTGCGCCTTTTTTTATGAAGCCCTCGGCAATGCCTGTTTTTTGCATCATAATGCTCAAAGCGCCGCCAAACATGGAAATAACAATAGGCTCTGCCAGCATAAGAGAGCCCTCTCCTATCACGTATTTGAAAATATCATCGACACGAATGCCTGCAATCAGCGAGACGGCCACCGCCAGCACAGGCAAGGCCAGCAAGGCAGGCCAGATGCGTTTCGACATCATGGCCGTTATGGCAATAAAAACGATCAAAAGGGCTATTCCCTGAAGGGTTTCCATGGTATGCCTGTATTAGGGTTTGTAAACTTTCCGGAACAATTCTTCATATTTAGCCAGGCCTTCGTAAAAGAAATATACTTCGCCCTCGAGGCCGTGCCTTCGGTTCTGGCTGATCTTAAACTCGAGCAGTTCGGCCGAGGGTTGCACCCCATCGACCCTGATCAGCACCCCGGGAACAAATAAATGTCTTTTTTCGGGCAACACATATTCAATATTGGCAGCAAGCGTGCGTGCATAAGAGAGGCTGTCTTTGCGGTAAACCTGCGGGACAATCATGTCGACATAGCCGAAATTTATCCAGGCAGGCCAGTCTTGCAGATACTCTTCCTTGGACCATGGAAAGATGCTGGGCGACATGGACACTATGCAATCCGGGTCGGCCAGTTTCACTTCCTGGTAAAGGCGCTTCATAAATTCATTGAGCTTCTCTGCACGCCATTGTATCCAGTTAAAATCCTTGTGGTATTCGGGCGGCGATGCTCCAAAATTATCTCGTTTATAAGCTTCAATCACTTCTGGGTTGTATCCGCCTTCCGAAGGCATGGCAGGCAGGCGGTCGTCGCCCTGGATGCCATCTACCTCGTAGTTGTTTACCACCTCAAGCACCAGAGACAGGATAAAATCCTGCACCTCCCTGTCGAGGGCATTCATCCATTCGAAACCGTTCTTGGTTGTCAGGCGGCCTTTGGCGTCGAGCGAGGCCCAGTGCGGCATGAGTTGCAACAGAATGCCCCCATCTTCCTTGTAAGATGATGAAAACCCAAACTCAAACCATGCAATGACCTTTATACCGTATTTCCGGGCCTCGTCAATCACTTCCTGCAACGGGTCCCGTCCCGAATTTTCGGGATCAAGCATTGGGTCCATCTCAAAGCCGGTCAACTCTTTCATCACCTGGCTGCGGTAAATGGTCATGGCCTTGTTCCATGTGACCACAAAAATGGTATTGATACCGTATTCATGACAACGAGCTAAAGCGGCTTCAATATTCTCTTTCGAGAAAAGGGCATCAGATGCTACATTGGTAAGCCACACTCCGCGCACCGGCTCGTTATAGCCCAGCACATACTTTTGCTCCGGAGCCAGTTGTTCAACCTGCTGGCCGGAAGGCTTGCAACTCGCTAAAAATACCAATACAAAAAGCAAACAGATCAATGATCTCATAATAATCTTGTTTCAGGTTTTCCAATATAATTTTTTCCTTACGGATAATACAGTCAGGGCCATCATGATAGCGGTCAGTAACAAACCTCTGATCAACCCGGCCCATTTCCACTGTTCATGCAAACCATCGAGCGGTTCGAGCAAACTCAGGGCACCAATGACCGGGATAATAAGATAGGCCACAGCCACATATGCCAGCATTGGGTTTTGCCCAATGGCAACAAACGGACACCACCAGGCATTTTTCTTTGAATCTTTATGCAGCATACTGAATGCCATATATACAAAAATGGAAAAACCCGATGTAAGGAAAAAATAGCTATAAGTGGCCGAATCTTTTTTAATCCCGCCCTGCCAAGCTTCGAAAACCAGCCCCAGTAAAACCCAGAAAATGGCCCATGAAGCCAGCTGACGCAGCATTTTTTGCCGGTCGAAATCTTTCCGCTGCAAATGCTGGTAAATTATTACCAGGAATAACAGGCTGGCGACCAGGTTTTGCGTAAGCAACCTCGAATACAATCCAACGAGGTTCAGCAAAATCAGCAGAATCATTGCCCCGGCCGGTATCATGGTTTTGGAGAGCGAAGGGAATGTTATCGCGCCCCTGTATTTAATTACCAGGTCGCCGGCAATAGTTGCAGGCAGAACGATCATTAAATATTTCAGGTAGTCGGGATGATAAAAAATGGTCTTGCCGGATTCCAGACCAATGCTGGTCAAAAGGGTTCCGAAAGCCGGAATTTGTTCAGCCAGCCACCAAAGGGGCAAAAAGCTCCACAGTTCCTGATTCCATGAGCCTTCCACACCCTGGGTCAGGCGAAGGCCAAAATACAATGCAAGAATACCCAGCCTGACAATGATATTGCTGCGGGAAAAAAGCCAGATTACCCCACCCCAGAATGCCATATTTGCCAGCACCAGGATAATAATGTCATTTTTCTGCAGAGAGAAAGGCTCATCAAAAGCCCATTGCCTTATAAAACAAAGGGAGAAAAGCAGAAGAAAGCCGGCGGTATTCCACCATTTCCCGTAAGGAGAGAAATTCCTGAAATCGAGAAATGCCATAAAAAACCCGCCAAAAGCCATCACGGCGAATAAATAAGCCCAATAACCTGCCTCTGCCGGATAATGAAAAACCGACAGGTGCCCCAGCATAACGGCAAAGAACCAGAGCTTCAGTGAGCGCAAGAAAAGTTTTTTGACGATTGAAATTGGGCTGCCCCCCTTGTCGAGCAACTTTTGCAACGAAAGGGGTATGGCCATTCCCAGGGCAAACAAGAAGAAGGGAAACACAAGGTCGACCCAGGTGATGCCTGCATTGGCAGGATTAAAAACAAAATCGGGCGGCCCCACCTGTGCATGAAAAAGCCAGCCGGGCAGTTCAGGATTACGGGAAATGGTGCCCGAAAGCACCATCCCGAATATTGCAACACCCCGTAAAAAGTCTAATCCGGCATCTCTGCTCATAGAAGGGACTTCTAAATTTTATTATTTCAACAAACCAGGCGGAAAAATAGCTGGCCCTGGATAAAAAGCCCTGATCACTTTTTTAATTCGTTCGTCACCAATAGGAGCATCATAAAAGAAGGCTTCTCCTGTTATTCCTTTGCTGCGGTTAATCATAATCTTTTTCGCAATAAGCTCGGCATCGGTCAGGCCGGCTGAACTCTGCAAAATTATGCCCGGCACCAGCCTGTAAAGGTTACCATCGCCATGGCTGTTGAAATAAGTGAGCACCTCATTTATTGTTGCAAGGTAGGCCGATTCGGTATATCGGTAACATTGAACCGAGAGTATCTCAACCACCCCGTCATCGAGCCAAACGGGCCATTCCTGCATCAGGTTATCAAAAGCCCATGGGTATGGGTTTGGCGAAGAAGCAACGAAAATATTCGGCTTTGCTGTTTTCACCGCATCAAACAGGTCGATGGCAAACTGATTGAGGATATTGGCGCGCCACCTGACCCAAGCGGAATTGTTAAAACTTGCCGGCGGATCGGCCCCGCCATGTTCATCGCGGTAACGCTGTTTTGTATAGTCATCATAACCTGAATTTCTGGGCATGGCCGGCATTCGGTCGTCGCCCTGGATGCCATCAATATTATAGTTTTCAACGGCTTCAAGCACCAGGTCTATCATAAACTGCTGCACGGCAGGATTATAGGCATTGTAGTAGTAATCGGAATTGTTGTAATTTGACTGGGTGCCAAAACTGTTAATGCCGACCCAGTCGGGATGAACGGCGAGTATGGCATCATTCTGAGGCGTTGGAGGGATGCTCCATTTCGACATAAAGCCGTACTCGTACCACAGAATTACTTTCAATCCATTGGCATGGGCTTCTTCAATCAGATCGGCAAGGGGATCGCCGCTGCCACCAGTGTAGGGTCCGAACAGGGTTTGTTCAATGCTGGTGTATGATGAATTATTGAGCAATACCTGGCTGGGATATAAGGTCTTGGTTTGAGCCCAAGCACACACATACAGTGTGTTAAAATTCAATTCTTTGGCCAGGGCCACGCCGTTTTTTATATGCTGATAGCTGGTCAGGAAGTTCGAATGCCAGGGCGGTGCGATCCAGAAGGCCCGAATTCCTGTTTCCTGCGGAAGCACCGTGGCGGTGAGAACATATGAATTTTCTAAACCCGACTCCGAAGTCACGGTAATAGTAATTGGCGAACTGATATTGACCCGGCTGCCGGAAACCGGACTTACCGTAGCAAAGGGCGAAACTTGAAATTCGATCAGCACCTCAGTAAGGTCTGTTCCAAAAGGAACCTCCAATGCGATATCCTGGCCCGAAAAGCTTCCTGTTCGGTACAATTCAGGGAACTTTACCGACAGTAACTGGTTCTCGTCGCTTTCGGCATAACTGACATGGGCTGTATAAGTAACCTGCTTGTTATCCTTGCTGACAGTAAACCCAAGCGGCTGCGAAAAGTCATAGGCAAATCCGGAAGGAGGATTCAACGTAGCCCCTTCGGTAAAGGTTATCGTGGGCTTTATGCTGCTCACATTACCTGTGCGCGGAATTTTGGCGGTAATCTTCTTTCCTTCATGATCGATGACGCTGGTCACAACAGGATTAAAGTCCTCAAAGTTAAAACTCAGAATTCTCAACTTCACGGTATCCTCTCCATTTGGGTCAGGATCGGGATCGGGATCCTTATCGCATGAAAAAAATGCCGGAGCAAACAAGAGCAAGGCTGCCGCCAGAAACCAATACCTTTTCATTGGATTATTTTTTATAAAATGGGCTGCCTTTCGGCTTTGATTGCAAAAGGCAGCCCCTAAGCTGATTTACAAAGCTAGTTAGAAAATTCCTGAACAATAAAGCCATTCAACACGGTAAAGGCCATTACCCGCGGCTTGCCCTGTGCAGAAAATGCCACTTCGTTGCAGGCACTGATCCAAACATCGGCAATATTGCCAAATATTTTGGTATGCACACGTTTGGAGGCAATATTTTCATCCGTAAGGGCTTGCAGGGCTTCCACTATATTCGCACCTTCAGTAATATTTACTATTTGCATGAAAGCGCCAGTGGCATCCCATTCGCGATTTACAGTATACGACAGATAACGACCGCCATTGTAATTAAACACATTTGGATCGAAAGCACGGAACTGAATAACCGATTCAGGTACTTCGTAAAGCACCTGACCCTGCTTATTTATAACAGCAATGCCCATTTCTGCGCCAGAAGCCAGGAAGATATCTGTTTCGCCAGGAATGGGGTTAATACGTCCGTACTGTCCGATTCTTGCTCCTTCTACAGGGTTAACGGTCCAGATAACCGGTTCTGCGGCAGGCGTCCCGTTGGTAAACTCCCACACATAAAACTGGTTTTGGGGGTTGCTGAATGGGAAATTCGATGCAATGATGTACCCATTGGTGGCAGGATCGCCAATAATTGACAGGGCGTCGCCCAGTCGTATTGCAACGGCAGGAGAAACAGGATCACCAACCACCCATTCGAGAACCACCTCAGGGGTTTCGTCAGTTACGCTGTCCCAACGGTACACCTTGAATATCTGTCCAGCCTGGTTTACCATATTGGAAGCATACACCGTATTCCCCACAAATTGGGCATCGCTCACTGCCCAGGTACCGCCTGACACGTCCGTCATACTCATGGCAGAGTGATCGCCACCGGCATTTACATCCCAGAAATACATATTATTGCCTTCCTTGCGGGTTGGAACAACCACAAACTGCCCATTAAAGGCAGCACCCCTTGATTCATTGGAATTGATAACTGAAGGCAGGAAGCCTGCGGCGCTTGATTTATCCATCAGGGTGGTGGTATTTTCAGGGTTAAAACCTGCCTGGGTTACATTGGCCACAAAACTATATTCGCTGGTAGTACCGGCAAACGACAAGGTCATTTTTGGATTGGCAGCCAGGTCGAAAACATCAGGGGCTTCCACAACAGGTGCAATCTGCCAGGTTGTTCCGGCCGGCAATACCTGCACACCGGAAACCTTCACTATTTTCGATTGAAGGTTGTTCAAAGTAATGGTAATAGTTTTTGCAATAATATCAATGCTTACACCATAGGTTTCTCCTGTGGAGGCAGCTTCAGCAGCGATTCCTGTAACAACAGGACTGGTGGGTGCCGCCCTTTCAACAGTAACCTGGTAAGTAGCACTCAAATCACCATTCGTTACCACAAAGTTTCTGGGGTTGGTGAAATCGAGTTCAGTGCCCGAAGCCGGAACCACCGAGGCACCGGTTGAAACCGTAACTTCGACAATCAATTTTGTCACATCGGTTTCATAAGGTACGGCAACCAAAATGTTGGTTCCTTCAATCACTCCTTCCATGCGCTGGTTGGCCGAGGCACCGGCATTTGTAATGGCGAAGGCAGTTATTTTAGCCTCTTTGGGCTCGGGATCGTCTCCATTATCACAAGCAAAAAAGCTCACTGATACTGCAAAAAGCAGCAAAAATGCGGAAAAAATTTTCAGACTGGTTTTCATATTCTTTTGATTTTTGGTTGGGTTTAAATTTTTAGAATTAATTGCCGTCATCCCACCATACGCGGGTGTATTGGCTGTCGCCGCCCATTCGTGCCACTGCAGCTTCATAATTTGCGGCATTGTAGCGTCGTTCGGCTACCGGGTAGGGCTTGCGCCGGGGCATCTGTTCGTTGCCTGGGTAATAAAACACCAGGGGGCCCATTTGCGGCACACCAGTTTGGCGCACCAGCGCCCAGGCCTCCGCCCCATTAGGGAAAAGGGCCAGCCAGCGCTGGGTATATATTTGTTCAAGGGCGCTGCCAGGGTTAAATGCAGCCGGACCGTTGAGATATTCTTCAATGACAGTTTCTTCAGCTATTCCAAGCTGTTGCATGGAAGCCCGTATTCCCTGCTCGTAAAAATCCTGGGCACTGCCTGCAATAAAACCTTTCTGCGCTGCTTCTGCTTTCAGAAAACAGTTCTCGGCATGGGTAAACAGAAAAAGCGGGGTATCGTCCTGAATGAAAAAGTTTCCGATATTACAAAACTGCGGCCGATAAAATGAATTGTAACGCAAGCTCAGGCTGTCGGGGTGCTGCCCGTTTTGCAGCCCCACATACTGCCCATTTACATTGGGATTAAACATAATCTCCATGCGCGGATCGTCCAGTCCGGAAAGAATATCAAACATGGTTTTGCTCATGCGCACTTCGTTCCAGCCAAAAACATAAGCAATAGGATTCTTTACATGATAGGTCGGGCCGTTGGGATCGGGCAAAATCATTACCATATCAGCATTGCCCTGCATGGTTTCAGAAAGATTGAGGCGCTGCAAATAGGGTTGGGTAAGCTCAGCCGAAGCAACTTCCGAAACCCTCAGTGCCAGACGCAAAATCAGGCTGTTGCCAAACCTGATCCACTTATTCAGATCACCGTTGAAAAACACATCTGCTTCAGCGTAGCCTTCATAACCCGCGCCCTGATATGTTTTGATCTGCTGTACGGCTTCCTCAAGTTCCTTCAGCATGTCTGTGTAAACGGCTTGCTGAGAGTCAAAAGCAGGCCTTATTGACTGAAAAGCTTCGAAATAAGGAAGGTCGCCATAGGTATCAGAGAGAAATTGAAACATATACACATTCCAGATACGGGCCACGGCTTCCTTAATGGGGTTTTCGAGTTCTCTGGAAAGTTTTATTACCTGGTAGTTAAGAAAAAGTGGTGCAAAGTGCTCCCGGGCATAGTACCAATCCCACTTGGTGTTGCCCGGTGTGGGCTCATAATTATCCCAGCGGAAATTTGGCTGAATGTTGGCAAAATGCTGGGCCCAGTAAGAGCCGCTGATCTGATGCATATATTGCCAAACCCCCACGCTAAGGCCGCTACCGGTCACCAGTGACCTGGTGAACAGGTACTTTGGGTCGATCTGTTCAGCAGTGGTCGTTGGCCGGGCATATTCCTCAAAATCCTTGGTGCAGGCCGAAACAACCAGCGACAAGGCCATGAGCAACAGTACTGATTGAAATATTCTGGTCTTCATAACTATCCCTGATTTGATTTCTTAAAATGCAACCCTTAAGCTGGCTCCAATGGTACGAAGTTCGGGGTAAGAATACATTTCAAACCCAATGGCATTGCCAGTGCTGAAAGACGATTCGGGAGAAATGTTTTCGGTTTTTCTGAAAAGGTATGCCACGTTGTTTGCAAACACCGAAAGGCTGAGTTCGCGTGCGCCAATGCTAGCAAGCAAGTCAGGATTCAGTTGATATGAAAGGTTTATACTTCGCAAGCGAATATAGGAAGCATCATACACAAATGCCTCATCTATTCTCGAAAGGCGGTCCCAGTAGCTCTGTGGATCGACAGGATACGCCCCTTCCACGCCGTTTTTCACACCTTTCACCATAAATCCATCAGTTGGCGGAACGCCCGTTATGGCAGATATTTCAAGGGCGCGCTCCCATTCGTCGCGGCCTTGCACTGTAAAGCCGAAGGTACCGTATTCAGCCCCTCTGAGGTTTGTTAAGGAATACAACTCATGCCCCAGCTTGCTGTCGATCTGGATTCCCAATCTGAGTCGCTTATAAGAAACGCTGGTATTGAAACCCAGGAGCCAGTCGGGGTAAGCATTTCCAATGACATTTTCGGTATCGATGGCGCCATCAGCGGTGGTTTTTATCCTGGGTAAATTCAAGGCATCGATAATAATTCGCCCCTGCTCGTCGCGATCGAAGGCCGTTCCCATGATCTGCCCTACCGGCTGCCCGTATAGCGCAGCAATATAAACGCCCTGCTGAATTCCACCAAGATTCAAAAAATCAACATCTTCCGACAGTTCAGTCACTTTATTCCATTGCCTTGTCAAATTTCCGCCAACATTCCAAACCAAGCCATTGTTAAAATCAAATCTGTAAGCTGTCTGAATTTCTATCCCGGTGTTTTTGATGTAACCTGAGTTTATGATCCCTGCATTATAACCCGATGAGGGGGCAAGTGGTGAAGAAAAAATCTGGTCGCGTGTACCCAGTTCATACCACGAAATATCAAAGTTAAATTTTGAGCCAAACAATATGGTTTGCAAACCCACTTCCTTCGAAACAGTAAATTCGGGCAGCAGGCCGTAATTTGGCCTGGTAGCATTTAAAAAGCCATAGGGAAGCCCCAGGTATTGATTGGGGTTCGTTCCAAACTGGAAATATCTCGGACTCGAAAAATTGCCGCCGTTACCTACCCCTGCCCACGATGCCCTCAGCTTAAGCAGGTCGAATTGCTTGGGCAGATCAAAAGTTTCTTCAAGAAGCCATGATGCACTTACTGAGGGAAAAAAGTATGACCAGTTTTCGGGCGCCAGCGCACTGGTCCAGTCATTGCGGAAAGTCAGATCGAGAAAAATCGTCCTTTTCCAATCGGTGCTAACCAGTCCGTACAACGATTGGATTTCACGCCTGAAATATCCCTGTGAACTTCCAACCGTAAGGAAGTTTTGAATCACATAAGGTCCATCAGGATTGATAAGTCCGGCTTCAGAACTGGAATTGAGCGACCTTCCGACCACATGCATAATATTGCCACCTGCTGAAACAACGGTTGAAAAGTCACCCCATTGATTACCGAAAGTCAGCAAAAAGTCGTAATTGCGTTCCATGGCCTCAGCCCTGCTGAAATTTCCGGTAGCACGTCCATCCGCTTTGTAATAGGTTTTGTTTGCAGTAATTCGCTGGCGATCGTCGTTATAATAGTCCATGGCAAGCCTGAACTTCAGGTTGAGGTCGAAATTCAATTTAAACCACTCTTTAAAGTCCAGATTCATCTCGCTGAAACCGATCAAGCGGTGGCGCAAGTCGCGGTTGGTATTCAGGTCAACTGCCCAAAAAGGGTTTTGCAGTAGTGGGGAAGAGGCAAAAACAGGTTTTTCCTCATCCCATGCAACAGTGCCATCAGGGTTCACCCGGTAGGGGCTGTTCCACACCACAGGGTAACCATCGACCGTCCGGTACGTTTCAAGTTGGTTGAGAGTTACTGAGCGAGGCATTGAAACCAGCAAATAAATAGGGTTGTCGGGCGAGCCGGCCAGGTTGGGCCTGTTAAGCACCTCTTGGTTGATATAATTTACGCGGGCATCGAAACTTAAAAACCGGCTCAGTTTCGAATCGTACCTAAGGTTGAACGACTTTCGGTCAAAGTCATTGGTTGGAATAATGCCATTGTTTTGGTTCCATGAAGCAGAAAACAAAATGCCGTTGGTCTCACCTCTTTTATCTATGGTAATGGTTTGGTCAAAATTGGTTCCCTGCCTGAAGAAATCGTATGGGTGCTGGTTATTTGCTTCGAGTATCTGGCTTTGATCCAGGAAGTTAGTCACTTGCTGCCCACTCATTTTGGGTCCCCAGCTGCGAGTGCCCAGCCTTTCGAAAGTTCTGGACGATCCCTGGCTGTATGCATTCTGAAATTCAGGTTTAATCAGGGGGTTGTCAAACGAAAAAGAAGTTAAATAGCTGATGCCTAAGCCCTTTTCCATGCTCCCGCTTTTGGTGGTGATCATGATCACGCCGTTTTGCCCCCTTGATCCGTAAAGTGCCGAGGCGGCCCCACCCTTAAGTACGCTAATATTTTCAATATCGTCGAGGCTAATATTGTTGATGGCGTTACCATAATCGAAACCTCCGAATTGGGAACCTCCTGCGCCTCCCCCGCTGCTTACCGGCACACCATCGATGACAATCAGTGGATCATTGCTCCCACTCAGAGAACTCGCACCTCTGATCAGAATCTTTGCACTGCCGCCAGGGCCGCTGCCGCTGGAGCTTATCTGCAGGCCCGGTGCAAGACCGGCAAGGGCGTTGATGGGGTTTACGCGCGACATATTCTCAATATCGTCGCTGCCCACGCTGGTCACGGCATATCCAAGGGCTTTCTCCTCGCGCTTAATGCCCAGTGCAGTTACCACAAACTCCTGCAGCACATCAACAGAAGGCAAAAGCACCACTTCAACAAAGTCGCGTCCTTCCACATTAACAGTTTCGGTGCGATAACCAGTAAATGAAATGCTTAACAAAGACCTGCCCTGCGGCAGGCGGATGCTGAAGTTGCCATCGAAGTCGGCGGTAGTTCCTATCAAACCAGTTTGCCGGGTACCTTCCACCACAATAGTGGCTCCTATCATGGGCAACCCATCCGAGTCAATCACTCTTCCTGTAATGGTTCGATCCTGTCCAAATGCAATAGTGCTGCACAACATTGCAGCCAAAAGCAAACAAACTGCCAGTTTACCTTTCATGGTTCAAGGTTTTGTAAAAAAAGAACTCGGCAAACCAGGCAGAAAAATCGGGCCTGGTTATTTAATAAACTCAAAATGCTCCAAAACCAGGGCACCTGCACCCTTCATTCCGGCCAGGTCGCCCATTTCAGAAAAATCAATTTCGCAATATTTCAACGGGCTTACCAAGGCTGAGCTGGCCATACCTGTTTTAACCGGATCGATGAGAATATCGCGCGCCCTGGCAAACTTACCTCCAATGATTATCAATTCGGGATTCAAAAGGTTAACAATGTTGCCCAGGGCTTTGCCCAGGCGCAGAGCCATTTGCTGCACCAGGTCAATAGAAAGGGCATCGCCTTCATTGGCTGCATTTAAAATATCGTCGTAGCGAACATCTTCGAGAGAAACTTTGTCGGATACAAGCGACTTTTCGCCTTGCATAACACGCTCCTTAAACTGTTCCTCAAGGGTAAAGCCGGAAACTTCGTTACCCAGGCAGCCTTTTTTACCGCAAATACAAACTTTGTCGTTAAGGCCCCACTGCATATGCCCCAACTCCCCGGCAAAGCCAGCGCCACCTTCCACCACCGAATTATTGATAATGAGGCTGGTACCCAACCCGCGGCTAAGGTTTATGACTATTGCATTGGAAATATTTTTTGCCTTCCCAATAATCTTTTCGGCCATACCAAAACAACGGGTGTCGTTGTTAATAAATACCGGCATATCAAAAATTTCAGCAAAGAAACTGGCAAGGGGCTTACCCATAAAATTAAAAAAGGTAAGCGATTCCCCGTCCGATTTTTTAACACGACCGGTAATGCCCACACCCATGCCAATGATTTCGCGCGAGCTGATATTGGCTTCATTCATGCACTTTTTTATGAAATCAACAACCACTTGAAGGCTCTCGCGGTTGTTTTCGAGCGAAAAGTCAGTATTGTGCTTTACAAAGATCGGATGTAAATGATTGTCCATTATAGAAAAGGATATCCTCTTCATTAATACCTCTATTGCGATGACCTGAAAATTAGAACCATCCAAGGCATAAAGAATGGGTTTGCGCCCGGCACGGGTTTCCTTTTTCCCAACCTCATTAATAATCCCTGCATCTATCAACTGGTTAACCAGCTTAATGCAGGTTGGGGCAGTAATCTTCAATTCGTTGCTAAGTTCTGGAATAGTCAGGGGCTCCCTGCGCTGGGAAATGGCCTGAACTATCTTCATTTTTTGTTCATTCAGCCTGTTACCGTTATTGTTTTCGCCCGTTTTAAGGTAATGATCAATCAGTTTCTTCATCACAAATCCTTTCTGATTCAGTGTGTAATTTTATAAAATTTTTTAGAAACTTCAAAACAATTTGTTAAATATTATTTTTTTGAATTGAAGATAACTTTGGAAAGCCTTGAATAGCAATAAGAAATTAAATGGCAAAATTAAAAAAAGGAATTAGGAAAATTTCTGAAAGAATTAAAATAACCCATCCAAATCATATTAAATATTCGAGATTTTCTACTGCTGACTATATAATCAAAATTGTTTTAAATTTGGCCCATGGAAAAACAAATGGTATTTGCAGGTATCGATATAGGAGGCACCAGCTTAAAGGCAGGACTCTTTTCAGAGAAAATGGAAATGGTGGCGCGGTTTTCTACCCCGGTTGATTGCGATCTGAAGCCCGAAACTCCCATGGATGCTTTGATTGGCTGGCTGAAAAGCCCCAAAGTGTTCGATAAGTATATGTTGCGGGCTGTCGGAGCGGGCATCCCAGGCATTTTCGACCACGAAAAGGGTATGCTTACCCTGGCTGCCAACCTGCCCTGCTGGGTAGGTTTTCCCGTAAGGGATTACCTGAAGAGCCAGCTTGGTGTGCCGGTTATTATTGGAAACGATGGCAATATGGCAGCTTTGGGCGAATACCATGCAGGCAGCGGCCGCGAACTGCAGAGCATGATTATGTTGATGCTTGGCACAGGTGTAGGTGGCGCTATTATTGACCAGGGGCAGATCGTGGAGTATAATGGGTTTTCGGGCGAGATCGGGCATATTATCATCGACATGCACGGTGCCCAATGCCAGTGCGGCCGTCGGGGCTGCCTTGAAACTATGGCGGCCAAATCGGGTCTCATTCGCATGCTTCGCGAAGCCCTTGAGAAGGAACCGCACCCCAACGAGGCTTATGCCAAGCTTACCGACATTACGCCTCGTGATCTTTCCAGGCTTGCAGACGAAGGCGATGAAGTGGCCATGAAGGTGTATCGCAAGTCGGGACAAGCCGTGGGTATCGGGCTGGCCAATGTGCTGAATCTGCTCAGGGTTGATGGAGTAGTTATTGGCGGAGGTATTGCTGGCGCCTGGAAAGGCTTTTTCGAAGCCATTGAAGAAACGATTGCAAAAACGGCCTTCAGCTACGACCCCGAAAAGATCAGAATCAGCAAAGCCAGTCTGGGCGAGGATGCTGGTATTTTCGGAGCGGGAGTTGCAGCCATGCAGGCGGCAGGCTAAATGCCCTGGAGTATCTCAACCTCCAATCGGCTTTTTCTGATTTTCAACACTTTGCAACGTAATGTCTTGAAGGGTGCCCAGTGCATTGCAGCGGGCTCATCAACCCTTACCTTAATTTCTTCATCCAGTTTGTCTTTCAGCACCACCACTTTTTGACGGGTGCCATCAGAAAATACATATTCCTCCAGGCGATTTACCGGGAAGTCATATATCATGCCTGGCATGTAATGCGGGTGAAGTGGTTCCAAAAAGGGATAGCCGTAGCCCATGCTGCCATCCACCCGGCACTGTATCGGCTGTCCTTTTCTAAGCCGGTAATTTACATAATATTTCTTTCGAAGGAGGAAACGCTGCCCGCTGCTGTCTTGAAGTATATAATAAGCAAACCCGTCATCCGGATTCACCTTTTCTTCTGCAATTGAAAAAGCATAGGTTTCACCATCTATTAGCAGGGATTGCCTGGCATCTATGCCATGCAGTTGCAGATACAAATGTCCTTTTTTGATCCGTTCGATACGGCAGGACACCCTTTCAGGAAATTCCGGTTTGGTATTCGAAAACGGTCTTTTTACCCGCCAATACTTTCCGCTTTTGTCTCTTACCACAAAATACCATTCGTGGTTGCCGGCAATATTTTTCCGGTGGCCATAACTCACCACCTCAAAATCATACACCTCCCCTTCTTTGTACCAAGGGTTTTGGGGCTCCAGATACATTCGGCCATTGCAGTTGATTTTATCTACGCGGCAAATAATCTCCTGCCCTTCCTCAAAACCATAGTTTTCGTAAAAACCGGCAGGCATCAGCATTTTGTAGCCCAGGGGATCAAGCAGCACAAAAAATGACTCGCCGCG
This sequence comes from Bacteroidales bacterium, assembly GCA_041687035.1. Classification (GTDB taxonomy): domain Bacteria; phylum Bacteroidota; class Bacteroidia; order Bacteroidales; family UBA7960; genus UBA7960. Next base: position 34,155 of record JAWLCS010000011.1, read on the forward strand.
GCCAAACTCTATTTTGCCCAATAGCTTGAACGGATAATACTGCCCTTCTGTAAGAAGAGAGTTTTGGATTTTTACAGGGCGAAACTCCATTTATTGGCAGGCTTGCAAAATGGCGGCTGAATGTATGATCTTGCCACCTTTTTCGGTGATGGCTTTTTTCATTTTCTCAAAACCCTCCGGATCGATGGGCCGGGTGGCGTCTTCCAAAACGTAAGTGCGAAAGCCCAGTTCCAGTGCGTCGAGGGCGCTATATGCCACACAAAAATCGCCGGCAAGGCCTGCAATAAAAACCTGTGTGACGTTTCGCCCTTTCAGGTAGGCGCCCAGACCAGTATCTTTCAGCTTCTCGTTGTCGAAAAAGGCGCTATAACTGTCAATGCCCGGGTCGGTTCCTTTGCGGAAAGTGGCCTCAATGGCTTTTTGCGAAAGGGCTACAGTTATCTCGGCGCCCATTGTGGCCTGCACACAATGGTCGGGCCACAGCACTTGTTCGATACCGCCAAGGGTACCCATTTCAAAAGGCTTTTTTCCCTCGTGGGCCGAGGCAAAGCTGCCATGGCCGGCAGGATGCCAGTCCTGGGTGGCCACCACCAAAGGAAAACAGGCCTGGAGTGCATTAACCGTTTCAATAATCTCGTCGCCGGCCGGCACGGCAAGGGCACCGCCGGGCAAGAAATCGTTCTGAATGTCTACTATCAGAAGTGCCTTCATAAAAGAAAAGTTTAAAGGTTTAAAGATTGAAAGGTTGAAAAGTTAATTACCAAATTAAATTTACAAAGCATCCTGGTGCTGTTGTATGATTTGGCTGCGCAGGTCGGAAATCCGCTCAGAAATGCCTACTTTATAAATGTGCGGGAAGTCGAAGCGCTGGTGTTCCTGCGGCAGTTTTTTCAGGCGCTGGTAGACGCGATCGCGCAATTCAAATACTGTTAGCGGCTTTTCCGTGGCTTTCCCATTTTCCATCAGGGTAAAATACACCTCTTCAAAATCACGGTCTTTAAGCACCAGCGACTTTTCCTTTTCAAAGGGATGAATCATTTTGTCGGGATGCTCTTCCTCCACCAGTGCCACACAATCGGCATAGAAATTACCATCACTGTCGAGGTAGCGCAACACTTTTTTCTTCCCTGGAAGGGTTGTTTTCTGCACATTATCCGAGATCTTCAGGCGGGCTTTACCGCCTGCCGAAGCAAGTTTATATACTCCGTCGATGGCGCCATCGGGCCTTCCAATAACCATACTGGTGCCCACGCCAAAAATATCTATGGGTGCCTCTTGTTCGAGCAAGCTCTTAATCACGTGTTCGTCGAGCTGGTTCGAAACCACAATCTTTACATAGTCCAGTCCGTTCTCATCGAGCATTTTGCGGGCTCTTTTGGCAAAATAGGCAAGGTCGCCGCTGTCGAGCCTAATGGCTTTGAGCTTATGGCCATGGGCTTCGAGCTCATGTGCAACCTTTATTGCGTTGGGGATGCCACTTTTTATGGTGTTGTAGGTGTCGACCAGCAGCACGCAATGATCAGGGAAAGAGGCAGCATATTGCCTGAAGGCCTCCAACTCACTATCGAAGGTTTCGATAAATGAATGGGCCATGGTGCCCGAGGGTGGAATGCCGTAACGCTCGGCTGCCAGCACATTGGAGGTATTATCGAACCCGCCAACGATGGCAGCACGGCTGGCATGCATAGCCCCAAGCGACTGGGCGCGCCTTAAGCCAAAATCGCTGAGCAGCCGGTTGCCGGCCGAATGCCTTATGCGGCTGGCCTTGGTGGCAATGAGCGACTGAAAGTTCAGCATATTGAGCAAAAGGGTTTCGACCAGCTGCCCTTCGAGCAAGCTGCCTTCCACACGAAGAATAGGCTCAAATGGAAAAACAATTTCTCCTTCGCGCATGCCGTAAATATTTCCGCGAAAGCGAAAGCCCTCCAGATAATCAAGAAAATCATCCTGAAAGCCTATTTTTTTAAGGTACTTCAAATCAACAGGGCTGAAGTGCAGATTTTCGAGCATTTGCAACAACTCCTGGAGCCCGGAAAGCACCACATAACCGCCCTTAAAGGGAATCTTTCTGAAAAAATAATCGAAACAAGCCGGAATTTCGTGCTTTCCGTTTTTAAAGTAAGCCTGCCCCATAGTGAGCTGGTACAGGTCGGTATAAAGCGGAGAAATGCTGGTGTCTGGAATCATAAGCAAAGTTTTTCAAATGAGTTTTTTCAGGGCCTCGCGAAAAATCTCATGCAAGCTGGAATTATAAAGTACTACGCGTATGGTTTTCAGGCTTTTAAGCGTTGGCATGGCCTCTATTATGGCCTTGAGAGCTACCGGTGCGGCTTCCTCGGGTGGATAACCAAAAATGCCGGTAGAGATGGCCGGAAAAGCGATGCTCTTAATGCCATTTTCTTCACAAAGGCGAAGGGCGTTCCTGTAACAATCGGCCAGCAGCTTGTCGTGCGGAATATCACGGTCATACACCGGTCCCAGGCAATGAATCACGTATTTGTTGGGCAGATTGTGACCGCCCGTAATCACGGCCTCACCCGGCTTAAGTGGCCCAAGCGGGTGGGCTTCTTTTTCCAAGCCAGGTCCGGCCACATGGTGTATGGCACCATCAACTCCGCCCCCTTTGCGCAGCATAGCATTGGCAGCATTGGCAATGGCTTCCATATCGGGCTGACGGGTCAGGTCGCCTTCAATCAGTTCCAGTGTTACGTCTCCAAAAATATATCGATGCATAGCTTTAGGATTAGGGATTAGAGATTAGGGATTAGGGTTTATTCGCTTCGCTCATGAGCTCGCTTCGCTCGGTTGGGGTTTGGGGTTGAACCTTGAACTCCAAACTTCTAACTTTAAACTTTAACCACAAAAACCTGCGAAGTTTCATACTTCACTACCCTGATGGCCTCGCCTTTTTCGATGTAGCCGGTCAGGGCGGTGGCGTCGTAAATATCGTCTTCCACTTCAATTTTGCCGCTAGGGCGTAGCACTGTAAAGGCAGTGCCGGTTTTTCCCACAAGGCTTTTCATTTGGACATTGGCCGAAGTATAGCCCGACTCCGTTTCCTGTATCGTATTCAAGGCAAAACCTTTAAAGCGACTGGTCTGGGTAAACAATTTCTGCCCAATGTAAAAAGAAAGCGTGAGCGACAGAAAAAAGGCAATGATCACAATCATAAAGGCCACCATAATTTCCCTGGCGGGCACGCCGGTAAAGTCCCAGCCATCGTTGCCCACCATGGCCATAGCCAAACCGGTAATTACAAACAGCGCCCCCAGCACGCCGGTGACGCCGAAGCCAGGTATTACAAACAACTCAACGGCAACAAGTATGACACCAACAATAAAAAAGGCAATTTCCCAATGCGACGCCAATCCCTCGATATAAAGCGGGGCAAAATAAAGCAGTGCTGCTGCCACGGCCAGCATAATGGGGAAACCAATGCCGGGGGTTTGCAGTTCAAAATAAATTCCGCCCAGTATGAGCATGATAAGCAAGCCACTTACCAGCGGACTTATAAGAAAGCCAATGAGCCTTTCGGTCCAGGAAAGCTTCTGCTCAATAATTTCGTAGTTTTCAATGCCGGCCACCTGCATCAGCTCTTCTATATTTTCGGCCAGGCCTTCGCAGAAACCAAAACGCATGGCTTCAGAGGCAGTGAAGGTGAGCACCTTGCCTTCCTCAATAATTCCGGGAATCTCAAAGCTGGGATCGACCATTGCCTGGGCAATTTCCGGATCGCGGCCCTTGGCTTCGGCCGTGGAGCGCATCATGGAGCGCATGTATGATTGGAATTTGTCGGGTACCACCTCGCCAGTCTGGTCAACCACCGTGGCCGCCCCAATGTTAGCGCCAGGCCGCATATAAATACGGTCGGAAGCAATGGAAATCAATGCCCCGGCCGAGGCCGCGTTGTTGTCGACAAAAACAATAACGGGGATTTTTGACTGAAGAATACGGGTTCGAATGGAATCGGCTGCATCGACCGCCCCGCCGTAAGTGTTCATATGAATCAGCACAAAATCAACCCCCAGGCTATCGGCTTCGCGAAAAGCTTTCTGCGTTTTGAATACCGCCGGACGGGCAATTTCTTCCTTCATTTCATACACATACACCCTGAATGTTTTTCCGGGCTCCTGTTCAATAGCTTCGCTTACGCGATCGCTGCGCTGGGCAAAAAGACTGCTAGCAAAAAGCAGCAGCGCAAGCCCGGCAAAAAGAATGCGAAAATTCCTCATAGCTTATATTTGATCAATGATTCCTGACAAATGGTTTATGTTACGAAGTTAAACAAAATACCATAATAGGCCCTTCAGGCTTTTTTAAAAACATTTAATTACATTTGAACCGCTACCAGGCTACCTAAAAATCCTGGCAACCCCAAATACTTTCTGCATGAAGAAAGAACTATTGATGACCGAAGACGGCTATGAGATATACCGCGAAGAGGGCGTGCCTAAGGAGGCTGTTGATTTACTCCTTGAGAATTCAATTGGCAGCGGAGGCCTGATATACGAACATTTAAACACCGCCGAGCACGTAAGCCACCTGAGCAACCCAACCACCATTTCCCTGCAAAAAAACGGAATAATGCTGGGCATTGGGGTCTTTTGCCAGGTGGAGGTAAAGGTGGGACAGCATGCTTACAACTGCTATTATATCAGGTATTTCAGCGCCTCACAATCCATAAGGGGGCAGGGACTCATGAAAAAATTCGGCGAAAAGGCCATGAAGCTCATTCGCGCGAGAGAGAATGCCCCTACCATTTTTTATGCCTCCATCGAAAAGAAAAACATCAGCTCGTTTAAGGTCGTAAGCAATGCCGGCTACCGTACGATAAGGAATATCAGCACCATTGGCTTCAGCCGGTTTTTCCCAAAGAAAAACAACAAAATTAAAAAAGCCGAAACAGATGCCGGAAAGAAGAAAATTCTTGAACATTTAACGGCCTTTTACAGCGGGCACTCCATGTTACAATTTTCCAAGATTTTTCACCACAACGACTATTATTACTTAGAAGAAGATGGCGAGATCGTAGCCGGGGTTCAGATTCATAAAATAAACTGGCGCGTAAAAAAAATGCCCGGCCTTTCGGGAAAAATCATACTGAATGTATTGCCCTATATGCCCCTGATCAGCAGGATTTTCAATCCAAATAAATTCGACTTTCTGGCACTGGAGGGTATTTGGTTTAAGCCCGGCCATGTGCAGCATTTTCACGTACTGCTCGAAGGCCTGCTGGCCGAAAACAAGTTGCACACCGCCCTTTGGTGGATGGACACAAAGTGCCCGGTGCTGCAACAACTAAAGCAATACGGGCAATTCGGCTTCATACACCCCTTCACAAAAGATGCCGGCACCAACATCATGGCCTCCACCATTCAGCTCCAGCCCGAAGAGATCAAAATGCTCGAAGAAAGCCCGGTGTATGTAAGCGCGTTTGATTTTACGTGATACCAAAAAAAAAGCGCAGCGGTAAATCCACTGCGCTTTTTTTATTTTTCCCTGAACATCCGGGGGAACCCCCTCCCTTTCAAGTCCCTTTCAACTCCCTTTCCGGTCCCTTTCAACTCTCATCGGGAAGAGCGAAGATAGGGCGAGGATACAGACAAGCAAGGGAACGAGAGGTGATGGATAAGAGATGGGAATTTAGCCAAGGGCAAGTTGACAAAAAATGCAAAAGCCCCGGCAAGACTCTTCCAGGGCTTTTTACTTCTTACTGCCTACTGCCTACTTCTTCGCGTCTGCCAGAAACTTCTCCAGGCCGATATCGGTCAAAGGGTGTTTGAGCAGGCTGAGGATGGGCTCGAGCGGGCAGGTGACCACGTCGGCACCTGCTTCGGCGCAGGCCACGATGTGCATGGCGTGGCGTATGCTGGCCGCCAGCACCTGGGTTTCAAAACCGTGAATGCTGTATATGTTTACGATCTGATGTATGAGGGTGATGCTGTCGGTCGAAATATCGTCCAATCTGCCAAGAAATGGGGATACATAGGTGGCACCTGCTTTTGCAGCCAAAATGGCTTGCCCGGGCGAAAACACCAGGGTGCAGTTGGTTTTAATGCCCTTATTTGAGAAATATTTTATGGCCTTGATGCCGTCCTTTATCATGGGCACTTTTACCACGATTTGCGGGTGCAGGGCAGCAAGGGCTTCGCCTTCACGCACAATGCCTTCAAAATCGGTGGCAATTACTTCGGCACTCACATCTCCATCAACAATATTGCAGATATCCACATAATGCTTCAGGATGCTTTCCTGGCCTTTGATGCCTTCCTTTGCCATAAGCGAAGGGTTGGTGGTTACTCCGTCGAGAATGCCAAGGTCATTGGCTTCGCGAATCTGATCGAGGTTGGCGGTGTCGATAAAAAATTTCATGTTGATTGGGTTTTAATGCTTATTGATGCTTTGCCTGAAATAAAAAATGGGCAAGTTTGATATCGCACCGCTACGACCGCCTACCCTTGCTATCTTCCGATCCTGGGGGAGTTCAGCGGGAGCTGGTCGTATCAGACTTACCCGGCGCAAAAGTAATATTTTTTTGTGAGCTGCCAAAAAAAATCTTTCTGAATCCTTGGTGCATTGGTGTCCTGGTGTCTTTTTGGCAAAAAATTCCATTTTGTCAACTTCTTTATCCGGGGCCAAACAGAAATTCAATAAATGATAATACATTATTGCAATTTTCTGAAAATAAGCGTAGGTTTGTCAGTCTTAACCATAACAAGCATTCGCATGGAAAACATGGAAACTATTGAAAATAATTCGCAGCCCGGAATGTTAAAAACCGCCCTCACCTATGGCATGCTAATTGGCATCCTGCTCATTGTGATCCAGTTGGTTTTTTATTTTGCCGGAGGTCTTACCAGCATGTATTCAGCATATATTTCATATGCTGTTCTTTTAGGAGGAATTATTCTTGCCACAAAAGCCTGGCGCGATGAAGTAAGAGGAGGATTTATTTCTTACGGACAGGCCCTTGGCTTTGGCACCCTGACGATTTTCTTTGCTTCTATCCTGGTTGGCATTTATATTTTTCTTTTTTACAAGTTCATTGATCCGGCTGCAATGAATTTACTGTATGAAGCAGCCGAACAAAAAATGATTGACAAAAACCCTAATATTACTGATGCAGAACTCGATATGGCGCTAAGCATTTCTCAACGGCTAATGAAACCAGGGTTTATGACCTTCTCTACCATTTTCAATTACACTTTCCTGGGCTTTGTCATGTCGCTGATCACCTCCATTTTTATGAAGAAAAAGAACCCCGAGGAGTTTTAATATATTAGCGCGGAGCTCAGGGCTCAGGGCATAGAGGATAAAGAACAAGCCGGTTTTGCATTTTGCAGGCCGGCTTTTTTATTGATGATTTATGAATAATGAATTATGAATGATGATAATTGGCTTCCGAGAGCTGGCTTCGATCGGTTCACTTCGTTCATAAGCTCTCTGCTGGTAAGCGGATCGGTTGATGATTGATGATTTTCTAAGGAATTTCTTTATCCCTGCCTCCGGCAGGCAGGCTTTATCCTTGGAGCCTGGTGCTTGAACTTTGAACTTTTAACTTTGAATCCTAAACTCCAAACTCCAAACTTTTTTACTACCTTTGCAGCCCTAAAAATCATCAATGACAGAAATACGCAACATCGCCATTATCGCCCACGTCGATCATGGCAAAAC
>JAWLCS010000011.1:41928-84238 GCA_041687035.1 Bacteroidales bacterium
CAAACTCCAAACTTTTTTACTACCTTTGCAGCCCTAAAAATCATCAATGACAGAAATACGCAACATCGCCATTATCGCCCACGTCGATCATGGCAAAACCACCCTTGTAGACCGCATTCTTCACCAAGTAAAACTTTTTCGCGACAACCAGGATACAGGCGACCTGATCCTCGACAGCAACGACCTGGAGCGCGAACGCGGCATCACCATACTTGCAAAAAACTGCTCGGTACGCTATAAAGACACCAAAATCAATATTATTGACACGCCCGGCCACGCCGACTTTGGAGGTGAAGTAGAACGCGTGCTCAACATGGCCGACGGGGTGCTGCTTATCGTGGATGCCTTTGAAGGCCCTATGCCCCAAACCCGATTTGTGCTGGAAAAAGCCATTTTGCTTGAAAAGAAGCCCATAGTGGTAATCAATAAGGTTGACAAGCCCAACTGCGACCCAGGGCTGGTGCAGGAGAAGGTATTCGACCTGATGTTCAGCCTCAATGCCACCGAAGACCAGCTTAACTTCCCAACGATTTACGGCTCGGCCAAAGGCGGTTGGATGTCCGACGACTGGAGGAAGCCAACCACCGATATTTTACAGCTGCTCGATGTGATCCTGGAGCATATCCCTCCGGCCGTACCCGCTGCAGGAACCACCCAGATGCAGATTACCTCGCTCGATTACAGCTCATACGTTGGTCGTATTGCCGTGGGCAGGCTCACACGTGGCACCCTTGAACAGAACCAGCAGGTTTCGCTGGTTAAGCGCGACGGCACCATACAAAAGTCACGTATTAAAGAATTGTACGTATTCGAAGGACTGGGCAAAGAAAAGATCAAGACCCCCATTCATGCCGGCGAGATCTGCGCATTATTGGGAATTGAAGATTTCGAAATAGGCGACACCGTGGCCGATTTTGAAAATCCCGAAGCCATCAAAGCTATTGCCATTGATGAGCCCACCATGAGCATGCTGTTTACCATCAACAACTCGCCCTTTTTTGGGCGCGACGGCAAGTTTGTTACCAGCCGCCACCTGCGCGACCGCCTTTTCCGCGAAACCGAGAAAAATCTGGCCTTGAAGGTGGAAGAGTCGGGCAGTCCTGATGCCTATGTGGTTTACGGGCGGGGCATCCTGCACCTGTCCATCTTGATTGAGACCATGCGCCGCGAAGGCTACGAGCTGCAAGTGGGACAACCGCAGGTAATCATCAAGGAGATTGATGGTAAGAAGCACGAGCCCATCGAGTACCTCACAGTGCATGTGCCCGATGCTTTTGCAGGCAAGGTCATTGAGTTGGTGTCGCAACGCAAGGGCGAAATGATCAACATGGAGCAGAAAAACGACCGTACCGAGCTGGAGTTTGAAGTTCCTTCAAGGGGACTGATCGGTTTGCGCAACAATATGCTTACCCTTACCGAGGGCGAAGCCATCATGGCGCATCGCCTCAAAGGTTATGAACCTTTCAAGGGTGAGTTTGGGGTGCGCCGCAACGGTGCCCTCATTGCTATGGAAACAGGTACGGCCATTGCCTATTCCATCGATAAGCTGCAAGATCGCGGCAAGTTCTTTATCGACCCGGGCGAAGAAATTTATGCCGGCCAGCTTGTGGGTGAAAACACCAGGCAGGACGATCTGCTGGTAAACCTTATCAAAACCAAGAAGCTTACCAACGTGAGGGCTTCCGGCTCAGACGACAAAGCAAGTATTACCCCTGCCATAAAATTCTCCATGGAAGAAGCCCTCGAATATATCCGCGAGGACGAATATGTGGAGTTCACGCCCAAGCACATACGCATGCGCAAGGTCATTTTAGATGAGCACGAACGCAAGCGCTCAAAGAAAAGCAATTAAATTTTTTTTATGCCTGCCAGCCACACCCTGCATGTTGCCCTGCCAGCCATGAACGAAGCGGCCTTTCTGCCGCAAACCATGGAATGCCTCGAAAAGCAGCAGCACGACAATTTTCAGGTGTGGATTTGTGTCAATCAGCCGGAATCCTGGTGGGATAAAGCGGAAAAGCTGGCCGTTTGCGAAGACAACCGGCAAACCCTCTCTTTTCTTAAAAGTCTGGGCTGGGAAAACCTACACATTATCGATCAAAGCAGCTCCGGCAATGGATGGAAAGGCAAGGCTCTTGGCGTAGGCCAGGCACGCAAGGTAATCATGGACGCCATAAACAAGGTGGCCCAACCCGATGATGTTATTGTAAGCCTGGATTCCGACACGCTTATTGAGCCCGATTACCTTACGTCGATCGAGAAAGTCTTTGAGCGCTTTCCCATGGCAGTGGCTCTTTCAAACCCCTACTATCACCGCCTCTCCGGCGATGAAACCCTCGACCGGGCCATGCTCCGCTACGAGATTTACATGCGGTATTACGCCATTAACATGTGGCGCATAGGCTCTCCTTATTCTTTTACAGCCCTGGGCTCGGCCATAGCCTTGCCGGTGAGCGCCTACCGAAAAATCGGTGGCATGACCGCCAAAAAAAGTGGCGAAGACTTTTATCTTTTGCAAAAACTTCGCAAGACAGGCTGGATAGCCAATTTCAACAGCAGCATTGTTTTTCCCGGAACGAGATATTCTGACCGGGTATTTTTCGGCACCGGGCCCGCCCTCATCAAGGGCAGTAGTGGAAACTGGGACAGTTACCCGATTTACGATTACCGGCTTTTCGATCAGGTTGAAAGTACATATAAGGTGTTTCTTAATTTACTTGAGACAATCCAGGAAACGCCAATGACCGAATTCCTGAACCAGCAGTTTGGCGAAGACGACATTTTTGAACCCCTGCGGCAAAACCACAAAAACGTTTCAACATTTGTAAAAGCCTGCCACCATAAGGTAGATGGTTTAAGAATATTGCAGTTTCTGAAATACCAGCAAGGGCAGGTTTCTTACCGTGATGAAGATAACCTTTTGGCTTTCCTCGATGTGTTTTTCCCGGATTTTTTTGTTAAATTTGGGTTAGAGGTCAATAAAGACCTCGATTTCCAAACCTCCTCCATTGAATTACTCAACACTTTAAGAAATTACTTGTTGGAGAAAGAACAAAATTTTCAGGAAAACGACTGCCCATGAGTCTTCCCAATCCAAACACCCTGATTGTTATTACCGGCCCGACCGCCACCGGCAAAACCCGGCTGGCAGCCTGTGTTGCCGCAAAATGCGAAGGGGAGGTGATCAGCGCCGATTCGCGGCAGGTATATCGCGGCATGGACATTGGCACAGGCAAGGACCTTCATGATTTTATGGTTGATGACATTTTGGTGCCCTATCACCTGGTCGACATTGTTGAGCCCGGATACGAATACAATGTTTTTGAATTCCAGCAGGACTTTGTCAAGGCATTGACTCATATTCAAAAGAGACATAAGCAGGGCATTTTATGCGGTGGCACAGGCCTTTATATCGAAGCCGCATTAAAGGGATATGCCCTGCAAAAAGTGAAGCCTGACCCCGAATTGCGCGAAAGTCTACAGCGGCTTACCAACGAAGAACTTTCCCAGCTGCTTGCTTTATACCGTCCATTGCACAATACCACCGACACTAATGACCGGGAGCGCCTGATCCGGGCCGTGGAGATTGAAACCCATCAAAAAAACCAACCTTCAAAAACGAACAGCTACCCGGTTTTCAAACCCATTATTTTCGGCATTCACTTCGAGCGGCCGGTAATCCGCCAGCGCATTACCGAAAGGCTAAGTCGCCGGCTTGAAGCGGGCATGCTCGATGAGATCAACCGCCTGCTCAACACCGGCCTAAAACCCGAGCAACTTAAGTTTTATGGCCTTGAATACCGGATTTTAACCCAGTACGTTACCGGAGAGATCTCATACGATGAAATGTTCAGCACCCTCAACACAGCCATACACCAGTTTGCCAAGCGGCAAATGACCTGGTTCAGACGCATGGAACGGCAGGGCATGCCTATTCAATGGATCGACGGCAACCTCGATATCGATGAAAAAGTTGCCATAGTGCTGCAAAAAGCAAGTTCTATTTCCTGAAAACTGATTTTTATTTTTAAACACCCCTATTTTTTTCAACACTTTGTTGAAAAAGTTAATGTTTTTTTAATATACCCCCTTATTTTTTAGTGTACTTTTGAAAATCCAAAACATTTTCAAATGACACACCGATTTAACGCATTACAGTCGGCGGTATCCCGCCCATTTCCCGAAGCCGTGAATATTTCGTCCAAAGTATCGGAATATTTTGGCACCAACGTCTTTTCGCGTTTGGTTATGCGCGAGTATCTGCCTGAAGATGTCTTCCGACAGCTCATCGAAGCCATCGACAAGTCTGGGCAGATCGATCCCCGCATTTCAGATCAGGTGGCTTCGGCTATGAAGGCCTGGGCCATAAGCAAAGGCGCCAGCCATTACACCCACTGGTTCTTGCCATTGAATGGCGCCACCGCCGAAAAGCACGATGCCTTTTTCAGCCCGGTGGAACCCAACCTTACCATTGAGCAGTTCGACGGCACGCAGCTGGTGCAGCAGGAGCCCGATGCCAGCAGTTTCCCCAGCGGTGGACTGCGCAACACCTTCGAAGCCCGCGGCTATTCAGCTTGGGACCCCTCCTCCCCTGCCTTTATCATGGATGGCACCTTGTGTATCCCTACCATTTTTATTGCCTATACCGGCGAAGCCCTCGACTTTAAAACGCCCCTGCTAAAGACCATGGCTCTTATGGACCAGGTGGCTGTGGAAGTGTGTCAGCTCTTCGACCGCAACATTACAAAAGTTTATCCCACCCTTGGCTGGGAGCAGGAGTACTTCCTGGTGGATGAATCCCTGTATTTTGCCCGCCCAGACCTGGTGATGACTGGCCGCACGCTCACCGGCCATATTCCCGCAAGGGGTCAGCAGCTCGAAGACCACTACTTCGGTGCCATTCCCCATCGCGTGGCGGCTTTTATGAAAGAATTTGAGGTTGAAGCATGGAAACTGGGCATTCCGGTAAAAACCCGCCATAACGAAGTAGCCCCAAACCAATTTGAACTTGCGCCTGTTTACGAAGAGGTAAATATCGCCATCGACCACAACCAGCTAATTATGGTCGTTATGGATAAGGTTGCCCGCAAGCACCGCTTCCGGGTACTGTTTCACGAAAAACCCTTTGAAGGCGTAAACGGGAGTGGCAAGCACAACAACTGGTCATTGGCTACCAATACCGGCAAAAACCTGCTGAGCCCCGGGCACACCCCTAAAACCAACCTGCTGTTCCTTACTTTCTTTATCAATATCATAAAGGCCGTCAATGAACATGCAGCCCTTTTAAGGGGAGCCATAGCCTCAGCCGGAAACGACCACCGCCTTGGTGCAAACGAAGCCCCGCCTGCCATCATTTCCATGTTTATCGGCCGCCAGCTTACCAGGGTTCTTGGTGAAATTGAGAAAAAAGTGAAAGACCGGAAGATGACCCCGGATGAGAAGACCGAACTGAAACTGAATATCGGGAAGATTCCGAGGATCATCATCGATAATACGGACCGCAACCGCACCTCTCCCATGGCCTTTACGGGCAATAAGTTTGAGTTCCGGGCTGTGGGATCAGCGGCCAATTGCGGTCCCTCTATGATTGTACTGAACGCCATTCTGGCCGATCAGCTGCAACAATTCAAGGCAGAGGTTGACCGAAGCATGGAGAAAGGCATTGAGAAGGATGAAGCCATTTTCAGGGTGCTGAGAAAGTATATCCGCGAATCGAAGAACATTCTGTTTGAAGGGAATGGTTATAGCCAGGAATGGGTTGATGAAGCCGCCCGCCGCGGACTTCCCAACCTGAAAAGCACCCCGGAAGCCCTCGAGTCGTACATCTCAAAAAGCACCCTCGATCTTTTCGGAAAGAACAATATCTTCACTGAAAAAGAGCTGCATGCCCGTTATGAAATAAGGCTCGAAAATTACGCCAAGGTTTTGCAAATCGAATCGAGGGTGCTGGCCGACCTTTCCGGTAACCACATTATCCCTGCTGCCATCCGCTATCAGAATGTACTGGTCGAAAACGTGAAAGGTCTGAAGGAAGTGCTGCCACCGGCCCTGTTTAAGGAGCATTCTGACCTGCAGATGCATTCCATTTTAAAGATCTCGGAACACATTACTCAGATCCGCACCATGGTAAGCCAAATGATCGCGGAGCGCAAGACAGCCAATCAGATCGAGCACATGCCGGCCTGCGCCCGTGCTTACTGCAACAAGGTGAAGCCGCTGATGGAAGAAATTCGTTACCACATCGACAAACTCGAAATTCTGGTTGAGGACCAACTCTGGCCCCTGCCAAAGTACAGAGAGATGATGTTTATTAAATAGGCGTAAAGTCAAAAGCCATATAAAAACTCAAGGGGTGACTTGAGATCACCCCTTGAGCATTAAAGACTTATTTTTCAGTTGGTTACTTTTTGAAGTTATAAGATAAGCCAATACCAAACAGCTGTTTGAACTGGGTCCGGGGGCCTGTTCCAACCTGAACTTCCTCACCACCAATGGTTTCATAAATCGGGATTGGAATGTCATGATCGTAAATCAGGTTGAAGCCCATGCTTGCCGTAATGTACCTGTTAACCTTCATGTTCAGGTTGGTTTCCCAGTTTACGTCTGTATTCTTTCGATTGTTTTTGTCAGCATCGGTATAATTATTGAAAAGGTCAATTTTTGATGCAAGTCTCACATTTTCGAAAACTTCTTTTGCAAAAGCAATAGAGGCCAAGGCACCAAACTCGGGGTTCACATTTTTTCCGGGATCGACCCCATAAGCACCAATCGCAGCCAAGTCATCATCGAACACAAAAGTAAACTTACCAGTAGCCGGCGAGAGAAAAATGGAAAGATACTCAACTGGCTTATAATCGAAACCAAGCGAGGCCAGCAAGTAGCCCGGGGCCATAAAACGCGAAACCACCACGCTGTCGTTGGGATATTTGTAACCAGCATCGAATTGGCTGCGGAAATTCAACAAGGCTGCAGCACTGAGTTTGTCAGAAACCTTGCGACCATATTTGGAGAGGAAATCGATCTTATCTTCGTTCTTGCGCATGGGGTTGTCCTGCATTTTAATAATGCCATAAGCAAGGTCGAGTTTATTCTCCCAGGTATTCTGATCTTTTGCATAATTTGCACCAAGGGCTATAATACTGGTTGAGGCAAAGCTGTTCTCACCACCGGCGGCCCAGTTGGTAAATGAAACCTGGTTGAGCTGTTGGCTGAAGAACCCGTCGTATTTCCAATTGCGAACCACGGTTGTGTCTTCCTGTGCAAAAGCCCCAAAAGCCGGGATAAAAAACAGCAAAACAAATAACTTTCTCATGATATTCAATTTAAATATTTAAATAAAAGAATCATTTATTATTTCAAAATTATAAAACATTTTAATATGTTTCAATTCTCGCTTTAAAATTGAAGAAACATAACTTGCTTAAAATTGTTAAACAAAAAAAGAAAAGTATGAAGGCGATTGTTTTAAAAGAGTTGAACGGAGCGTTTATCCTGGAAGACATTAACAAACCAGAACCCAGGGAAGGTGAAGTACTGGTAAGGATTGCAGCGGCAGCACTGAATCATCGCGACCTTTGGATAAAGCAAGGGAAATATTTCCTGAAAGAATATCCCAGTGTTTTGGGTTCTGATGGTGCAGGGATTGTTGAATCCGTAGGAGCAGGTGTTTCTGAAGAACTCATTGGCAACAAAGTGGTTATCAATCCAGCTTTGCGTTGGGGCCCACGACGCCAGGGCCATGGCAAAGATTTTCAGATTCTGGGGATGCCCACCCAGGGAACCTTTGCCGAATATGTTTGTGTGCAGGCCGAAAATGCCTATCCTATTCCAATTGGTTTGAATTTCGAAAAAGCCGCCGCCCTGCCCCTTGCCGGCCTCACAGCCTACCGCGCCATGTTTTACCGGGGCAGTCTCAAACGAGGCGAGAAAGTCTTGATCACCGGAGTTGGTGGCGGGGTTGCCAGTTTCTTGCTCTCATTCGGAGTCAGAGCCGAAGCAATGGTTTATGTAACGAGCAGTTCACAAGATAAAATTAAGCAAGCTGTTTTATTGGGTGCAATAAATGGCGTGTTATACACCGACGAAAATTGGACCGAACAATTGCTGGAAATGGAACCCGATGGCTTCGACCTGATTATTGACAGTGCTGGCGGACCTGAATTCCTTCAACTCATTAACCTGTTGACGACCGGTGGAAAGATTGTGAATTTTGGCGGCACCGCAGGGAAAATTCCAGAACTTATTCCGGCAAGACTTTTTTGGAAGCAGGCTTCTATATTGGGCACTACCATGGGATCGCCTACCGACTTTGAACAGATGCTGTCATTTGTGACTGAATTCATTGTAAACCCAATTATTGACAGGGTTTTTGGCATGGAGGAAGTACAGGCAGCGTTTGACCATATGCAAAATCAGTCGCAATTTGGCAAAATCGTGCTCAGAATTGCCGATATTTGACAAAAAGTATTCATATGAAGAACGTTTTAGTAACCGGCGGAAGTTCAGGTATTGGGCTGGCCATTGCAGATCTTCTCACAAAAGAAGGTGGCTACCAGGTGATTTCGCTTAGCCGCAGCCAGGCAAAAATTGACAGGGCCCTGAAAGAAAGGCCAAGACTGAAGGGTAAAGTAGACTTCATAACCGGCAATGTTAGTGAGCCAGCCGACTGCCAGAGGCTCTTTAAAATGCTGAACGAGAAATTCGGGAAACTGCACGGACTGGTAAACAACGCAGGGATGCTTACGGCAGGTGGCATTTTGGACATCGGCTACGAGCTGTGGAAAGAAAACCTCGACATAAATCTCAATGCACCGTATTTGTTAACCCAGAAACTTCTGCCACTGCTAGTCAATGCCAATGGAGCTTCAGTAGTAAACATTTCATCCATTGCCTCGCGCGTGCCTGGTCGCAGCATTGCCTACTCGGTGTCAAAAGCCGGTGTTGATATGCTTACCGAGTTTCTGGCGGGCGAGTTGGGCCCATACAAAATAAGGGTAAATGCCGTAAATCCCGGACTGGTAGAAACCCATTTGCACCTGGATAGCAAAGTGGTACCCAGCGAAGAAGTGTACCGCCAAATGCTTCAAAAATCAGAATCCAAATATCCTATCGGCCGAATTGGCAAACCGGAAGACATAGCACAGATGGTTCATTTTCTGCTTTCAGACAAATCGGCATGGATTACCGGATCAATTATTAAAGTGGACGGAGGAACCACTGTGTTTAACGAAATTTTGCCGAAAAAAAATAGCTAAAAAACTGCAAACCTCCACTCCTTTTTTTTAATAGATTTCTGGAGTGGATATTAAAGGGAAATTTTTCTCAACTACTTAGTTATTAACATATAAGGTATTTTTGATCAATTGTTTAACTCCCAAAACCTAAGGGTATTTACTAATACAAATTTTAGTAAATAAACGAATTGTTCCGTCCTATTGGAAGTATTAACTTTGGTACATATTCTTTTAGAATTAATTACGTTTTTTGAAAGGCTGGATTATAAAGAAATAAGCGACCCAGGCAGAACCTTAGCGGCGGAGTTCTCCGGAATTTCCGTTGTCAAAATTTACCCGGGGGTTATTAACATTCAACTTGTCGGACAAACTTTGAATTAGTAGTTTTTCCGGGTAGTTTTGATCTGAAAGGGGAGGTATCAGAGTTAGAAAGGCTTAGGCCTCGGGTCGCTTTCTAGTAAAAAAAAGATCGCCATGTCCGGGCGGTCTTTTTTTTTGCATTTATGGTCAGGCAGGTTGGGCTTGCAAGGCCCCGGCATATATACTGATTAGCTTGTCAATATTAGGAATCTCCAGGCTTC
Organism: Bacteroidales bacterium; assembly: GCA_041687035.1. GTDB lineage: Bacteria > Bacteroidota > Bacteroidia > Bacteroidales > UBA7960 > UBA7960. The sequence continues at coordinate 51,743 of JAWLCS010000011.1, forward strand.
TTCCCAAAAACACCGTTTTTGCTACAGCCCCTTTCAGGCTGACCAGTTTTACCAGGTAGCCTTCGGTTCCAAGCGGACGGACAATCATGCGGTATTTGCTCATGCAAGTTTGGTGTTTTGCCATTTTCAGCCTTCAAATATAGCTGCTACGGCCCTTTCCCTGTGAGGGCAAAAACTACCATTTATTACTACGTAAAACACCCGGGCTAAATTACCGGCAGTGATTTATTAAAGAAGATGGGAATCAAGAAAAAGTTTCAGAACTTAATTTCCTGCAGGGCTTTAACGGTAAGGGGCTTGTTCACAAACTTCACCACAAAGGGGTTCTCGATGGCGCGACGATAATCGTCGGCATCGATGGAGGAGGAAAGCATGGCAATTTTGCAGTGCTGCCTGATGACCGGATCCAAATACTGGAATGCTGCAAGAAAGTCGAAACCATCCATGTCGGGCATGCGGATGTCAAGAAAGATCAGCTCGGGAAGCAGGGCGGGGTTGGTGGTTAATGTATCGTTGAGATATTCCAGTCCGGCTCGGGCGCTTTTTCTCACTGTGATATTTTCGGCAAAGTGGCTTTTCTCCACCATTTTGCGGTTTACCATGTTGTCAATGTCGCTGTCATCGATTAAGAGGAGTTTTTTAACAGCCATTGTGTCAATTGGGTTGAGGGTGATTAGGAATTTTTACAGTAAACACGGTGCCTTGCCCTTGGGTCGACTCTACCTGTATGCTGCCATTGAGTTTCTCCACAATTTCCTTTACAATATAGAGCCCAATGCCGCTGCCAGTGCTTTGCTCATAGCCCCGAAAAAACATTTCGAATATTCGTGGCAGGTGTGTTTCCGGAATGCCCCTGCCATTGTCCTCCACACGGATAATAGCCTGCTGAGAATTGACCTGCACCAGCACCTCCACCAATGGTTGATCCGTTTCGGGGTTGTAAAACTTTAAACTATTCGAAACCAAATTACTGAGAATCACCTCTACCCTGCGCTTGTCAGAAAAAAATAATCCTTCGCTATTCACCCGGAAGCGTAAATCAATCTTTTCGACTTGAGGAAGGTATTGCAAATTATTGATGGTTTTTTCGAGCAGGTAGTTAAAATCGATTGGCGACAACTTCACCTCGAAACGGGCATTTCGCGAATAATCAATTATATCGTGGATGATAAGGTCGAGCTTGTGAATGCTTTCTTTCATCAACTTCACATACGTGACCTGTTCGCTTTGTTCGGTTTCGGTCTCGAGCAGGCTTATTAGCCCCAGCACCGATACCAGCGGTGCCCTCAGTTCGTGCGAGGTGCTGTATACAAAGTGGTCGAGCTCGGCATTGGTTTTTTGAAGCTCGGTATTTTTCAGGGTCAATATCCTTTCGGCTTTTTTGGTATCGGTAATATCCTGAATATTAACAAAAAGCAACTCCCTTTTCCCCAGGGCAATCTTCCCGGCAAAAAGGGCAAGATCTACAGTGCCGTTGGCAATACTGTCGAAGGTAAAAGAAAAATGGCTTTCGCCCTGCTTCAAAGCTTCAATAAGACTTTTCTTCATTGGATCGGCCTGCCATGGGTGCAACCCGAGCAAGTTTTGTCCGATAAGAGAAGCGGGGTCTTCGCGACCATAAAGAGTGGCTGCAGCACGGTTGGCATCAAGAATGGCATTATTGCAGGGATTAACCAACAACTGCACCAAGGGGGCTTTTTGAAACAAAATTTTATAACGTTCCGTTTCTTCAGCAGGGCTATTATCGCCTGCATTTTCCATAAAATCCTTTTTGCCGATATGACCCAATTTGGTTATATTTTAAAAAATAGGAAAATGCAAAAGTAATGGCAAAAACCACATGTGGCAATAGTTTTCTAAATTTTTTAAACTGGCGTTCAGGTGCCTGTTAGCGCTTATGCAATCCACATTCCTTGGTGTCCGGATTTTCCCACCACCAGCGTCCGGCGCGCACATCTTCGCCAGGTTCCACCGCACGCGTGCAGGGCTGGCATCCAATGCTAGGGAAGCCCTTGTCGTGCAGGGTGTTATAAGGTATTTTGTTTTCACGAATATAATCCCAAACTTGCTGTTCGGTCCAATCGAGCAAAGGATTTACTTTAATAATACGGTTCGCCGGATCCCATTCGGCATATTGCATATCCTGGCGTGTTGGCGACTGCTCGCGCCTCAACCCGGTGATCCACACCTCCTTACCTTTGAGCGCGCGCTTCAGGGGTTCAATTTTGCGGATATGGCAGCACATCTTGCGGTTTTCTATGCTATGAAAAAAAAGGTTGATACCACGGGTCTGCACCATATGCTCTACGGCCTTATAATCGGGGAAAAACACCTGGATCCTGAAGCCATATCGTGCTTCGGTCCTTTCGATCAACTCGTAGGTTTCGGGAAACATTCGGCCAGTATCGAGCGTAAAGATTGAAGCATTTTTATCGATTTGCATCAACATATGGGTTATCACCTGGTCTTCGGCACCCAGGCTGCTGCTGAACACTGCTTTTTCGGCATGCCATTCGAGCGTTTTGCGCAGCATCTCTTCGGCGGTGAGGCCAGCAAATTGATCGTGATATTGTTTGGCTTTTTCTTTCATATTGGGTAGTTATAAATCAGCAAGCGTAAAAATATCCTTCTGGCGTATCCCTTTTGCGGTGCGCTCCAGGCTGCAGCATTCGTTGTAATAGTCGTGCTGAAAGCACAGCACATAATCATTTTCCACTGCTCTTTCGAGGAACTCTTCTTTTTCTATCATCGACACCAGAGGCTCCACATCGAAACCAGGCACATATGGCAGAGGCAGGTTGTGCACCTGTGCAATAAAATCGCCAGCAAACACCACCTTGCGGCCTTTATAATCGATAACCGGTACAATGAGTCCACGGGTATGCCCGTTTTTTATCTCCAGCTGCACCCCTTCGCAAAACTGCCCTTCTTCGTGAATAAATTCAAGGTGCCCGCTTTCAAAAAGCGGCATATAGTTTTCAGGAAAGTACGAAGCTTTTTCGCGGGGGTTGGCATCCATGGCCCAGTCCCACTGCGCCTTGCTCACAAAGTAATTTGCATTGGGAAAAACGGGTTGAAAGGTACCTGCCTGCTCTCCCCTTTTTACTGCCCCACCCACATGGTCGAAATGCAGGTGGGTAAGGATCACATCAGTTACCTGACCAAAGGTATATCCATATTTGCGAAAGGAAGATTCCATATCTTCTTGGCCAAAGCGGTGAAAATAGCTAAAGTACTTTTCGCTTTGCTTATTGCCCATGCCGGTATCAACAAGTATAACCCTGCTGCCGGTATCAACCAGCAAGCAACGCGAAGATAGTTTCACCAGGTTGTTTTCGTCGGCCGGAAGAAATTTTTGCCAGATGGTTTTGGGTACCACCCCAAAGCAGGCTCCCCCATCCATTTTAAAATGTTCGGCTATGATTGGAAACAGCTTCATAATTCAAAAAAAGAAAATTGCACTATGCATAATAACCCGAAAACGGCAAAAGTGTTGCAATTTGCAAAGATAAAAATCCCTGTATAAATTTCTGGCTGACCATCAAAAAGGCATACAGGCGCGGATTTTATCAAAAAAAACTAACTTTACACACCTCACAAAACCACTTGCCCCATGAACGTGCATTTCATAGCCATTGGGGGCAGCGCCATGCACAACCTGGCCATTGCCCTGCATAAGAAAGGTTACCGCGTTACCGGCTCCGACGACGAGATATTCGATCCTTCTCGGCGGCGGCTTAAAAATTACGGATTGCTGCCCAAGGCTTACGGGTGGTTTCCAGAAAAATTGCATGCAGGCCTTGATGCCATAATCCTGGGCATGCATGCCAGGGCCGACAACCCGGAACTGGAAAGGGCAAAAGAGCTGGGGCTGCCCATATACTCCTATCCGGAGTTTCTTTATGAACAGGCGAAAGACAAAACCCGTGTGGTAATTGGCGGCAGCCATGGCAAAACCACCATCACCTCCATGATTTTGCATGTGCTCCAGCATCAAAAAATAGACGCCGACTACATGGTTGGTGCACAACTCGAAGGCTTTGAGGTAATGGTGAGGCTTACCGAGAAAGCCCCGTTTATGATTATGGAAGGCGACGAATACTTAAGTTCGCCCATTGATCGCAGACCCAAATTCCACCTATACAAGCCGCATATTGCCTTGCTCAGCGGCATTGCATGGGATCATATCAATGTGTTTCCTACTTTCGAGAACTATGTGGAACAGTTCAGGCAGTTTATCAGGGTAACAGAAGAAAATGGCAAATTGATTTATTGCCAGGAAGACCCGGTTTTGAATGAACTGTGCAAGAAGCAAATCAATCCAAGTCTGAACTTGTATCCTTATGGGCTGCCTGAATTTGAAATCAGCAACGGAAGAACCTATTACATTTCGGGGCATGAGAAATACCCTTTGCAAGTTTTCGGACGTCACAATTTGATGAATATCAACGGCGCCCGCCTGGTTTGCCAGCAATTGGGGGTTAGCAACGAAATGTTTTTTGAAGCCATGGCCACATTTAAAGGCGCCAGCAACCGGCTTGAAAAGGTGTTTGAACAAAACGGAACGGTCATTTTTCGCGACTTTGCCCACGCACCTTCCAAGCTTAAAGCCACCACGGCTGCCGCAAAAGAGCAATACCCGGAAAAAACGTTGGTGGCTTGCATGGAACTGCATACCTTCAGCAGCCTGAATCAGGACTTTCTCCATCAATACGAAGGGGCCATGGATGCTGCCGACCTTGCCATTGTATTCTTCAGCCCCCACGCCCTGGAAATGAAAAAGCTGCCCGTGTTGGACCCAGAAACTGTGCGCCGGGCCTTTAACAAAAAAGGACTGGAAGTTTTTACCGAAACTTCGAAACTTCTTAACCGGCTGGAAAGCCTTGCCCGCACAGAGGCCTGCTTCCTGTTTATGAGTTCTGGCAATTTTGGCGGACTGGACCTTAGGGAGCTGGCCAGCTTTATAAAAACCCAGCAGAACGAAATCCAATCCTGAAGCTATGAGCGACAAGCCCGTTAACCCCACGATTGAAGAAAGTTGGAAAGAAGTGCTTGCCGGTGAATTTAGCGCTCCATACTTTCAGGCCCTGAAAACTTTCCTGGTTGAGGAGAAAAAAAAGTTTACGGTTTACCCACCCGGATCGTTGATTTTTTCGGCCTTCAACCACACGCCATTCCACAAGGTGAAGGCAGTAATGCTTGGGCAGGACCCCTACCATGGCCCCGGGCAGGCGCACGGGCTATGCTTTTCGGTAAACAGGGGCGTAGCCAAACCCCCTTCACTCATAAATATTTTCAAGGAAATTGAAAGCGATCTGGGCATTGCACCGCCCGCCCATGGCAATCTCGAAAAATGGGCCGACCAGGGCGTATTGCTGCTCAACGCCACGCTCACCGTGAGGGCACACCAGGCCGGCTCGCACCAGAACAAGGGCTGGGAAAGATTCACCGATGCAGCCATCAAAGCCCTGTCCGAAAAAAGAACGGGACTGATTTTTCTGCTCTGGGGAAATTACGCCGGTGCCAAACAAGCCCTGATCGACACCACGCGCCATCATGTGCTGAAGGCCCCCCACCCTTCTCCCCTCTCAGCCTCACGCGGTTTCTTTGGCTGCCACCACTTCTCCAAAACCAATGAGCTGCTGACAGCACAGGGCATAGCACCCATCAACTGGCAACTCGACAATTGACCCCGCAATGCGACATGCCGTTCTGGTCATATTCTTTTTGTCAGCCCTGGCCACCCAGGGACAAGACCTTATCAGGCTCAGCATAATCAGTGCAGATAATACGCATACCCTTCCGGAAGATTTCAAAAAGCCTCGATTTTATCCCGACAGCCTTTCATTGCAAAAAGGACTTGACACTCTAATGCTCAAGGTTTTTGATACAGGATACCTGAATGCGACTTTACAGGATCTCCTTCCTGACAGTGCTGGTTTCACAGCAGTGGTGGCCACTGGGCCAATGTTTCAGTTACAGCTTCGGAATGCCAACATAAGCCGGGAAGCATTACGAATACTCAGACTCGAGCCGTATTTTGAAGGCAGGGCATTGCCTTATGCCCGTTTCCGGGAAATAAGGGAGCAAATCGTAGGCTGGTACGAGAACCAGGGCTATCCTTTTGCCAGCCTGGTAGCTGACAGCCTGCAGCAGGAAGAACAAACCCTGAAAGCAGTTTTGGCTATTGACCCCTCGTTTTTTATTGTTTTCGACACCCTCGAATTATCCGGTAACGTAAGTCTTTCGCCCGGATTTATTGCCGGACACACTGGCATTAGGGCAGGACTTGCCTACAGCGAACAGAAAGCCCGTGAGGCGGCCGGCCGCTTGTCCGATCTGCCATTCATAACATTGACAGGGGAACCGACCTTGCAATTTAGTCCCGGATCAGCCAAACTTACCATACCGGTAAGAAGACAGCCTGCCAATCGCTTCGATGGCATTGCAGGAGTTTCTAGTAATACCCTCGACGACAATCGCTTGCAACTTACCGGTCAGCTCAATCTTATGCTGGTCAATATTTTCGAACGTGGCGAGCATCTTTCGATGAACTGGCAGGGCATGGGGCAAGGCACACAGCGCCTGGTGCTCGAAGGAGCCTATCCCTATCTTTTGTCTACCCCGCTAACGACTTCCATGTTGTTTTCGCTCCACAAGCAGGACAGCTCCTACCTGAGCCTGAGGCAAAGGCCCGCCTTTACCTGGCAAAGCCCGCGCCGATGGCAGGTTTCTGTGTTTGCCGACCTGCAAAGCACCCAGTTGCTCAGCACCAGCCGCTATGCAAACATTGTGGCCCCGCCTGCCCAAATCGATTCTCGTACTGTCCTTTACGGCATTGAAACTGCCCTATACAGCCCGGGATTTTTGGCCAACCTGCGGGAAGGCCGTGGGGCAAAAATATCGCTGGCAGCTGGCAACAAAAACATAAAGGAAAACAGTAGCCTTCCGCCCACAGTATACGAAGACATTGCATTAAAACAAACGCAATATGCCCTGGAGCTGGAAGCCGAGAACCGTTTTGTCCTAACCCCGCGAAGCAGCTTGGTGGTTCAGCTGCGCTCTCAGGGCTTAGGCGGCAAGCAACTCTTCGAAAACGAACTTTTCCGAATCGGGGGGTTCCGAAGTCTGAAAGGCTTTGACGAGGAGTCCATACTGGCTTCGTTTTATGGGATTATGACCGGCGAACTGCGTTACTTTACCGGCGAAAACTCCTTTTTCAGCCTGCTGTTCAACGCTGCCTGGTTTCAGCGACAGCTGCACGACACACAAATAAGTGGCTGGCCATGGGGTGCGGCCTTGGGTATTACCCTCGAAACGGCACCCGGCATATTGTCGATATATTATGCCATGGGAAAAGGGCCCGAAACGCCCCTGGCTTTTCGCAATGCGAAAGTGCATATTGGCTTTGTAAGCCTTTTCTGATAATTTTTACGAAATTTGCATATTATTATTCCTTTAATAGGCAAACAAAGCTAAAACCCCAATATTTTGGAAAATTTCATTTTTGGCATCCGCCCCCTGCTCGAAGCGCTCGAAAAAGGCGAAAGGCCCGAGAAAGTGCTTCTGCAGCAAGGCCTGAGCGGCGAAAATTACCAGCAGCTGTATCAAATAATTCGCCGGGAAAAGATTCCCTTCCAAATGGTACCCATTGAAAAGCTCAACCGGGTTACCCGAAAAAATCACCAGGGCGTAATCGCCTACATTTCGCTAATCAGCTATCAGCCCCTGCAGGAGTTGCTGCCCATGGTTTATGAGCAAGGCGAACTGCCTTTGCTGGTGCTCCTCGACCGAGTGACCGACGTTCGCAACCTGGGCGCCATAGCCCGCACGGCCGAATGCTTTGGTGCCCACGCCATTGTTATTCCCGACAAAGGCAGCGCCCCTGTAAATGCCGATGCCATAAAAACCTCGGCCGGGGCCCTATCGCGTCTGCCCGTTTGCCGCGAAGGCAACATACTGGAAACCATTGCCTTTTTGAAAGAAAGCGGAATAAAAGTAGTAGCTGCCACGGAGAAAACAAGCAAGTCGGTTTTTGAAGCCGAGCTAAACGGGCCACTTGCCATCATTATGGGTTCGGAAGACAAGGGCATCTCTTTTTCGATACTGAAAATGGCCGATGAGTCATTATCCATTCCTATGAAGGGAAGTATTGCCTCACTCAATGTTTCTGTGGCAGCAGGCATAATGCTTTCTGAGGCTCACCGCCAACGCAGCAAATAGTTTTTCCGCGAAAGCGAAACAAACTGCCCGCCTTTGATTAATTTTGTGCCCTAAAGCCAGAACCATGGAAGTTGGAATATTCATTCCCTGTTTTATCGATCAGTTATTCCCGGAAACGGGTATGAGCATGGTAGCCGTGCTGAAGCATGCCAGGGTAAAAGCCCTTTACAACCCCGAACAAACCTGCTGCGGTCAGGTGGCCTTTAATGCAGGCTACCACGACGAGGCAAAGCATGTGGCCGAAAAGTTTATCCGCGACTTTAAGCAATATAAATATGTGGTTGGACCCTCGGCTTCGTGTATTGGCATGGTAAAGAATTACTACCCGCAAATGTTCGATAACTCCGCCCTGCACAACGAGAACAAATATCTGGGCAAGAAGATTTATGAATTTACCGACTTCCTGGTGAACGTTGCCAAAATGGAAAACTTGGGTGGACGTTTTGAAGCCAAAATCACTTTTCACGACTCTTGTGCGGCCCTGCGCGAATACGGGCTGAAAGACGAGCCGCGCAGGCTGCTGGCCCAAATTGAAGGACTCGAACTGATTGAGATGAAAGACCGCGAGGTTTGCTGCGGATTTGGCGGCACCTTTGCCGTGAAGCACGAAGCCATAAGCACTGCCATGGCCGAACAAAAGGTTAAAAACGCCCTCGACACCGGGGCGCAATACATTGTTTCGACCGAGGCTTCGTGCCTGATGCACCTCGATGGCTACATTAAAAAGCACAAACTCCCCATCGAAACCCTGCACATTGCCGATCTGCTGGCCAGAAGTATTTCTGCAAAATAATATTCTCCCATTCTAGTATTATGCTTAGAAAAATTTCGCTGGGTTTTGCGCTAATTTTTATCACCATGATTGCCAGCGCGCAAACCGAAGTTGACGAACGCGCGGTAATAAGTTTTGACAAAGGGCTTGGTTTTTTTGCCCCTGACTCCACCTTTGGGCTCAACCTCAGGTTCAGGATTCAAAATCGTATTGGCATGACCACCATTTCGGGTTCTGATTTGAGCCCTGATCAGTTCGAAGCCAATGTGAGGCGCCTGCGCCTGCGCTTCGATGGTTACCTGGGAACCTCAAAACTCACCTATTACATGCAGCTTAGCTTTTCGAGGGGCGATCAGGACTGGGACAATACGGGTTTCCCCGGATTGGTGCGCGATGCCATGGTTTTTTACAACTTCAACAAGCATTTTTATATGGGCATGGGGCAGGGTAAGTTGCCCGGCAACCGCCAGCGGGTTACTTCGAGCGGGCAACAGCAGTTTGCCGACCGCTCGCTGGTAAACGCAGTATTCAATATTGACCGCGACTTTGGCCTATTTGCCTACTACAATAACAACGTGGGCAACTTTTTTTACAACCTGAAAGGCGCTATCAGCACTGGCGAGGGGCGAAATATACAGCGTACAGACAACGGCCTTGCCTACACCATGCGCATAGAGCTGCTGCCCCTGGGCGATTTTACAAGGGATGGCGACTTTTCTGAAGGAGACCTGGAGCGAGAAGCCACCCCGAAACTTTCGGTTGGTGCTTCGTATTCGTTCAACAATAAGGCAATTAAGTCGGCTGGGCAACGTGGGCAGCTCATGGAAGAGGAAACCGACATTTCTACCTTCTTTTTGGATATGATGGCTAAATACCAGGGCTGGGCCCTTCAGGCCGAATATGCAAACCGCGATGTAAGTCAAAACCCCGGGCTGCTGAGTCCTTTACCTTCGCCCTATGTGTTTACCGGAAGCGGTATCAACACCCAGCTTAGCTATTTGTTACCCTCCAACTGGGAAATTGCAGGCCGTTACAGCAGGGTTAATCCGCATGAAGAGCTCAAACATCTGGAAGCCCAGAGCGATATTTTTACCCTGGGGCTGACCCGCTACATGCAGAAGCACCGCAACAAAGCCCAGATTAACTTTTCCTATCAAAAAGACCAGTGGGAGATCTTTTCAGAAAAGGATTTTTTCAATGTGATGTTCCAGGTCGAGATCGGCATTTAGCCTTCCCTGGCAAAAACTTCGATAAAAGTCTTAGATTTGCAAAAAACCAAACAAAATGACCATTGGAATAGACATTGGTGGCAGTACCACAAAGATTGTAGGTTTTAAAAACGGCAAGATCATTGACCCACTGACAGTTGAGGCCAATGACCCCATTGCTTCGGCTTCGGGTGCCCTGGGCAAGTTTCTTTCGGTAAACAAGCTGAGCCTTACCGACATCGACAAGGTGATAATGACAGGAGTGGGCGCTTCGTTTATAGGCGAACAGCTTTTGGGGCTTTCTGTTGAAAAAATTGAAGAGTTTAAGGCATTGGGCCATGGAGGATTGTTCCTGTCAGGCTTGAACAAGGCCATTATTGTAAGTATGGGAACGGGCACCGCCTTTGTAAAGGCCAACCAAGGCTGCATTCAGCACCTTGGTGGCACTGGTGTAGGCGGTGGAACTATTCTGGGCCTTTCAAAAGCTATGGTCAACCTTACCAGCTTCGAAACCATTATAGAAACCTCGCGCACAGGCAAACCGGACCATGTAGACCTTAGCGTGGGCGACATTTCGCGCACTGAAGTAGGAAACCTGCCCAGTTCAATAACAGCCTCCAATTTTGGGAAAATGACCGATCAGGCTACAAAAAACGATATTACCAGGGGTATCCTAACCATGGTGTTTCAGGTGATTGGCATGCTAGCCATTTTTGCCGCGCGAGCACAAAAAGATAACGACATTGTACTTAGCGGCAAACTGGTAAACATTCACCAGGCCCAAAAAACCTTTACTGAACTGGGAAGACTATATGGTGTAAAATTTCATGTGCCTAAACACGCCGAATACTGCACCGCCATTGGAGCAGCCATTTCGGGCAATCCCGACCTTTTTGCCCCGAACAGGTAGCTTTTACTTATACATTAAGCTACATATGAAAAAATATTTCAATTTAATACTGCGCGGTAAAAAAAATATATTACCTTTGCCCCGAATTCATTAACACCGTTGTATTGATCTTCGCTTAACAGACTCCTTGATTCTTTCCTTTCAGAACAGCTTCAACCTCTTTTCGCGTATTTCAATGCACATTAACAAAAATCACAATTACATTTATGAAAACTGGAACAGTAAAGTTCTTCAACGAACTTAAAGGATTTGGATTTATCAAAGATTCAGAATCAGAAAAAGAGTATTTCGTACACGCAACCGGTCTGATCGACAAAGTGCGCGAAGCAGATGAGGTTACTTTCGAACTTCAAGAAGGTAAAAAAGGCCTAAACGCTGTGAATGTACGCCTAGCGTAATAAAAGCCGAAGAAACTTTTTTAAGAGCCCCCTCTTTATAGCAAAGAGGGGGTTTTTATTTGTGCCAATGGGTTACGCCCTCTTATGGTACCCCTGTGGCCAATCACCTGAAAGCGAGAATACAACTCTTCCTTAAATCCGTTAAGTTGGCGGGTAATTTTTACTGCTTCGAGGTGCTTGCTGTTTTTTCCATAGGCAAACTGCTCCATTGCTTCCTGGTTTTGCCAAATGCTGAAGGTGGCCTGGTGAATCCATGGCCGCTCGCCCACGCCTTGGCTAAACAACTGCCCGCTGTAATCTTTTTGTGAGCGGCTCACCCCTCCTACCCTTTTCCAAAAAGGAATAATAAATCGCAACTTAAGCTTTGCACGTGTGAGAACGGCAAAAGGAAAAGGCTCCTCAAGTAATGGCTGGGGTTCGAAAGCAGATTGACCTGACCACTTCCCCCTCGATTTGATGGGGCGCAATAACACAGAAAAGTCTTCAGTGCTTTTGAGCCGGTACTGGTCCATTACCGGGGAGTTTCCATAAAAATCAATGGCCGCTTCCAGCGAGGGCCATACGGTAAGCAACCCCCATTGATTAAAATTGGGACGCGAACTGTAGCCCAACCCGGCTCCCGTGCCCAACACTTTGAAAAACTGCAAGCCGGGAAGAACTTTCAGCACAGGTGGCAACACAGCCATTTGGCGCATAGCCCAAAAACGATTGGCGCTCCTGAATTGAAAAAGACTCATCAAAGCCACCTGTCCGTGAAGTTGGGATTCGTTCATAAGAAAAGCTTATTGCTTAAAATTAGTCAAAAACTAAATTTAAACAACAAGCATGTAAAAATGTTTATGAAGCTTTACTGGCCCGGAGAAATAGGCCAAAGATTGTCGGGATAAGCGCCCGAGTCGACCATGCTGCGAATAGATTCCATCACCTTTTCCTTGTCTTCGCGATAGGTTACCCCAAACCAGGAGGCATCGCAGGGCAGCACCCTTACTTTTACCTTTCCTTTGCTCACAAGCTCATCCACCACTTTTGGGATAAAGAACTCAGCCTTCAGGTCATTGGCGTTCACCTTCATGAAAAACAGCAGCTTCTCCTCCAGTTGAGCAAACAAGTCTGTACCAAATCCCCAAAAATTCATAGAAACTATTTCATCGGGATTCAAAGTCGTGAGTTTTTCTTTTTCTTCGCTAACAATGCGGCCATCCTCCAGGCGTCGAATGGCATTGTGTTCCTTCACATTGTGGAGGAAGCCGTTGTCATCGACTTTACAAATCCCGCGGGCCACCTGTCCGTGTTCTGAAAGGGTGTTTTCAAGAAGGTATCCGGCCATGGCATAAAGGCCCTGATTTTTGGAGATATTGTTTTTCAAATACCTGGCCATGGTTTCGTAGGCGCTGTAACCATAAAAGTCGTCGGCATTTATAACTGCAAAGGGCTCATTGATCAGGTGGCGGGCCACCCATATGGCATGGCCGGTGCCCCAGGGCTTTTCCCGCTCGGGCGAATAATGGATTTCCATAGGCAGGCTGTCCATTTCCTGGAAAGCCAGTTCTACCTGTATCTTATCTCTCAGACGGTCAACAAATACTTCACGGAATTCCTGTTCGAAACTGCGGCGAATAACAAAAACAACTTTATTAAAACCAGCCTTTATAGCGTCGTAAACCGAATAATCCATAATCGTTTCGCCCGAGGGTCCAACCCTGTCGAGTTGTTTCATTCCACCGTAGCGGCTGCCTTTTCCGGCGGCAAGTACCAATAATGTTAAGTTCATATCAAAATTTAAAATTAAAAAACGGGGTAAAAAAGCACCTGCCTTTTCACCCCGCAAAAGTAACATTTGATTTTTGATTTCAGGCAAGAGCCTAATGCTTTTTGCCTTTTGTACCTGAAGCCTTTGGCTGAAGGTTATGATTTTCAGGATGTTGTATTTCTTTTTCCTGCTGATCCGTATCCTGTTTTTTCGATTTCGAAATATAAATAAAAGGCACTATAAATAGGGCAGTTAATAACAGCCCTGTAAAAACGACAGTTAAGTTCATTTTCTTCTGATTTTTTAAAAACAATAAAAATTAATTGCACCAACAATTGCTGCAAACCTATGGAAGGAGAAGAAAAAGGGTTTTACCAGAAAGCGTGAAAGGGGAAAATGACAAGAAAGGTTTCCAGGCTAAGGGAAATATACCTGGTCGCTGCCAGGGTATTATTCAGGCCGGGGATAATCAAATTGGCGGCACCGGGCAAAATAACCGAATACCATTCAGTGGATTCTGTCTGGTTGGAACCCGGCTTTAAACTTTCGTTGAAATAATTTGCTAAAGCCCCTGTGGAATCATTCGAAGGAAGGGCAATGCTGCCTAAAGGCGGATAAATTGGGCTAATGGTATTCTGGCCCGAGAATGGAAATACCGGTTCGCAGGGGGTCACAGGAAAGAAACCTGCCTTCAGGCAGAAAAACGCCAAAAGAAATAAGGTTGCGGTATTTTGAAGGACCCTTTGCATATGCAAAATTAGACAGAAAATAGATCCATTTATTGCGGGCTGAAAAAATTAAAATTAATTATCCCAATGGCGAATGAAACAACAGATAAGTGAAAATTAAGTACTTTTATTATCTAAATCCTGATTTTAATGAAATACCTGAACCTGCTTGCTTTCGCTTTCATGATTGCCATGAACTACCTGGCCAATGCCCTTCCACTGGGCGGAAAAACCACCGGCCAGCTTTCTGATCAGTATCCAAACCTTTTTACTCCTGCAGGGATTACCTTCTCTATCTGGGGGGTCATTTACCTGCTTATCCTGGTTTTTATTATTGTTCAGCTAAGGTCAGATAACCATAAACTTGTTTCTTCCATTGGCTGGGCTTTTGTCATCAGTTCGGTTTTAAACGGGCTATGGATTATTGCCTGGCACTACGAGCGCACAGGATTATCGGTGCTCATTATGCTGGGCTTGCTTGCCAGCCTTATTTACATCAATCAACAACTCTCAAGCATGCCTTTCAGCATTACAAAACTTGCTTTTGGCATATACCTGGGCTGGATTTGCATTGCCACCATTGCCAATGTTACCACCCTGCTGGTAAGCATAAACTGGGGAGGCCTGGGCATTTCGGCCGAAGTTTGGACCATTTTGCTGATTGCAACCGGCGCCATAATAACCATTGCAACAATGTACCGGCTCCAAAATCCCTATTTGGCCCTGGCCGTTATTTGGGCTTTCGCCGGGATAATCATCAAGCGACAGGCCGATTATCAAACGATTGTCATTGCTTCTGCCGTTGGATTGATCATAGTGGCTGTTTTTGCTTTAATGCTGCTGTTCAGAAGGACCATTTAAACTTATTATGAAAAGGAAGGCCTTTTTTAATTACAGGCTGCTGTTCTGGATGCTGTTAATCATTGCATTGATTATGGGCGGTGGCTACCTTGTTATTGCCTATTCCTATAATCTTCAAAAAAAAACCGAACGTCGGATTGATGAAACCCGTCAAAGCGTTAATGTGGCCAAGGAAATGGAGATGGAGCTGGTAAGGCTGCGCGGATTTACCTTTACCTACTTGGTTGACCCAACCCCACAATGGCTCGATTCGATCAAAACCCGCGAAACGCGCTTTATTATTTTACTCGAAAGAGCCCGATTAAATTCGAATACCCCGGAAGAAATTTCACTCATTCAGCAGATATCGGCCCTGTTTTCAAATTACGAGCAAAGCATTATTAATGCTTCCTCCAAAGTGCGGAGACGTGAATTTAACCAGGCAAACGCGCTATTGATTTTTGCGGCGAAAGACCTGCTCAGCACCATTCATGAGAAAAGCCGCAGTTTTATTGCACTCAATATTCAAGCTGAAGAGAATTATGAACTCGAAATTGCCAGTGCAAATAAAATAATCCTTCGCACCATGATTTCTCTTGGATTCGGAGGTATTCTTGCGGGCTTATTGCTCGGCTGGATTATCTCGCGCATGGTATTGAACCCGATAAATCAGCTGATATTACAAGTGCGAGGGGCTTCTGGCGGAGCATTTCTCGAAAAGCTTGAGGTGCCCGAACATGGCGACCTTGAGGAATTAGGCAACCGCATTAGAACGCTCATTGAACGCATTAACAAAACCCAGGAAGCATTAGAGAAAAACAAGGAGCTTCTTCAATATTCGAACAAATACGCGGTATTGGGCAAAGTGGCACCCACATTGGCACACGAAATCCGTAATCCGTTGGCAGCTATTAAAATGCTGATATATTCGATGAAGGACGAGGAAGGTTTCCCTGATTCACTGATTCAGGACCTGGAGATTATTTCAAGCGAAATAGATCGCATGGAAGGTTTTATAAAAAACTTTCTGAAATTTGCCCGGCCGGCCGATCCGGTTTTTGTTGACACTGACCCGGTAGTAGTGTTGCATGAAGTTATTCAACTGTTAAAGCCCAAGTTAAAAAAGAATGAGATAACCTTACTCGACAACACCGAACCTAAGCGCTATAAGGTTTCAGCCGATGCGGGGCATCTGAAACAGCTCTTTATGAATTTGTTGATCAATTCTATTGAGGCCATGCCTGATGGAGGAGAAATGACCTTAAACACCAGCTTGCATTCTGGCCCGGAATTACCCGATGACCATTCCGGGATTCAATACCTGGCCATGAGCATAAAAGACAATGGTCCAGGGCTTCCTGAAAAAGTAATTGAACATCTGTTCGAACCATTCATAAAGGGTACAGATCAGGGCGTTGGACTCGGACTTTCCATTTCGCAAAACATTGCAAGCATTCATAAAGGCTGGATTGAAGGCAGAAACAATCCGGATGGGGCAGGTGCCATATTTCATGTTTTTCTTCCACTTATTTACAAGGCATAAACCGGGGCAATATGTTCAAGATTTTGATTGTTGACGACGAAAACAATGTGAGGTATTCCTTCCGGAAGTTGCTCGCCAGCTCGCGTTATTCCCTTTATGAGGCCGACCAATACGAATCCGCGGTTCAGGTTTTTAATGAGGTGAAGCCAGACCTGGCGATTGTCGACATTGAAATGCCCGGAAAAAGCGGATTGGAATTACTAAAGACCTTAAAGGAGCTGTCGCCCTTAACGCCGATAATTGTGGTTACGGCATTTGGTTCGGGCGATAGGGTTATAAAAGCCATGAAGTTCGGGGCTTACGAATATGTTGAAAAGCCCTTTGAGATTCCTCAGCTTATAGCCCTGATCGAGGAAGCCCTGAAAACAACACAGGCCATTCCAATTGATGAATTGGCTGCAGTTTCTCCAAAGTCGTCGAGTATGCGTTTTCCTGAAAAGGAGACAGAAAAAATTATTGGGGAAAGTCCGGCAATAAAGGAAGTGTATAAGCTAATTGGCAGGGTGGCAGCCAGTGATGCCAGCATCCTTGTTTCAGGCGAAAGCGGAACAGGCAAGGAACTGGTGGCCCGAGCCATCCACAGGTATAGTGATCGGGTTTCCAAACCTTTTATCACCCTCAACTGTGCAGCTATTCCCGAAACCTTGCTGGAAAGCGAACTCTTTGGTTATGAGAAGGGAGCTTTTACGGGAGCCGCCAAAGATAAACCCGGAAAATTTGAAGAAGCCAATGGCGGCACGTTGTTTCTTGATGAAATTGGCGATATGGGACTGGCTTTACAGGCCAAATTGCTGCGCGTTTTACAGGAAGGGACCTTCGAGCGCCTTGGCAGCACCCGCACACAACATGCAAACGTCCGGATCATTACGGCAACAAACCGCAACCTCGAAAACCTGATTCAAAAGAAAGCATTTCGCGAAGACCTTTATTACCGGATTCGTGTAGTAACCATTGCCTTACCTCCACTTCGCATGCGAAAAGAAGACATTCCAATCCTGGCCAGGCATTTCCTTCTGAAGCATTCGCGCGAAAACAGGCTCGAGAACATAAACATACACCCCGAAGCTTTTGTAAAAATGCTGGAATATCCATGGCCCGGAAATATCAGGGAAATGGAGAACACCATTAAAAGAGCCATGATCCTTGCCAAAGGGAATATTATTACACCTGAGCTGCTCAGCAAGGAGTTTTTGTTGCCTCCCCAGGCCGAAGTTTTTGCGCAAAGCGGGCTGGATCATTATCTTAGTCCGGAGTTAATGGAGCGCGAAGGTGAAATTTTCAGCCTTGTTTCAGAAGCAATTGAAAAAGATCTCATACAATGGGCCATGGATAAAACCGGAAACAACCAGGCCGGGGCAGCAAGGTTGCTCGGTATATCCAGGGTAATGCTTCACGAAAGAATTGAAAAATTCAAGCTTTTGAAGAAATAATTCTGGAATGCAATCCGCATTGGCATTTTCCCAAATTATTCTGACTGTTTTTTTTGCCATGTGTAAAAAAAATTTACACCTCAACCAATTCAACGAAACATAGCTGAAACCCTGTAAATACTGGGTTTCTTTCAAAATTTGAAATTCTTCCGGCAGGCATTTTTGAAAGAATGCTTCAAGCAATTATCCAATTAATTGCCTATATATCAATAATTTACAACACATGGCACGAGTATTGAAATAATAGATCGTCTGCTAAAAAAACCAAGCAGCATTAAAACCAAAAAAAATCGAATTAAAAAGTTTAAAAAAATGAAAAAAATGATCCTGGGTGTTGCCGCCCTTTCAATGGCAATCGTTATGATTTCTTGCAACAAAGTTCCCCAGCCTGCCATTGACAGTGCACAAGCAGCTATTGAAGCAGCCAAAACTGTTGAAGCTGATCGTTATCTTGCTGCTGAATTCAACGCGCTGAACGACTCTCTGACCACGGTGTTGGCCGCAATTGAGGCAGAAAAAGCCGGAACTAAAAATTTCAAGCCACTAGAAGAAAAACTGACCTGGATTACAACTGAAGCCGAAACCCTGAAAACGGCTGCTGAAACCAAGAAAGCCGAAGTTCGCAGCGAAGTTGAGAATGTGCTGGCAGGACTGAATACCATGATTGTTCAGGAAAAAGAAATGCTTGGAAAAATTGTAATTAACAACAGGAACAGAACAGCTCTGGAATCCATTCAGAATGAGATTACACTGGTTGAATCAGCTGTAACTGAAGTTAACACACTTATTAGCAATGGCGATTACCTTACCGCTTTGGAAAAGGTAAATGTTGCTCAGATTAAAGCAACCGCTATTCAGAACGATTTAATGGCTTTAGCACCTCAAGCCAGGTAAAAAACTCCGGCAATACTTCTTCCCTCCTTTGCTGGAATTAATCCGGGTATTTTTACCCGGATTTTTTTTTGCCCAATGGCGGCATTTCTTGCGCCTTCAGCCTCCTACTTTATCTTCGCTGGGGCGGACTAAACACTTGGTTTTCGCACGCCATAAAGGGGCTCAAAAAGTAACTTCCGCTTTACGTTTCTTTTCTTTATTCTTCCCTGTTTAATAACCTGACAGCTCAATTGTCATGGCTTGAATGAACCTTTATACATATACCAATGCATTTCATTTAATAATTTTTTTGACGATGAATTAAATATTATACTCCATTATTCGGTATTTTTTCCCGCTATAATTTGGTTTTAAATATTATTTATAATAAATTGCACTGCAAGTCCTACCAATTTACCCTAATCCAACTTAAAACCAAACATCATGAAAAAGTTTACCATTTCTTTTTTCATTGCACTCCTGGTTATTGGATTCAGTGCAAGTGCAACGGTTCATACCGTTAGTAACAATCAAAACAGCCCCGGGCAGTTTACCAGCCTGCAGGCAGCCATCGATGCCGCCAGCCCTGGCGACACCATCTATGTCAGTGGCTCGCCTACTGCTTATGGCAATATTGACTTGAACAAACAGCTCACCCTGATTGGGGCAGGTTATCATCCCAACAACCAATTCCAATTCAAAACCCAGGTGGGTACTATTTACCTTAAAATATTTACCGGCGCCCCAACATCCAACCCCAGCGGAAGTAAGATAATGGGTTTTGAAGCTAGTTTAATTCGATGCGATGACCACAACATAAATAATATTACCATTCAATTAAACCAAGTTGCGGATTTAAACCTAAACAACAAAACTTGCGACGGTTGGATCATCAAAAACAATATCGTCAATTATATTAAAGGAAGCTATGCCAACTCAACAAACATTTTAATTTATAACAACATCATTAAATACTATATATGGTATTTTCAAAATACTTCAGTGCTTATCGCCAACAACCTCTTTACCCGAAACGCAGCCACATCTAATATTTTTAACAACGTTCAATACGCCACCGTGGCGAATAACATTGTGTATGGAATGTCCACCGCAGGTTGTAACTATTGCACCTTCAACAACAACATCTCCTATGGTGGAAATCAGACCACCTTTGAGTATGACAACAATACAGGGCAAAATAACCTGGAGGGCGTCACACCCCAGTTTGTAAGCGCCGCTTCCTATGATTTCAGTTATGACAATGATTACCACCTGGATGAAGGGTCTCCTGGCATCGAGGCGGGCACTGATGGAAACCATATTGGCATCTATGGGGGTATCTATCCCTTCCCCAGCGGCGGAGAGGTTCCTTTCCAGACCAGCCCCGTACCGCCCATTCCGCAGGTAGTCAATATGAACATTCTCAACTCTGTTCTACCTGAAGGCGGCACCCTTCAGGTAGAGGTGGAAGGCAAAAGCCAGCTTTAATCTCATGACACTTAAAATGAAAATTGTCATGAAACTATTTAAAACAGGGATCTTTTGCTTGCTGCTGCTGTTTGGGGTAAACAGCACAGCGCAAAACCTAACCCAGGCCGAGTACTTTTTCAACACCGATCCCGGTGTGGGAAACGCTACGGCCCTGAGCATAACGGCTGGAGGAGAGGTGAATTCCACTTTCAACATTTCCACCCAGGGCTTGTCCCCGGGCTTTCACCACCTTTTCATCCGGTTCAAAAACGCTAATCATCAGTGGAGTCTTGCCGAAGGAAGGGTCATTTATATTATGGCCACCACAGAGCAAGAACCTGTCCCCCCCCTGGTCGAATCAGAGTATTTCTTCGACACTGACCCCGGTGTTGGGAATGCCAATCCTCTTTCCGTAACCCCCGGTGAGGATGTAGATATTGCCACCAGCATCCCGACCACAGGACTCGATCCGGGTTTTCACACTCTTTTTATTCGTTTCAAAAACGATGAAGAGCAATGGGGTATAGCTGAAGGGCGCACCCTTTATATTAAGCCGCCTGAGGATCAGACGGAACCGCCTTACCTGTCCGACGCCGAGTATTTCTTTGACGAAGATCCGGGTATTGGCAACGGCACGGCCATTCCTTTTGACAAGAACAACCTTACACTGCTTGAATACTTGCCTATTGAAGGCCTGGAGCCAGGATTTCACAACGTGTTCTTCCGTTTTCAGGATAATCACGGCCATTGGAGCCTATATGAGGGCCGCACCTTTTATGTTTCCACTCCGGCTGAAATAGCCTCCCCGCCCCTGCTCACCGCTGCCGAATATTTCTTTGACGAGGATCCGGGAACGGGAGGCGGAACGCCAGTGGACTTTACTGCAGCGGCCAATGTGGTCCTGAATGAGAGCATCCCCTTAGGCAGTCTTCCGGTTGGTAGCCATTTGCTCTTTTTCCGTTTCCAGAATGCAGAAGGTATCTGGGGAATTGCGGAAGCCCGGGGATTTACCATTGGTAGCTGTGTATACCCGCAACCCGAATTCAGCTTCCAGAACGCTTGTGTAAATACAGAGGTAATCTTTACCGACCTTTCCGAAAGTGTGGAAGCAGGCGCCACTTACGAGTGGGATATCGGAAATGACGGCAGCGTTAACTATACCACCGTCGGGAACATAACCCATATCTTTACCGAGGCCGGAACCTATGATGTAAAACTCGAAATCTTCAATCCCAGCGGCTGTAGTGCCTCTGTCATCCACGAAATCGTCATCCATCCCCTGCCCGATCCGCCTGTCATAACAGCGGAAGGCCCTACTGAGGTCTGCGATGGTCAAACTGTCTATTTGTCAGTTCCTGACGTTTACACAACCTATCAATGGACCGGGGGCGGAACCACTCCCGGAATAAATGCCGGTACAACCGCAGAATACTCGGTAGTAGTCACCAATGAATTTGGTTGTGCAGCGGAAGCTGCAGAAAGTGTTATGGTTACGGTTTTCCCGGTGTTTAACAACACCGATGCGGTAACCATCTGCAACGGCGACACCTATGACTTTGGCACACAAGAACTTACCATGCCCGGTGAATACACGGAAGTCTTTGCCTCAATACATGGTTGCGACTCCACGGTAGTATTGTCGCTTTCAGTAATAACGGTGGACAACTCTGTGAGCGTGAATAGCCTAACCATTATGGCAAACCAGGCCGGCGCATCTTATCAGTGGGTAGATTGCAACAACAATAATACGCCCATTGCCGGAGAAACCGGTCAGAGTTTTACTGCTACCCAAAATGGCTCATATGCCGTTGAGGTGAGCTGGCAGGGCTGCACTGCCACTTCCGATTGCATTGATATCACCACTGTGAACATTGGCCCGGTTTCAAGCCAGCAGCAACTACTGATTTATCCCAACCCGGCTAAAAACGAGCTAAACATTGAATCAGAATTCATAAAACGGGTTACACTTTACAATTTGGTGGGGCAACTTGCCTTCGAAAAGGAAATTCTGCGTGAGAAAAACGTGGTTATTGACATTAGCCAACTTAAGGAGGGGCTATACATTATCCAAGTTGAAACCAAGACAGGAATCTTTGCCAAACGGGTTTCAATAATCCAATAAAATCTGCGGGCAAATCAATTAATTATTTCGAAAAAAAGGTGGGGAATTATTTCCCCTCCTTTTTTTTACGCCTAAGCAGGAACTGTGTTGACCTCCCGCCCAAGCCTTTTTAGGGTCGTAATGTGTGCCCTCAGGGCATCCCAGAAGGAATCATACACATAATACGGTATGTTAAACTCCCGGGTGGTAGCTTCCACAATTTTGGAAATGGCCGGATAATGCACATGGCAGATCTTGGGGTAAAGGTGATGTTCTACCTGGTAATTAAGCCCTCCAACATACCATGAAAGAATTTTATTGCCCTTTGAAAAATCAGCCGTTGATTTCAACTGGTGCACTATCAAAGAGTCGTTTATCCTGCCTTCTTTATCAGGAATCGCTTGAGCCGGGCCTTCCACCACGTGGGCCATTTGAAAAACCACACTCATAATGGTACCGGCCACCAGGTGCATTAGCAAAAATCCAAGCAAGACCTGCCACCACAAAAGATCAGTAAGTAAAATTGGCAAGCCTATAATCACCCCAAAATATATGACTTTGGAAACTATCAGCCAGAACATGGAGCGTCGGAATGCAGACAACGAAATATTTGTTAATCCCCTTTTGCGGTTGTTGATCCGTTTGGAGATATCGCCAAACATCATTGACAGGCTCATTAAGGCATAGAAAAACCACGCATACAGATACTGGTACTTATGGTATTTTTTTAGGGGAGACCCGAAAGCAAACCTTAGAATAACCCTGCTGTTAATGTCCTCATCCTTGCCATAGATGTTGGTAAAAACATGATGCAATTTATTGTGTTTTATTTTCCAGTTATAGGCATCAGCGCCCAACAGGTTCATGGTTAATCCAACAATGCGATTAACCCGGTGATTTTTAGAATAGCCGAAATGATTGCCATCGTGCATCACCGACATTCCAATACCTGCAATGCCCACACCCATGATCAGAAAAAGGATCAATACCAGCCAAAATGGGATACTCAAAGTGAGGATTAAAACAAATGGAACGATGTAAAGCGCCAGCATTACCAACGTTTTAACAAGCATGGCGGGGTTATGATTTTTCGAAAGCCCTGTGCGTGCAAAATACGCATTGACCCGGCTATGCAGGGTCTTTTTAAAATCAAGATCCTTGTTTTGTGCAAATTTGATCACTGTTTCCATAACTTACGCCGGGTATTGCTTTAGCATTGCCTGAAAATGCAATTTCACTATTGACAATACCCATATAAAGGTACGACTATATTGTTTCAAATCATCACAAAACCAGGATTCAGGAACCTCCTTTGTGGCAACCACAGGGCAAAACGCCCTGACCACCAGGCCTTCTCAGGAGATAACCTCCAGCACAAGTTTTCCCCTTACCCTTTCTGTTTCAATAAGCTCATGGGCTTTGGCCGCTTCCTGCAGTGGAAAAATTTTTTCAACATGCACCTTTACCAGCCCTTTTGCAATGAGATCGGAGATCACCATAAGGTCTTCTCCCCTGGGCTTTATGGCACTGAAATAAGCTTTTTTGCTGCGCAGAAAGTTGGTAAACTGATAAAAAAACAATCCATGCAGTGGCAGCGTGGAAATAAATGCACCGTCTTTAACCAATATTTTTTTGCTCTTTTTAAAAGAGCTTTTTGCCACGGCATCAAAAACAATTTCAAATTCAGGTTCAAGATTTGTGAAGTCTTCTTTGTTGTAGTCGATCACCCGATCGGCGCCAAGGCTTCTTACAAACTCCGTATTCCTTGCACTGCACACGGCAGTGACCTGCGCGCCCAGGGCTTTTGCAATCTGCACGGCAAACGCTCCAACGCCGCCCGAAGCGCCATTTATCAGCACTTTTGTTCCGGCTTTGATACCGCCCGCAATCCGGAAGGACTGATAAGAGGTAATAGCTCCCAAAGGGGTTGCTGCAGCTTCGGCCATACTTATGTTTTCGGGAACAGTAGCCAGTTGGCTTTCATTCACTGCCAAAAACTCTGCATATCCCCCACCCTGATAGCCAAGCATACAATACACCTTATCACCCGGCCTGAATTTTGAGTTCTTCCCTGCCTGTTCAACCACACCGGCAACATCCTGACCCAAAATGCGCGGCAGTTTACTTCCGGCAATAAGTTTCATCGATCCATTGCGAATTTTGTAATCGACCGGATTTAAACCGGCAGCATGGACACGAATTAATACCTGACCTGATCCTGGCGACGGCATGGCAACTTCTTGCATGGCAAGCTGCTCCGGACCTCCAAACTGATTTATCACTATTGCTTTCATACGTTTCCTCTGATTATATTTAGTGTTTAAGATGTGGCCTGTGCAAAAAAATCGGTGTTTAAAGATGAAATTGCATCTATCAATCAGGCTTTTCAACCACTAATTTAACAAATTTGCCGAATATGAAGTAACTTTATCTGCCACGAGAAATAAGTTGATTATGACTCTTGACATTATCCTGGTTCTTTTAATCATTATCACAGCCCTAGTCTTTTTCTTCAGTGGCTGGGTTCGCATGGACATTGTGGCGCTGCTTGTTTTGGGCAGCCTGGCATTAACCGGCCTGGTTACTCCGGCCGAAGCGCTCTCGGGATTCAGCAATCCGGCCGTGGTTACGGTTTGGTCCATGTTCATTCTAAGCGCAGCCCTTTCCCAAACAGGGGTGGCGCGAATCATTGGCAGGCAAGTGCTAAAAATGGCCGGAAACAATGAGCCCAGGATGATCATCGTCATTATGCTCACTTCCGGTTTGCTCTCGGCCGTAATGAACAACATTGGAGTGGCCGTACTTATGCTTCCGGTGGTAATGGACATTGCACGCTCTACAAAGCGTCCGCCTTCACGCCTGCTTATGCCGCTGGCCTATGGCAGCCTGCTTGGGGGCCTTACCACACTCATAGGAACCCCGCCCAACCTGCTCGTAAGCTTTGCGCTGCAGGATGCAGGACTTGAGCCTTTCCAACTGTTCGACTTCACCCCCGTGGGTATGGGCGTAATGCTTGGTGGCATCCTGTTTGTGGCATTTATTGGCCGGCATTTGCTGCCAAAAAAAGATGTGGCGCAAAATGGGTCCGTTACCGGGAAAAAAGCCCTTTCGACCTCTTATGAACTGGAAGGCCGGTCTTTTATGATGAAAATAAGCGACCACTCTGAACTGGCCGGAAAAACACTTGCCGAAAGCCGGCTGCGGGCAGCCCTCGGAATTAATGTGCTTTCGGTAAAAAGAAATGGTGGAGGCACTATTTTGGACCCCGGGCCAGATACCTTACTCCGGGCAAACGACAAGCTTTTTGTGCAGGGAAGGCTCGATGCCATTAAAGCACTTAAAGATTGGAAGATCATGCTGCCTGAGCAAACGGGCATCAATCCGGCAACCATTAATCTTTCCGATCTCGACTTTTTCGAAGCAAAGGTAACGGAAAACTCCCCCCTGGTGGGGCAGTGTGCCTCAAGCCAAAGCATTCAGAAAAAAGCAATGGTTAACATAATTGCCCTGAAGAGAGATACGGTAGTCATTGGAAATAAACTGAAAAAAGAAGAAATCCGGCCAGGCGATTTATTATTGTTGCACGGTCCTGTTGAAGAAATGGAAGCGCTTGAAAAAGCCGGCCAAATCGAAGCCCTGCATGAACTCAAAACCAGTGAAATAACTGGTAAATACCATTTGCACGATGCACTTTTCATAATGGAAATCACCGAAGATGCGGAGCTCTTCGACAAAGCCATTGCCGAAACCCAGCTTGGTGAGGCATTTGGTCTGACGGTGCTGGGTATTATCAGGGAAGGCCAGCAGCTCCTAATGCCCAAGCCCGGCGAAAAGTTCAAACCAGCTGACCGGCTGTTGGTCCAGGGAAACATTAAAGATCTGCCTTTGCTTCACGGACTCATCGATATTGAAATTTCTGATGAGCACACCCCCGCTGCACAAAGCCTTGAAACGTCGGATGTACAGATGGCCGAAGTTGTGTTGGCTCCCCGTTCGCTGCTTGCAGGAAAAACACTGAGAGAAATAAACTTCAGAAAAAAATATGGACTTACGGTGTTGGCAATCTGGCGTGAAGGGCGCGCTTACCGGACTAACCTGCACAACTTGCCAATGCGATTTGGCGAAGCGCTGCTCCTTTATGGAAAACGTGAAAAACTGGAACTGATAGGAAGTGAGCCTGATTTCATCCTGCTTACCGACACCATGTCGCAACCTTTAAGGACGCACAAAGCGTTTACGGCCACTTTGGTCATGCTGGGCATTCTGGTACCGGTACTTTTGGGGCTGATACCGCTGGCCATAATGGCTGTAATCGGCATAGCCCTAATGGTTTTAACCGGCTGCCTGAAAATGGAAGAAGCATACCGGGCCATCGAATGGCGATCGGTTTTTTTGATCGCTGGATTGCTTCCACTGGGAGCGGCCATGCAACAGACCGGCGCAGCGGCCCTTTTGGCTGAAGGAGTGGTGGAAACAGTAGGGCATTTCGGGCCCTGGGGCGTAATGGCAGGGCTTTATGTGCTCACCATTATAGCAACCCTTGCCATACCCCCTGCCGCCTTGGTGGTCATCATGTCGCCAGTGGTATTACAGGCGGCCGAAAGTTTCAGCATTTCGCCACACAGCCTTATGATGGCCATTTCCATTGCTGCTGCAGCAAGCTTTCTCAGCCCCATATCACACCCGGCCAACCTGCTGGTTATGGGTCCCGGCGGTTATAAATTTACCGATTACATTAAGCTTGGACTACCGCTTTCGCTGATAGTCATGGCACTGGTTTTTCTGCTGCTGCCCATTTTCTGGCCGTTCTAGCAACTGGGCTTTACTGAATTCGAGCTATTTTGTAAACTTCCTAAATTTGGAATTCACCTCAGGAACGGCTTCATTTGCACCAACAGTTTTTATTATGCCTCGCTCTGAATTTCGAATAAAGCTGCTGATAAACTCCTTTTCGTCAGAAGCAGGCAGGTTTAGTTCAAGATATTCCAAAGCCTGGGAAACGTTCAAACCTCCTTGGTAGACGATCCGGTACACATCCTGAATGCGGTGAATCTGCTCGTTGGAAAAACCACGGCGTTTGAGGCCGATGGCATTAATTCCCACATAATGGGCAGGTACGCCAAACACCTTGGTGTAAGGGGCTACATCGGACAAAATGCCGGTCATGCCCGAAACCATAGCATGTTCTCCCACACGGCAAAACTGGTGCACTGCGCTCAGGCCGCCGATTACCACCCAGTCGTCGATTACCACTTCGCCGGCAATCTGCACACCATTGGCTATTACGCAATGATTGCCCACTTCCGAGTCGTGGCCCACATGCGCATAGGCCATAAGCAAAGAATGGCTCCCCACTCGCGTAACGCCCTTGCTGGCAGTGCCACGGCTTATGGTGACATATTCCCTCACCGAGGTAAAATCGCCTATTTCGACCGTGGAATATTCGCCCCTGAATTTCAGATCCTGTGGCGTTCCGGCTATTACTGCTCCGGGAAAGATTTTGCAGTTTCTCCCAATGCGTGCCCCGGGATAAATGCTTGCTCCGGTACCAATCCAGGTGCCCTCTCCTATTATCACATCCTTGTCGACCCTGACAAAGGCCTCAATGCTCACATCCTTTCCTAAAATAGCATCCGGATGGATCTCTGCAAGTTTTGAAATACTCATCTTTTAATATGTTTTTTCAACGTTCATAACAAAGGCTCTCACACCTACCTCTTTGTTTACTTCATCCAGTTTCTTGAGACAGTCCAGAAGGGAGTCTACCTTTTCTTCGGGCAATACTACGAAAGCTGCCGAGTTCAGCTCGGGCCAGGTATGGGTGCCCCTGCGTGGGTCGCCTGATTCAGTTCCCCGGCCCTGCACATCATTCCACCAGGTAAAACCCCTGATTTCAAGCCGATCGAAAATAAACTCAACCCTTTCGCTATTGGCCTGGTTAAAAATTATCATTACTGCTTTCATATTTCCTAACAGTTTTTCTCATTTAAAAATGTAAACTTCTCCCTGACCTTGCTCATTTTATCCCGTTCGCCCCGGCGCGACACCATGCCATAAACTACCGGCACCAGCACCATGGTTACAAAGGTAGAGAAAATCAAGCCTCCGATCAGAGAAATGCCCATTGGGCTCCATATCTCTGAGCCTTCGCCCCTGCTCAGCGCCATTGGCAGCATGGCCAGAATGGTAGTTAAAGCAGTCATAAGTACCGGACGCAGACGAAGCCTTCCAGAAAGGGCAATTGCTTCGTTGAGTGAGTGCCCACGGTCGCGCATCAGGTTAATGTAGTCAATCAGCACGATACCGTTTTTAACCACAATACCTATGAGCAGCACAGCTCCCAGGCCGGCAATCACACTTAAGGTAGTATTGGTTATGAGCAAGGCCAGGATTACCCCAGTAAATGAGAAGGGTATGGAAAACATAATGACAAATGGAGTGATGAACGACTCGAACTGCGAAGCCATAACCAGGAACACCAGGATAAGGCTGATAAGCAATAACAAGCCCAGATCCATAAACGAATCCATCATATCCTCAAAAGCACCTCCCACTTTTACCATGACACCAGCCGGCACTTCTGTTTCATCAACGATAGCGTTTATTTGCTGAGCCAGGTCGCCAAGAGAAATACCCGATGGAACAGATGAAACCGTAACCACCCTTTCACGGCCTTTTCGCTGAATATTTGGGGGGTTCCAGTATTCTTTCACTTCGCCCAGCTCACCCAGTTTTACCCGGTTGCCCATGGGGTTGGTAATGGTAAAGGCTTCAAGGTCAGAAATGGTATTTCGGAATTCTTCGCCATACCTCACAATGATTTCATATTCTTCGCCTTCTTCCCTGAAAATGGAAGCGGTCATGCCAGCCACCCTGTTGCGCAGGGCGGCAGAAACCAAGGCGGTGTTCAAGCCGTTTTCGGCCAATTTTTTCCTGTCGAGCACCACCTGCAACTCCGGCCGGTCGTCTTTGCGGCTAATCTTTACATCCTCCGCACCCGGAATGGCGTCAATTTTCTCACGGAGTTCGCGGGCCAAACGACTGGTCGACTCAAAGTCGTATCCGAAGATCTCCACATCAACGGTTGAACCGCCAAAGCCACCGCCACCTCCGGTTGAAACCGTATATTCTACAATTTCAGGAACCTGCTCCAATTGCCGACGCAGATCATCAGCAATAACCCAAACCGTGCGTTCACGTTCGTCTGTTGGTTTCAGGCGCATCACCAGGCTAATCATGTTGGAGCCCGACTGTCCAAAAAGTCCAGCCATACCACCCTGATCGTCAGAACCGGCGGTAAGCGCAAAACGGTCGACCTCGGGATAACGTTCGCGAATGATATCTTCTAATTTTATGGCAATCTTCATGGTTTCCTCAACCCTCAGACCAGTTGTAAGTTCCACCTCAACAGATAGCTGGCCTTCGTCGGACTCAGGTATAAACTCGGTGCTCACAAAACGCAGCAAAAACATGGAGCCTGCAAAAACGACCACTGCCACAACCACCACAAGCACCTTGTTGACCAATGCTACCCGCAAGGTTTTTTCATAAAATTCTTCTAACCAGTTAATAAAGGGATTAATAATCCGGTCGTGGATCGTTCCAACAGAAATCAGACGTTTGGCTTTAAGACCCAGCAGTTTGGAAGAAAGCATGGGTGTAAGTGTAATGGCAGCGGCGGTGGAGGTAACCACCGTGATAGTTACAATCCAGCCCAACTGCTTAAACAGTACACCGGTCATGCCGCCCACCAGGGTCAGTGGGAAAAACACCGCCACAATTACCAAAGTGGTGATGATCACCGAGAGCCATACCTCGTTGGTAGCATAAATGGCCGCTTCGCGCGGGCTGGTGCCACGTTCAACGTGCCTGGTAATGTTCTCCAACACCACAATAGCATCGTCAACCACCATACCCAAAGCAATGGAAAGCGAAGCAAGGGATATTATATTGACGGAACCACCTGTTATGAATAGATAGATAAAAGAAACGATGAGCGAAATGGGGATCGTAAGCACTACAATAAATGTGGCCCGCCATTTACCAAGGAAGAAGAGCACTACCAGAATAACGAAAAACAACGCCCAAAGCATAGTTTGTGTCAGGTTGCTTACCGAATCCCTGATAAAAACAGAAGAGTCCATTACCTCCATTATTTCCACATCGGGAGGCAATTGATTTCTCAACTCATTGATGGCATCCCTCACTTCGTTGGCCACCCGCACGGTATTGGCCCCCGACTGTTTCATTACCATAAGGCGCACTCCCTGGCTGCCCATAATTCTTGAGTCCAGCGTCACATCGCGGAGGGTATCGCGAACGGTTGCCACATCTTTCAGAAAAACTGAGCCGCCCTGAAAGTGGCCTACCACCAAATCCATAAGCTCCCTGCTTTCGCGCACTTCGCCTTCAACCCTGAGCTGATAGTCCATTTGGCCCATCTTTATGCGGCCGGAAGGCACATTCAGGTTCTCGGCCTGAATCACATTTCCGATCTGCTCAATGGACAGATTGTATGCCTCGAGTTTAACCGGGTCTGCCTCCACATAGACCCTGCGCTGTGGGGCGCCTATCATCATTACCGATCCAATGCCATCAATCCGGTTGATTGGATTTATGATGACCTCATCAAGAATTTTTTCCAGGCCCTGGTAGCTGTCGCTGGCCGTAACGGCAAACATGGCAATGGGCATCATACTCAAGTCAAACTTGAAAATAGTGGGCCTGCTTACGCCATCGGGAAGGTAATCATACAGAATATCAAGGGCATCACGAATTTCGGCGGAAGCCTCATTAAGGTCGGTTTCCCATTCAAACTCAAGAAAAATAATTGACATGTTGTCACTGCTGGTAGAAATAATCTCCTTCAGGTTGTCGATGCGGTTAAAGGCATCTTCCATGGGGCGCGTAATATTTACCTCAATGTCGCTGGCGTTGGCACCCGGGTAACTGGTAATGACCGAAATAAAGGGAGGGTCCATTTCAGGAAACAAATCCACGGGCATGTATATCAACGAATAAATACCCATTACGATCAGGCCGACGAAGACCATCATTGTCGTAATTGGCTTGTTGACGGCGTTTTTATATATACTCATTTTAAGAAAGAATTAAGTCTGAATATCAATTTGCAAAGCCCGTGCTTATTGCTGCAATGTAACGCGGACACCGTCGACCAACCTGGCCTGTCCTGCAATAATAATCCGGTCGCCGGGTTTAATTTGGTCGGATACCAGCTCCACTTTATCATCGTAACGATCGCCCATTTCCACAGACACTCGTTTGGCTCTTCCGTTTTCTTCAAGAAAAACAAAGCGTTCGTTTGAGCCCTGAAGCTTCAATATGGAAAGCGCTGGCACCAGAAATACCTCTGCCTGCCCTAGTTCAAGTGTTGCCCGGGCAAACATTCCGGGTCGGAGCTTTTCCTGTGCGTTTGGAACGGTTATTTCGATTTTGAACGAACGAGTGGCCGCATCAATGGTAGGATAGACCATTGAAACCGTTCCGGTAAATTCCTGGCCCGGAAAAACATCGGTGGTAATCTTAACCTGCGAGCCGGCTTTTATAAAGGGATAAAAGCCTTCTGCCAAATTTACCATGGCCTTCAGCCTGCTGGTTTGCACCAGTGAAAGGATGGCCGCTTTGCCAGCCTGGGTGTTTGGCGCTCCCGAAAACATTTCACCGTTTTCAAAATATTTGCCCGACACCACACCCGAAAAGGGAGCCAGCAGCCTGGTGTTCTCGCGCAGAAACTGTACGTTCGACCTGGCCAGGTCGTATTGGGTTTTTACCTGGTCGTATTGCTGCTGAGGAATACTCCCTGCCTTGCGCAAAGTGTCGAGCCTGCGAAAGTCCACTTCGAGGCTGCTAAGCTGAATCTCGGCCTGTCTGAGCTGGGTCTGGTCCATTTCTACCAGCAAGCGGCCTTCAGCAAAACGGTCGCCGGCTTCCACCAGTATGCGTTCAATACGTCCGGGCGAGGCCGAAGCAAGGTGCACTTCCCTGAAAGCCTGAAGGTGGGCGGTATAGGTGGCCGTACGCGAAATCTGTTCGAAGGAAAGCTCCTGCACCCTTACCACTTCCACGCGCTCGTCAGCTTCCTGCCCGTCAGCGGCTTCGCTTTGGCTGCCGGAACATCCGGCAAGAATTATTCCTGCAAAAGGAACCAATAATATAGCCCTAAAAATTCTGGTCATTTTCATTTTTGAAAAATTAAATATGGTTAAGTCGTTTATTTTCAGCTTGTAAAA
>JAWLCS010000012.1:0-62355 GCA_041687035.1 Bacteroidales bacterium
AGCCCCTGTAATATTAGCAGCTAAGTCTTACTTTACCCCAAACCCCAACCGAGCGAAGCGAGCTCATGAGCGTAGCGAATAAACCCCAAACCCCAAACCCCAAACTTTAAACCTTAACCCCTGCCACCCCTCCAAAAGGGGGAAGCCCCGCACGGATATTCACACCGGCTGGTCGCGTACATTTCCCCGCTTCTCATTATATTTGCATGTTGAATAGCCGGCCCTTAATGTTGCAACAGGCCCTGAACACTAATTGATCGTAATGATGAAAAGACTATTTTTCTTTGCCTTAACCTTAGCCTTTCTCCTCTCGGGTTGCGCCATTTTTACTCCCCTGCAAAAAGCCCAGCTTGTGCCGGTTTTTCACCTGATTGAAACGGCCCGTTACAACGAAGCCAAAGGGGCTGTTGAAGAGCTGATCAGCAGCGAAGAGGCTGCCGGCTGGCCCCGCACCTGGTATGCCCGTGGCCTGCTCAGCCAAAAGGCCTACCGCGAAGGCATGAGCAAAAACGATAAGAAACTTTCCGAGCTTTATCCCGATCAGCTGTATGTGGCTTTCGAGTCGTACCAAAGGGCCGACTCGCTCGACAAGAATGGTCGCCTCGACAAACAACTGCTGCCCCGGTATGTGCTGCTGGCCAACGATTTCCAGAAAGCCGGCGAAAAGCATTTCAGCAACAAAGAATACCAGGAGGCGCTCCGGGCTTTTGAGCATGCCCTCGGCATTATTCAAAGACCTCAGTTTGACCTGAAAACCGATACCAACCTGGTATATAATGCTGCCTTGGCGGCCTACGAGGCCCGCAAGTGGGAAAAGGCCGCAGAGTACCTGGCAAGGCTGCACGGCTATGGCTATTCGCCCAATGTAGCCCACCTGCTTTTCAATGCAAGCCTGGCCAAAGGCGATACCCTTTCGGGGAAAAATGTGCTCAGAGAAGGTATTGAAAAGTATGAAGACAATGAAACCCTGGTGTTGCTGCTGGCCGACATTCACCTGCTGCGCGAAGAGTTTGCGTCGGCCGTGCTGGTGCTCGACCAGGCCATTCAGCGCGATTCGGCCAACTATGTGTATCACAACACCAAGGGCCTGATTTTTCAGCGCACCGAAGATTTCGAAAACGCCATTGCCGCCTATAAGGATGCCATTGAGCTGGCACCCGACGAGCATATGACCTACCTGAACCTGGCCACCTGCTATTACAATATTGGGGTGGACATTGAGGAGAGTACGCGCACCATGACCAACATTAGCCTGGTGCTGCGCGAGCGCCAGAAGTCGTCAGCCGCATTTGAGCAAGCCGTATACTGGCTCGATAAGGTGTACGACAAGGAGCCCGAAGACCAGGAGGTGCTCAAAAGGCTTCACGAACTGTATCGCATGCTGCGCATCTACGACAAAGTCCTCAGCCTGGAACAGAAAATCCGATAGTATTTTTTTCGCTTACAACCTGAACGAGAAGGTCAGGCCCAGAAACTGGTTCAGCTGGGCCTTAGCCACCTTACGCTCGCTGCCATCGGGTAGCAGCACCGGCTCGCCGGCATCGTCGAGCACCGGAAAGCGCACATCATCGTCGTAAATAAGGTGCACGTTGAGCCTGATGGAAAACAGGTAGCTGATCTGTTTCTCCAGGCTCATCTCCCAGTCCACATCCACGTTCTGGGGCTTGTTCAGATAGCTCGAAAACAGACGAATGGAGTTGTTTATGGTCATGTCGTCCCTGATCTTCATGCTGTTTTTTATGAGCAGTTGGCCCCCCATTTCCTGCCTGGCCCGCTTGTCCTTTTCTACCCCGTGCAGGGTTTGGTTTATGTTTACTGTGTCGAGCACAAAGGTGTTTCGGTACGACAGGGGCGAGAAGTTGATCTGGGTCTTGTCGTTGGGTTTGTATTCAACCCCCACACCAATGGTCAGCGCACCGGGGTTGAGAAACTTCGATATCGGATCGTCGAAATTGGGTGCACGGAAACCCTTTGCGAGCTGGGTCTTGAAATAGAAAACCGAGCTGAAGTCGAATTTGTTTTTAAGCTTTTTATTGAACTGAGAGTTGACTTCAATAATGTCGGTGCTGGTGCGTATGTTGTTGATTTTGAAGCCGGGCTCAATGGTGCCGATGCTACCGAACCGGATACGGGCCGAATTGGTCCACTGCACGTTGTTTGCCTTATGGGTGTAGCGGGCCCTGCCGCTAATGTCCATCATCCCCGAAAGGGAGCTCTCGCCCCCGCGCGACCAGTTCGACAGGAAGTTCTGGTTGAGCGACAGGGCGTTGGTAAGGCCGTAATCCCAGTATATGGGCACTTCCTGCAGCGGCTTTACGGTGGCAAGGCTTATCTGGGGGCGGCTGCGGGCAATGGCCACCTCGTCGACCGCTCTTTTTTCGAGGTGTTCAATAATTACTTCATCTTCCAGGGCAAGGGTAAGATTGTTGCGCGAGGGGTTGCCCAGCCATACCGTCACCGAATCGCGGTTGGCATTGCGGGCCCAGAAGCGGTACAGATCGTCTTTTCCGGTGCTGAGCCAGAAGGGCGTCCTGAATCCATTGTTGTCGTTAATGTATATCAGGGTAGAGTCGCGCTGGTAGGTGTGGTCGAGCAGCGTTTTTACGGCCTGTTGCAGCGAGTCGGGCATGTTCGGGCCCGGCACGATATAAAAGGGCGAGTCTTGGCTGCCAAACAGCACACGGGTCGCTTCCGTTACCACTATGCTCAGTGAGTCGGGCATAAAGCGGTAGGTTTTGCGGCTGCCGCGTGGCAGCAGGGGCGGAGTGATGCGTCCGCTGTCGAGCGCATGCAGCCTTACCTTTTTCTGCTCCAGGTAAGCTTTGTCTATAGATACTTCCCTGATGGTATCTGTTCCCTGTATTAAATTTACAAGCGAATCCATCATCTCCTTCAGCTCGGGTACCATCCGCAGGTTGGGCAGGCTGAGCGAGTCAACGGCTTTCATTACCACCGTTTCGCGGTAAATGTATGGCTCCTTTTCCAGGGCTATGGTGTCCACGAAAAACAGGGTGGCATTGAGCCACCTCAGCGGAAGGGTATCTTGTTTTACTATGCTTCCCGGCGCTATTTCAACCGGCGGAAAGGGATATTTCCCAAACCATACCTCCACGCTGTCGAAGGGCTCGTTGTAATGATCAACCAGTCGCCTCAGCGAAATCCTCAGCGAGTCTTTTTCGTTTCTCCAGAGTTCGTCTTTTTCAACCAGCCTGAGGATATATTCGGAGGCTTCGAGCGGGCGCAGCGGAACCTGCACTTCGGGCAGGGTGTCGGTGGGCGCTTGTGCCCCGAGGGTGCTGGCAAGGCCAGGCAGAATTAAAAAAAGAAAAAGAACGGTGATGTGGCGCATGATGGTATATTTTGCGTTTTCTGTGGCAATGCCAAAGAAAGTAATTTTTTCAGAAATGGGCTTTATAAAAAGTCTTACAAAAATGGAATTATTTTTTTGATTTGGCCTTGCTAAACCCCGCTTGCCATAATTGAAAAAACCGCCCCGGCATATTTGTCAGGGCGGTTACAATTTTTGCCGGGCGCGGGTTAGGCGTCGATATTTGCATATTTTGCGTTGCGTTCAATAAACTCACGGCGAGGAGGTACCTCGTCGCCCATGAGCATAGAAAAGGTACGGCTGGCTTCGGCACCGTTTTCAATGTCGACCTGTCGAAGCATACGCTGTTCGGGGTTCATGGTGGTGATCCAGAGCTGTTCGGCATTCATCTCACCAAGACCTTTGTAGCGCTGCAGGTGAATGCCGGTTTCCTTGCCGTCCTTGCTGTACTCTGCCACAATGGCCTTGCGCTCATCCTCGTTCCAGGCATAGCGTTCGTCCTTGCCCTTGCGGATAAGGTAAAGCGGCGGGGTGGCAATATAAACATATCCCATTTCGATCAGTTCGCGCATATAGCGGAAGAAGAACGTAAGGATCAGGGTGGCAATGTGGCTTCCATCCACGTCGGCATCGGTCATAATCACCACTTTGTGGTAGCGCAGGCGGTCCATGTTCAGCGCTTTGCTGTCTTCGTCGGTGCCTATCGAAAGGCCCAGTGCGGTAAAAATGGTCTTGATCTCTTCGTTGTCGAAAATGCGATGGGGCATGGCCTTTTCCACGTTGAGGATTTTTCCCCTCAGGGGCAAAATGGCCTGGAACTTGCGATCGCGGCCCTGCTTGGCGGTGCCGCCCGCCGAGTCGCCCTCCACCAGGAATATCTCGCAGCGTTCGGGTGCTTTTTCAGAGCAGTCGGCCAGCTTGCCCGGCAAGCCGGTGTTGGTAAGTACGCTCTTGCGCTGCACCAACTCGCGGGCTTTGCGCGCGGCATGGCGCGCCGTGGCAGCCAGAATAACCTTGTTAACAATGGTTTTGGCTTCTTTGGGATGCTCTTCCAGGTAATAGGTGAGCATCGCGTTTACGGCCTGGTCTACTGCGCCGGCAACCTCTGAGTTACCCAGCTTGGTTTTGGTTTGCCCTTCAAACTGGGGCTCGGCCACCTTTACTGAAATAACGGCGGTGAGGCCTTCGCGGAAGTCGTCGCCATTGATCTCGAACTTAAGCTTGGAAAGCATGCCCGATTTTTCGGCATAGGTCTTCAGGGTGCGCGTAAGCGCCCTGCGAAAACCCGCCAGGTGGGTGCCGCCTTCAATGGTGCTGATATTGTTTACGTAGCTTTGTACGTTTTCAGTAAACGACGAGTTGTACTGCATGGCAACTTCCACCGGAATACCGCTTTTTTCGGATTCCATATAAATGGGCTCGTCGATGAGCTTTTCGCGGTTGCCGTCCATGTATTGCACAAACTCCTTCAGCCCGTCTTTCGACAGAAAGGATTCGTGCACGAAATCGCCGTTATCGTCTTTGTTTCGCTTGTCGGTAATGCTGAGCCTCACGCCTTTGTTAAGGAATGACAGTTCGCGCAGACGAACAGAAAGGATATCGTAGCTGTAATGGGTTACCTGGAAAATGCTGTCATCGGGCAAAAAAGTAACTTCTGTCCCGCGGCGGTCGGTTTCACCAATCTCCTTCACATCAAACTGGGGCTTTCCGCAGCGGTATTCCTGGGTATAGATCTTTCCATCGCGGTAAACCTTCACTACCATATGGGTAGAGAGGGCGTTGACGCACGAAACCCCAACCCCGTGCAAACCGCCGGAAACCTTGTAGCTGTCCTTGTCGAACTTTCCGCCGGCATGCAACACGGTCATTACAACTTCCAGTGCGCTGCGTTTTTCCTTTTCATGCATGTCGATGGGGATCCCACGGCCATTGTCGATAACGGTAATGGAATCGTCTTCGTTAATAAAGACCTCAATGTGGTCGCAGTGGCCGGCCATGGCCTCGTCAATAGAGTTGTCGATGACCTCGTAAACCAGGTGGTGGAGCCCTTTGCTGCTCACATCGCCAATGTACATGGCGGGGCGTTTTCTTACCGCCTCCAGTCCTTCCAGAACCTGGATGCTGGTGGCGTCATAGGCAGGCACTTTAATGTCAGTAGCCTTCAGTATTTCACTCATAAAAATCCCTTCAAATTGGTAACTGGCAAAGGTACGTTTTTTTGGGGATTTTCAGGGCTTAAAAAAGCCTAAAAAGACAAAAATTATTAACAAAAAAAGCATCCTGAAACCGTTGATTTTATTTAGGTTTCAGGATGCAGATACGGGATGTTGATAACTGTAAGTGCCTTATGGCAAAAAGCCTTTAAAAGAGCTAAAACGACCAGGTTAGTCCGCCCAGCACATGAAACTTCTGAGAGGGGTAGTTGGTCCAGCGCTCAAGCGACTTATTCTGAACGTTACGGAAGTTTAGAAAGAACGACAAAATGCGGGTATAGCGGTATTCTATTCCGAAATTGGCATCTACATACATGCCGTGCAGCTCCTTAGCCACCGGGTTGCCCAGCTCGTCGAAGGTCCTGCCGAAGGTTTTGTCGCGGGCAAACACATCGGCGCTGAGCACAAACTTATCCTGCATGTTGTATTTCAGGTTCAGGCCCAGCTGCAGCGCCGGCAGGTGCCAGGCTTCGGCTTCCTCTTCGAGGCTGTATTGGAAATAGTCGGCGGCAAGCCTGGCATGGAGGCGGCTGCCAAACTGCGAGAACAACTCACCGCGAAGGTGCAGCTGCCTGATGTTGTCGTAAACCAATGTAAACTGATTGTTGAGCAGGGTGGCCGTGTCGGTAACAAAAAGGGCATAGTCTTCAATTTTGGCGCTGGCCACGGAAATATTATACGAAATTTTATCGCTGAAGGCGCCTTTCAGGCCCCCGGTAATCTCATTCTTGGTATTGCGGAAGCCAAGCGGCGCCTGGCTGTTCATAAAGGGGTTCTCCTGCAGCATCTCGCGCAGCGAATAGCGGTGCAGCCCGCCCGAAAATTTTCCGTGTATGGTAAGGTATTTTTCAATCAAGCCGGCTTCAAAACCCAGCTGCGGATAAATCCTGAAATACGATGCGGTATCGGATTGCACGCTCAGGTCGATGCCTGCAAAAAGTTTAACGCTGCTGAGCCTTGCCGAAATGCCCGGCACCAGGCTCACCACAGCTACATTGCTGGTGTCGCGCAGGGTGTTGTTATGATAGAAGTCGGTACTGGCATTCAGGCCAATATATACCTGATCGGCAAAGCCGAAAGGATCCTCCACCTCGCGGCCAATGTTGCCCTTGAAGCGAATGTTGTGCTCGGAGGCATCGTAGCGGTCGGTCAGCCAGTTATATTCAAGCCCGGTGTAATAGCCAATCCTTGAAGAATCGGGATGGTGGCTGCCAAAGCCCACATTGGTATTGATCTGGCTTATGCGCTGGCGAATGTCTTTTCGGTCCATCTCGTCGAGCACCGGCCTCACTATGGGGTCGTTTTCATAGTCTTCAAATTTGAAGCCGTAGTAGTGTATCACGTCGCGCTGGTAGCTCAGGCCACCGTCGAGGGTGTTGTCGCCAAAATATTTGCGGCCATACACCTTTGCCAGGTTGTCGCTGTATCCGCTGTAGCCGTGGTCCTTTATGGTTCCTGCCGAGGAGAGGTGCTTCAGGTGCAGCCCCAGCGCATAATCGTTCGAGCGCAGGGTGTTGTAGAAAGCTTCCCCGTAAGGGGTGGTATAGGTGCCAAAGCCACCCCTCACATGCCCCTGGTAAAGTTTGGCAAGGGGCTCGCCGCGCATGCGCGCCGCAGTAATGGGCTCCAGCTCAAAGCGGGTGGTGAGCTTTCTCGGCAAAATGGAATAGGCAAAGCTGGGCTTCACCTCCAGGGTGTCGTCGATCCGCGGATTGTCGTTAATCTTAAAAGCATCCGACACGGTAGGCTCGTAGGGAGCCACCACCCTGATCTCGTCAATATCCATGGTTCGCTGGCCCAGCAAAGAGGCAGGAGCCAGCAGCAGGGCGAGGCCAAATACCGGTATGATTCTGAAAATGAGCTTTATGTTCATAAGTTCAAATTTTTTCCTTTGTGAATGATTTGCCTGGTTAAAATGCATTCCTCCCCAGATCTATGTCAACGGGTTCGGCACCCTGCGGCTGGTTCTGAAGCCTTTCCAGCTCCAGTATGGCATCGAGCTTCTGGATGGCAATTGCACGCAGCTCAGCGCCATCGTAGTTGTCGATAATGCTCTGCAGGGTGTGCTTGGCCTGGAAAATATTGTCGACGGCCAGGTAGTTGTCAGATAGCAGGATAAAGGTTTTGGCCAGCCAGTAATCGTAAGCCGACATTTTATTGACATATTCAAAGATCAGTTTTTCTGATTCCGCATAGTTGCCCTGGCGATATTCAATGAGCGC
Source organism: Bacteroidales bacterium (assembly GCA_041687035.1). Classification (GTDB taxonomy): domain Bacteria; phylum Bacteroidota; class Bacteroidia; order Bacteroidales; family UBA7960; genus UBA7960. The sequence goes on from JAWLCS010000012.1 coordinate 7,764, forward strand.
CAGGTTGTACATCGCTTCGGCGGCGGCTTCGTTTTCGGCAATGTTCATGGCGGCTCGCATGGAGGTGCGGGCTTGTGCCAGCCTGTTGAGGGTCAGTGCCGATTTGCCGGTAAGCAGGTGTGCTTCCTGCTGCACCTCGCGCGGGGTCTTGTCGTTGGCAAGCACCGCGGCGGCCATGGTCATGGTTTCCTGGTGGCGCTCCAGGCGGAAAAGCGAGCGCATCTGTCCGATCTGTGCCTCCAGCTTATTGCTGGGCAGGTCGGCGAGTTCTTCGAGCCTGCGGTAATTCTCCAGTGCAGCGGCGAAATTTTCCTGGCGGAACTCTATGGTAGAGGCACGCAGCAGGGCATTTTCGGTAAACTGCGACTTGGGGCGGCTTATCACAAAACGGTAGCCTGCCAGGGCCTGCTGTAGTTCGTTGGCGCGCAAGTCGCATTCGGCTTTGTAAAAATGTGCGTTAATGGCAAAGATACCTTGCGGGAAACGCTCAAGATAGGTGGTAAAGCCACGGCTGGCATTGCCACAGTCGTTTTGCATATAGCGGTTCTCGGCGGCCATATAAGTAAGCGAGTCTTGCTGTGCGGTGGTAACATTGGCAAAGCCCAGCCCTTCTGAGAACCGCAGGAAGTCATCCACGCGGTCGAGGGCCACATAAATATTGCGAATGGCCACAAGGGCTTCCTGCGACTCGGGCGTGCCCGGGTAGCGGTTTACCACCGTTTTGAAAACGCCCAGTGCCTGCTCGTCGCGGTTCGTGTTGTAATAAATCAATCCCGACTTCAGCATGGCGCTTTTTACATAGCTGCTGTTGGGATGCTGTTGTATTATCTGGTCAAAAAAGGTAAGGGCTTGCACGTTGTTGTCGAGGATCAGCCATGAGTTGCCGATCTCGTATTTGGCATCGTCAATGTAATTTGAGGAAGGATATCGCTGAATAAGGCTTTGCAGGGTGCTGATCTTGCCTTCAAAGCGGCCCATAACCCCTTGCACCAAACCTTTCTGGAAAATGGCATAATCGGTGTCGAGCACATCGAGCCCGATGGCACGGTCGTAATATTCCATGGCCAGCTGATACTCTTTCGAGATAAAATAGCTGTCGGCAATGCGCAGGGTGGCATCGTTCACCAGGCGGGCGTCTATGCCGCGTTCACCAACAAATTTGCGCAAAGCGGTTATGGCCCGGCTGTAATTTTTCAGCTTGAAGTTGGCATACCCAATGGTATAGTTGGCCCTGTTGTAAACGTTGAGCGAGAAGGCGCCGGGCGAAACCAGGAAGCGTTCCATGGTGCTGATAGCTTCGGCGTATCTTTCCTGGCGGTATTGCGCCTCGCCTTTCCAGTACAGGGCCTGCGCGGCAATGCTGTTACTCTCGGGGAAACGGGCCGACTTATCGAAATGCGTCACAGCACCGGCAAAATCGCCGTTGTTGAAAAGCTCCACACCGCGAAAATAGGCAATGCGCTGATAGGCCGAACGCAGCCTGGGCGTATTGATCTGAATCTTTTCTATGGAGGCCAGGGCGTCTTTGTAGTTGCTGGTGGTGAGGTAAATATCCACCAGGTATCGGTAGGCCTCTTCCACGCGTTCCGAGCGCGGGTATTCATTAATATATTTCTGGAAAGAAAGGATGGCTTCGTTATATGGGTCGAGGGCCAGCTCATACGACAGCTTGGCATAGTTAAAAAGCGCATCCTGGGCAATGGATTCGTCGTGCTTGTTCTGATAGGCCGACAGGAAGGCATTTCGCGCAAAGCGCTTCTGATCGACCTGCAGGTAGGATGCCGCCAGGTGAAAATGGGCGTTCTGTGCCAGGGCGTCATCGCCGCTGATCACCTTGTCGAAGTGGTTGATGGCCTCGCGGTAACGGCCCACGCTGTAATAGGCATACCCCATCTGGTACTGATCGTCACGGCTTATGCGCTGAGGCGAATCTTTGAAGAAAGTCTCCAGGTAGGGCAGGGCCCGCTGGTAGTCGCCCTTTCTGAACCAGGCATCGCCAATGAGCTTCGAAATCTCTGGTCCGCGGCGGGCGGTGGCATCGGCCAGCAGGGGCTGTGCATAATCAATCAGCAGGTCGTACTCTTCCTGCATGTAATAGATGTGCGTAATGTAGTAGGGGACCACCGAACCAAAAGTGGGGTCGTTTTCGAGTTGCCTGAAGGCGGTAAGGGCCGTGCCCAGGTTGCCGTCGAGGTAGGCCATATGGCCCGAATAATAGGTGGCCGGAGCAAAGTACAAGGAGTTCGGGTTGCGAATCTCCGAAAACATTTGCCTGGCACTGGCATGGTTGTCGGTCATAAACAAGCTGTAACCCCTCTTGAAATAATACTCTTCGCGCTGTGAAGGAGCGAGGTCTCTGACCTGCACCGAGGCAAACCAGCGGGCGGCATCGCGGTACTTGCGGTCGCGGTATTTTACGTTGCCCAGCTGAAAACGCGCCGCGTTTTGCTGCGGATGCGTGGCATGCTGGTCTACAAAGGTGAGCAGCAATGCTTCGGCATCGGGGTTGAACAGCTCGGCGGCACAAACGCCCTTGTAGTAAAGGGCGCTGACACGAACCTCGTGTTGCGGGTCGTCGATTTGGCTTATGACCTGCTCAAATAGCTCGCGGGCGGCGCCATATTGCTGTTTTTCGAACAGATCGAGCGCCAGGCGGTAAGTGGCCCCGGGCTCGTCTTGAATTATGGTTCTCTGAGAAAATCCTGCCAGGGGAAGAAGAAGGCCCAGCGCAAGCAGGAAAGGAAAGATCTTTTTGATCATAATGTTTCTCTGATTGGTTGTTGATGCTTTGTTTATGTTTCTCAAATCTAAAATAAAAAAAAGAAAAGGCAGGTCTGTAAGCCGGGTTCTGTTTTCCGCATAAGCGAAACTCCTGTCATTTGTCTGGACTGCTGCTTGCGCAGCAGCTCTAACGGCCTACCCTCCGGGATCGGGCGAGCCGCCCTCAAGCCCCGGTATATTTGGCCTTTCAACGCATAAGGTTTACCCCCTGCGGCAGTCGCCTGCAGCAGTCGTGAGCTCTTACCTCACGTTTTCACCCTTGCCTGCTCCGCGAACGGAACATAGGCGGTTGTTTTCTGTGGCACTGTCTCGCGGCCTGCCTTGCGGCAAACCGGCTTCCCGTTAGGAAGTATGCTGCCCTGTGTTGCCCGGACTTTCCTCCTTCCGCTTGCGCGGAAAGCGACAGGACAACCTGCCTTTTCGTTGTTATCTACTTATTCCTGTAAAAGAACACTTCCGTAGCTCCCATTCCATAACGTGCGTAGGGGGCATCGTAAAACTCTATCCCCGGGGTGTTTCGCAAATAACGCAATATCTCGTTTTTTAGCGTGCCATTGCCCACGCCGTGGATAAAAATTACCTTGATCATTTTTTCCAGCTCGGCCTGTTCCATGCATCGGCGGAAATAATCCATCTGAACCTTCAGCATGTCAACATTCGACATCCCGGCAATGTTATCTACCAGCTCAGTAATGTGCAGGTCTACCTCGGCAATGCGGTCGTCGACCTTGTGCTTGTCGAGGAAGCTATCCGCCTTATTGACCGGCTCGGGCTTGCGGGTGCCAGTGCTGATCTTTTCGTTGAGCAGTTTAATATTATCTTCCGTAACCAGCTCTGCGCCGGTCTTAATGTTCAGGTCAGAGATCAGTGCCAGCTCCACCAGCATGGCCTTCTTGCGCAGCAAGCCTTCAAAAGCAAAGCTTTCTTCCTTATAAATCTTCACCGGTTTAAACGCAATGCTGGCCGAGGCCGGCTGCACCGGAGCGGTTTTTCCCGGTCCGAAAAATACCATCTGCACCAGTCCGTTTACCCAGTCTTCGATCTGGGTGCGCTCCACCTGCCCGAGAAACAACTTGGAATCGGATTCGATAAAGCCGTATTCACTGCCGTGAAAGCTGCCAGAGCGGTTCAGGTATAGTCCGAAAAGCATCTCGAAGTCGGTATGGTTTACCAGGAAAAAGTCGAGCGGGCTTTGCAAGGGTTTGTCCTGATCGGAAGGCACCATGGCCAGGTATGCACCCGGCGGCATTTGCCCCAGCTTGTTGGGAACCGAATACAGGGGCGAGAGATCGGGGTTGACCGGCTCTTCCACTTCGGTGATGCGGCTGGTCATATTGGCAGAGCCTTCGCCCACCTTAAGCAAATCGCCCACCGAATACGGTATCTCAAAACCGTCTTCTATGGAAACAAGTACAATCTGCTCATCAATAATTTTGGTAACGATTCCTCCCCCTTTTTCGTTGAGAAACGCTATCCTGTCACCTGGTTTAAACTTCATAGATTTTTTTTGAACAACCCCTCTTACAATGTAAATAACGTGAGTATGGAGTTTTAAATATTGCTTTTTTTGAAATTACACAAAATTAACATAATTAGCGCACAGGTGGCTGCGCCAATACCAAAATGCATACCAATTTTTGATTGTTTTAACAGGGTTAATAATTTTCGACAAAAAAGCAATTCCGTTGCAAAAGTTTTTAATTTTGGAGAGTTTCAGCATAAACGGTTTGCTTTTCAATTTAAACCGGTCATTGAAACCACCACGATTGCATGCAGCGGAAATTTTTGAAAAACCTGGTTTTGCTGTTGGTTCTTAACCTGCTGATAAAACCTTTCTGGATACTTGGCATTGACCGTACGGTGCAAAACACCGTGGGGGCAGCCGATTATGGCTTTTATTTTGCCATCCTCAACTTTTCATTTCTTTTCAATATCCTGCTCGATTTTGGCATTACCAACTTCAACAACCGCAACATTGCTCAGAATACCCACCTGGTGGGCAAGCACCTGCCCAATATCTTTGTACTGAAAATGATGCTTTTTGGGGTGTACCTGCTGTTTACCTTTGCAGGCGCCTTTTTCATCAGTTACAGCCGCGAGCAGATTATGATGCTGGGCCTGCTGGCCTTCAACCAGTTTCTGATGAGTTTTATCCTTTACCTGCGCTCCAACCTGAGCGGGCTCCACCTTTTCCGTACCGATAGCCTGATTTCTGTGTTGGATCGCAGCCTTATGATCATTATTGTGGGGGTGCTGCTCTGGGGCAATGTGGTGGACGAGTTTAAGATTAAGTATTTTGTTTTTGCGCAAACGATTTCCTACCTGCTTACCTTTACCATAACCTTTTCCATTGTGCTGCGCAAGGCCGGCACCCGCTTTTTCAGACCTTCGTGGGATCCGCCCTTTATGATGACCATCATCAGGCAAAGCCTGCCATTTGCTTTGCTGGTGCTGCTAATGACTTTCTACAACCGCGTTGACAGCGTAATGCTTGAACGCATGCTGCCCGATGGCGCCATATACAGTGGTATTTATGCTTCGGCCTACCGCCTGCTCGACGCCGTAAGCCAGTTTTCTTTCTTGTTTGCAGTGCTGCTGCTGCCCATTTTTTCGCGCATGATCAAACAGAAAGAACCCGTGGAAGGTATGGTGCGGCTTTCTTTTACCCTGGTTATTACGCCTGCCATAATTTTTGCCATTGGCTCGTTTTTGTATGGCGTAGAAATTATGAAGCTGCTGTATCCCATTCATCCCGGCGAAAGCATCAGCGAATTTATTTTCAGGATGGATGAGTCGAGCCTGGTCTTTTCCTTGCTTATGCTTTGCTTTATCGGAACATCGACCAACTATATTTTTGGCACCTTGCTAACGGCCAATGGCAGCCTCAAGGAGCTGAACCTGATTTCCCTTGCGGGGATGCTGGTAAATGTGGGGCTCAACATTTTGCTCATTCCCCGGTATCAGGCCGTTGGATCGGCGGTTGCCAGCCTTGCTACTCAAAGTCTGGTGGCGCTGGCGCAGGTGTTGGTGGTTTTCCGGATCTTCAAAATTAAGGCGAATTATGGGTTTACCATTCGTTTGCTGCTACTGGTGGCAGGTACCATTTTAATTGCCCTGATCAGCCAGCAACTGCCGTTCTCGTGGATCATTAACCTGCTTATCATGGGTATTACCAGCTTGTTGCTGGCCATGGCGGTCAGGTTTTTCCGGATAGGGCATTTTATAAACATCATGCGCTTTGGCGAACAGCCCGAATCGGAACTCTGAGTACGGGGCAATCCTTAAGCCAAAAGCACTTTTTTGTTTATCTTTGGCCCGGCTTAAATAAAACCTCTTTCCATTCGTTTTCTCAAAAAAAGACTTTAATATCAATCTCATGGACCAAAACAAAAAGGATTTTGATTCGACCAACGTCTTCCTTTTTATTATTCGTTGGTGGAAACATTTGGCAATCATTTGCTTTATTGCTGCCTTGGCGGGAGTTATTTTTTCCGGGCCGCGTTTTATCACGCCCATGTTCGAGTCGACTGTAACCATGTTTCCGGCTTCCACGGCCAGTATTTCAAGGGCAGTGCTCGGCGGTCCCGGCAGCCAGGACTTTCTTCAGTACGGCAGTGTGGAAGATGCGGAGCGCCTGCTGCAGGTGCTGGGTTCGGTGGCCATTCGCGATCGTGTGGCAGAGCGTTTCAACCTGATTGACCATTACGGCATTGCCCCTGACGCCAGGTATCGCCGCACCCGCCTCAACCAGACCTATGCCGACAATATCTCTTCTCGCCGCACCCAGTTCGGGGCCGTCGAAATTAAGGTAAGGGACAAAGATCCGATTATGGCTGCCGATATTGCCAACGAAATGGCTGCCCTGGCTGACTCGGTGCAGAACGAAATGCGCTACCAGCGCGCCTTGCAAGCTTACGAGGTGGCAAAAAGCAATTACGAAGTGCTGCTGACAGAGCTCAGGCAAACCGAAGATTCCTTGCGCAAGGTAATGCAGACCGGGGTGTACGATTTTGAAGGCCAGTCGACCATGCTTACCCAGCAGCTGGCCATCGACCTGTCGACCGGCAACCAGCGCGGGGTAAGGGCAATAGAAGAACGCCTGGATGCCCTGAGCGAAGGGGGCGGAGCCTACATATTTCTGTCGACCAACCTGCAGGTGATCAGCAGCAACCTGGTATCGCTGCAGCGCCGCATGCAGGAAGCAAAAACCGACCTCGACAATTTCCTGAACTTCAAATTTATCATCGACCCGGCATTTGAGGCCGAGCGCAAGGTGTACCCGGTGCGCTGGCTCATTTTGTTTTTGGCCACCTTCGGGGCGGGCCTCATGGGGGTAGTCTCGCTGATGGTATATGAAAACCTGGTTTCAAAAGGTATCGTGAACGAAAAGAACCTTGCCGGGAAAAAACCTGATTAGCGTGGAGCAGGAAAAAAAGCGCAAAATGCTTTACCGGTTCGGGCTGTGGTTTACAGTGCTGAACATCGTGCTAATGGTAAACGGGCATTACTGGCTCACAGCCATTCCCATTGTTCTGGGCATCATGCTGCTTTTTTTCTTCTCGCTCGACAAGCTTTTACTCCTCATAGTTCTGCTCACCCCATTTACGTTCAAATACGAAATTGAACGCTTCGGCTTTACCATCGACTTGCCCACCGAGCCATTGATTGTGGCTACCATGCTGCTGTTTTTCCTGCGAATGATTCACGAACCGGTTTACGACCGGCGGGTACTGCGCCACCCGCTTACCATTGTGCTGTTGCTGAATCTATTGTGGATGTTCATTACCTCGGTTACCAGCGAACTTCCGTTGGTGTCGTTCAAGTTTTTCCTTTCGCGGCTGTGGTTTGTGGTCGCATTTTATTTTGTGGCCATCAACCTGTTTAAGGATTATGACAATTACAAGCGGTTTCTTTGGTATTTCGGGGCTTCGTTGGCGGTTATTGTCATTGTGATTACGGTGCAACATGCCGCCTTCGGTTTTGAACGCATGGTGGGCACCTGGATCGTTGGCCCTTTTTTTAACGATCATACCCATTACTCGTCGACCCTGGCGCTGGTGGCTCCCTTTTTTATTGTAATTGCCTTCAACAAGGAATATAGCCCGTTGCGGCGAACCACCGCCCTGATTTTTTTCCTGGTGTTTGCCATGGGTATTCTTTTCAGCTACAGCAGGGCCGCCTGGCTCAGCATCATGATTGCCTTCGGAGGCTTAATGATTCTGGGGTTGAAAATACCTTTCCGATTTTTATTGGCGGGCGTGGTGCTGTTTGTGGCAACAGTGTTTACATTCCAAACACAAATCGTCATGCAGCTCGAGCGCAACACCCAGGAGTCGTCGGGCGATATTGCCGAGCATGTGCAGTCCATAACCAATATCTCTTCTGATGCTTCCAACCTGGAGCGCATCAACCGCTGGCGTGCGGCATTTCGCATGTACGACGAGCGGCCCGTGTTCGGCTGGGGCCCGGGCACCTACCAGTTTGTGTATGCCCCATTTCAGCGTTCCGAAGACTTTACCATTATCACCACCAACTTTGGCGACCTGGGCAACGCCCACAGTGAATATATCGGCCCCTTGGCCGAGAGTGGCCTGCCCGGCATGCTCTTGTTCATAGCACTGGCTCTGTTGGTAATAAAAACCGGCGTCGACCTGTTTAAAAAAGCCCCCACCCGCGAAATGCGGCTGATGGCCTTAGGCATTACCCTGGGATTCATTACCTATTTCACCCATGGCTTCCTCAATAATTTTCTCGATACTGACAAGGCCTCGGTGCCATTCTGGGGAATGATGGCCATGCTGGCAGCCCTGGATGCCTTCTACCGCAAGCAAGCCGAAAAAAAGGCTGTGAATTAAAAGTGTTTCCCTAAAAAGTCTTGCGTTCAGCTTGGGCAGCCCGCCATAAAACCGTAATTTTACAGCCCAAAAAATTGCTGACATGAACGAGACCCTGAAGACCCTCCTGGAGCACAAAACCATTCGCAACTACAAAAGCGACCCCATTAGCGATGATATCCTGAACAAAATACTCGAAGCCGGATTTCGGGCTTCGACCACCGGCAATATGCAGGTTTACAGCGTGATTGTTACTCGCGACGAGGAAAAGCGCAAAGAGCTCTGCAAGCTGCATTTTGGCCAGAAAATGGTGGAGCAGGCACCTGTGCTGCTTACCTTCTGTGCCGACTTCAACCGTTTTAACAAATGGTGCCGGCAGCGCGATGCCGAGCCCGGCTACGACAATTTCCTGTCGTTTTTCACTGCCGCCATCGATGCCCTGCTGGTGGCACAAAATGCCTGCGTGGCTGCAGAGTCGTTCGGATTGGGAATTTGCTACCTGGGTACCACCACTTACCAGGCTGATAAACTTATTGAGTTCTTTAACCTGCCCGAGGGAGTAGTGCCCATTACAACAGTAGTAGTAGGTTATCCCAACGAGAACCCCGAACAGGCCGATCGCCTGCCAGCCGAAGGAGTGGTGCATTACGAAGAATACCGCGATTTCTCAAAAGAGGCTATTGACCTTATTTACCAGGAGAAGGAAAATCTTCCCCTGACGGCACAGTTAGTGAAAGAAAACGGGCTGGACAACCTGGCACAGATTTTTACCTTTAAGCGCTATACCAAGAAAGACAACCTGCACTTCAGCAAGGTGTTTCTCGATGCGCTGGCCGATCAGGGCTTTATGAACCATGACAGTAGGGATTAGCCCTGCTCGCTGCCTCCCTTATCGCCTACAAAATATTGCTCCTTGTGCTTGAAAAGTACGTTGAAGGTAGTAAGTGAACCATAAATGCGGGTGATGTATTGCTGCAGGTTCACCTTTTCGTCGTCTTCAAGCTTTTCGTTGCTGTTAATGCGCTGCTCCAGCACCCTGAGGCGGTCGCGCACCAGCACTATTTTGTGGAAAAAAGCGTCGATGGGAATCTCTTTGGGCTTCAGGTCGGCCGAACCGGGTTTCATTATCAGTACGCCCTTCTTCCATTTGTCGCCCATTTCTACCGTTTCCGGGAAATCGACATAGCGGCGCAGCACCCCCGAAAACACTTTCTCGAGGTCTTCGAGGCTGATGGCCGGACCGCCTGCGGCCTGCCCGCTGGCCTTTGAGGGCTCCACCAGCTTTAGCCCCTGGAAACTGCGGGCAATCTCCTTGTCGCCGCGGTTTATGAAAAATACGCTGAGGGTGGTAAGATTCACATTGGTAACGATACCAATCCCAAACTGGGAGTGTTCTACCTTGGCGCCAATGGCAAAATCGTCCTGTTCCATATTCTTTCTATTATTAGGTTTGGTTAATATTTAAAACTGCTGCCACCAATAAACTCGCGCAAAATGGAGGTGGGAGGGATGTCGGCCGGGTCGATGGGCCTGAAGAGCGACAGCAGGCGGTTGAGCCTGAGCACCTCTTCCCTGATCTGCTCGTTTTCGGCCTGTGCTGCCTTCAGGATGCTGGGCGCATAGTGGGCAAACACCGCCAGCTCATAAATGAGCGCCGAGTTGAAAATAGCATGGGCGCTTTCCTGAAAAGGAAAAATGCTTTTGTATTCGTTTTGCATCACGTCGGGCCAACGTTTCAGGGTTTCGTTAAAGTCGTAACCCCGAAACAGGTGGTCGCGCACCAGGCGGCGAATGAGGCGGTGGTCGGAGGTGGAAAAGGGCAGGTGGTCGTGAATGTTGAGGGTGCTCAGGGCCGATACATAAAGGCGATACGACTCAAGGTCCATTACGTCTTTCCACAGTTCCGGGTTAAGGCCATGTATGCCCTCCACAATTACATAAGTGTCAGGGCCGATAACCGTAGGTTGGGTGTCAGCAACAGCACCCTTGCCATCGAACATGTAACGCGGAAGAAATACTTCTTCCCCAGCAATCAGGCCGTTAATATTCAGTATGAACAGGTTCATGTCGAGGGCTGTGATCAGCTCAAAGTTCTTCAGGCCTGTCACCGGATCGTCGGGGATAGCCGAATGGGGCAAATAATAGTTGTCGAGGGAGAGGATAAGCACGCTTTTACGTAAAACCTTCAATTCGATGGCCAAGCGGTTGGCCGAGGTGGTTTTGCCCGAAGAGGTGGGGCCAGCCAGAAAAATTACCCTGGGCTTAAGCGGATGAGAAACGATATTATCGGCAATGCGCGAAATACGCTTGGCCTGGTAAGCTTCAGAAATTTTGATAAACTCGGGCAGCTCGCCATTTGCAATCACATCGTTGAGCTCGGCAATGCTCGAAATGCCCAGGTGGGCCATGGTCTCTTCGGTTTCGTCGAATCGTCTGAAGTACTTGCTGTTTTCTAACTTTTCAGGCATAACACGGTCGAAAAAACCGGGGTCGGCCACCAGGAAAAAGCCGTTTTTGAATTTAAACAGCCTGAAATCTTCCAGCTTTTCGTAATTCTCCTGCACCCTGTTCAGGAAAAATTCGCCCCAGCCGTTGATGTGCGCCAGTCGCAGCCCGCCCATTTTGGCGTAGCCGGGCCCGCGCGAAAGCAAAAGGTGCGAAATATCGGGCCGGTGGTGGTGCTCAAAATACCTTACAATCTTTTCGCCGGGCAGCATTTCCTGAGAAAAATTTTCCCGGTTGCGTATCATGCCGCGGATCTTATTGCGTATCTCCTTCAGCTCATCGTCGGTGGGGATGTAATCCTTAAAATAACCATATACCCCGCCGGGTATGCTATAGGCAATATAGTATTCGTGGTTTTTCAGCGTAAGCGAAGCAGCCATGTTGAACAGCACAAGCAATGGCTCCATTAGGTTACGAAACGAAAGCTTTAGCGATTCGGGATGGTCGTGCGATTTTATTTCGGGTTGAATCATTATTATTGCAATCAGAATTTCTTTAGTAAGCGGCTTGGTTTTTATTCAGCGCCAACAATTGCAAATATAATGCAATAACGGCTTTTTGCCTTTAACATTTCTTGGTGCCGGATCGATCAATTAGTATAATGACAAATAAATCGGGCGGTTTGTTTAGGTTTTTTAAAATGGTTCTTTAAATTTGTCGGTTGAAAAAACCCTAATAATCATCCATCCAAACCCAACGAATATGATCGATTTAACCACCACTTATATGGGCCTTACTTTACGCAGCCCTGTTATTGTCGGCAGTTCTGGCCTTACGCGCAGTATCGACAACCTGAAGGAAATGGAGGCCAAAGGAGCCGGGGCTGTGGTGCTCAAATCGCTCTTTGAGGAGCAGATCAAGTTCGAAATACGCAAAGTATTTTCTTACGACGATATGGTGAGCGCCTATACAGAGGCCGACGATTACATTCGCAACTACGCCCGCACCCATGCCCTCGACGAATACCTGAACCTGATTCGCGAAGCAAAAAAAGCCATCAATATACCTGTTATTGCCAGCATCAACTGTGTGAGCGCCCAGGAGTGGACCAGTTTTGCCAAAAATATTCAGGAAGCCGGCGCCGACGGGCTCGAGCTCAACGTTTTTGTGCTGCCCTCTGATGTAGACAAAGAGGCTGCTGAATACGAAAAGCTGTATTTCGACATTGTTGAAAAGGTGAAAAAGGAAGTCAGCATCCCCATCGCCCTGAAGATCTCACCGCACTTTTCGGGAATGGCCAATTTCGTGAAGAAACTTTCGTGGACAGGAGTGAAGGGCGTTGTGCTTTTCAACCGGTTTTTCAATCCCGATATTGATATTGAGAAGTTTCGCATGAGTGCCAGCAGTATCTACAGCACCCCTGAGGAGATCACCACTTCGCTGCGCTGGATCGGCATTCTGGCCGGAAGGGTACAGACCGACCTGTGTGCCTCTACCGGTGTGCACGATGGCAAAGGCGTTATTAAGCAGTTGCTCGCCGGTGCCAAAGCCGTGCAGGTGTGCTCAACGCTCTATAAGAATGGTTTTGGACAGATTGAACGCATCAACCAGGAACTCTACGAGTGGATGGAGCTTAACAAATTCAGTAAGATCAGCGATTTTGATGGGAAAATGAGTTTCAAGAAAGGCGAAAGCCCGGCCGCTTACCAGCGCGTGCAGTTTATGAAGCACTTTGCTGGAATTGACTGATAAATGAAAAACTAACAATGAATCCCTCGACTTCGCTCGGGGCAAGAAATGAAAAAAGCCGGGGCAAATCGCCCCGGCTTTTTTTTGTTACTGCTGGGCAAACACCCTTTGCAGCAATTCGGTTACACGCGCTGCCGGGTCGCGCCTTATTTTGGCTTCTTCTTCGGCAACCAGCGTAAACAGTCCCTCCAAGGCCCGGTTGGTGGCATAGTCGGCCAGGTCGGTATTTACAGTTGTCAGACTGGGCGAAAGCCTTGCAATGGCATTGTAGGCGGTGGTAAGCTCCTGCCAGGCGCTTTGGGCTCCCACCGAGTTGAGCGAATTGATGATGTCGGGCTTAAAGGCACCGTAAAGTTGCGAAAAAGTGCGGTCGTGCAGGTAATTGGTGGCCGCATTTTGCCCGCCCCTCAGTATACCCCAGGCATCCTGTATGGTAATGTCGCGAATGGCATTGGTGAAAATGGGCCGGGCCTGGGCCGAGGCATGCTCGGCAGCCCTGTTAAGGCGAAGCACAAACTCGTTGAGCAAAGGCCTGAGCACGGCAGAGTTCTGCATGTAATTCATGGCGCCGGCCGCTTCGGGCGGAAAGGGAATCTTAATGGCTGAATTATTAAAAAAGCCATTCTCCTGGTTGGTGGCAAGCACTGCATTTACTGCACCAATGGTCAAAGCCTCGCGAAGGCCATTGGCAACCTCGGCTTCACTCATGGGCACCCTTACCAGCTGCTCGCAACTGTTTACACTCATCGTAAAAAAACCGATCAAAATGAAAAGAAAAATGATGTGCCTTTTATATATGGTTTGCATGTTAATGTAATTTAATGGTTTTACAATTATTGCGACTTTTTTATTTTAATCAAAATTACTGTTTTATCTTTAATAGCATTTTTAAACTTTTTAACAGATGGGTTCTTGGTCAATCGCAAACATTTAGATACCTTTATATTTTAGTAAACAAAACCAAGAGAATTTTGTTACTGTTTGTAAATCAAGCATAATGAAATTTTCTGAAAGAAGAAAATTCAAAATAAAACAGGAAAACAAGAAAAATTATGGCAGCAAAGAAAGATAGCAAGAAAGAAAGCATGCGTCCCATGCTGGTGGCATTTGGAATAATTGCCCTGGCGGTAGTGGCCTTTATGGTTTTTAGCCGCAAAGGAAGTAACGCCAATGATGTAGTAAAGGCTGAGCCAGGCGAGAGCCAGGTGGCAGTGCTTACCGATGCCAACTTCGCCGAGACCATTGGTCAGGGTGTTGTGTTGGTCGATTTCTGGGCTACCTGGTGTCCTCCCTGCCGCATACAGAACCCCATTGTTGAGGAAGTGGCTGCCGCCATTGGCGACAAGGCCGTAATCACAAAACTCGATGTGGATCACAACGGAAGGTCGGCAGCTTTATATGAGGTGCGCAATATTCCCACCCTGATTATCTTTAAGGATGGCCAGCCTGCCCGCCGGTTTGTGGGTGTTACCCAGAAAGAAACCCTTCTGGCTGCCATCAACGAGTTGCTGTAAGCCATCACCTTTGTAACTTTAAACATTTTAACCCAATATGGAACATTTAACATTAGAAACTTTTAAAACCAAAGTCTTTGACTTTGAAAATAACAAAGAATGGAAATTTGAAGGCGATAAGCCTTGTATCATTGATTTTTATGCCGACTGGTGTGGCCCGTGCAAAATGGTAGCCCCCATTCTCGAAGAACTTTCAAAAGAATACGACGGGAAAGTTGATATTTATAAAATTGACACAGAGAAGGAACAGGAACTTGCTGGCGTATTTGGTATTCGCAGTATTCCTTCTATTCTTTTTGTTCCCATGAACGCCCAGCCTCAGATGGCTGCCGGTGCCCTGCCAAAGAATGCCTTTGAGCAGGCCATTAAGGAAGTGCTTTCTGTAGAAAAATAGTTTTTGGTTTGGTGGTAAAGCCTGGCATGGCCCCTGGCTGTGCCGGGCTTTTTTTAACACATTGATAATTATGGAAAAACAAACTGAACATACCCCCCGCGAAAAAGCAAGCAGAAAGAAGTTTCCCTTCAGGGTTTCGTCCAATAAATACTTGGCCATCATTGCAGGCTTTACCCTTGTTGGTGTAGCCGGCGGATTTGCCTATTACTGGTTTATCGGTTGCAACACCGGTGGCTGCGCCATTACCTCAAGCCCTTACATGAGCATGATATGGGGCGGCATGGTGGGATATCTTGTGCCAGACTTTTTTGTGAAGAAAGAAAAACAAGAAGAAACCGGGGCTTGACCCGGTTTTTTTATTTCGGGGCGATTTTGTAAAGGTACAAGCCGATAAGCCCGAAAAACAGGTTCGGTATCCAAACCGACAGCATGGGATGCAGGTTGCCCTTGGTAGCAAAGGTAGTTGATATCTGCATAAACAAAATAAATGCGAAGCTCAGTGCCAGTCCGGCACCCAGGTGCAGTCCGATGCCTCCGCGCACCTTGCGGCTCGACAGGGCCACTCCAATGAGTGTAAGCACCAGCGTGGCAAACGGAAAAGCCATGCGCCGGTGCATTTCCACCTCGTAAAATTTGACGTTTTCTGATCCCTTCAGCCGCTCATTCTGAATGTATTCATGCAATTCGCTGAAGTCCATCGTCTCCATCTCCTTCAGGTTCTGTATAAAGTCGCGCGGCGTAAAAGGCAGCAGGGTATCAAGCCGGTAGCCATGTTTCAACTCTTCCTGCAAATTGTTAATGGTGCGGATGTGATAATTTTCAATGCCCCAGGTTCCGTTTATACTGTCCCAACGCACGTTATCGGCGGCCAGCTTGTACACCAGCTCCCCATCTTTAATCTGCTCCATGGTAAAACGCCAGCCAATATTGCTGCGGTCATTGTACGACTCCAGAAAAATAAATATGCCCGGTCTGATTTGCATATGTATGTTGCGCTCGCGGAAAGTAGCGGGGTTTTTTACGTATACGGCCTCAAAATCGAGCCTCTTTTTATTGGCAGGCGGTATAAGGATGTTTGCAAGAAAAACCGAGAAAAGTCCGAGGATTATCGCTGAGATCAGGTAAGGTAGCATTAGCCTTCGGAAGCTGATACCCGAACTGAGCATGGCCACAATTTCGGTGTTGAAAGCCAGCCTGGAAGTAAAGAATATGACGGCAATAAAGGTGAAAAGCGGGCTGAAAAGATTGACGAAATAGGGGATAAAGTTCAGGTAGTACGAAAAAATGATCTCGTTCAGCGGGGCCTGCTTTTCAATAAAGTCGTCGATCTTTTCAGAAAAGTCGAAAATGATCACGATCAGGATGATCAGGCCCATGGCAAAGACAAATGTCCCGAGGAATTTTTTTATGATATACAGGTCTATCTTTTTCACCCTGGTTTGGCCTGAGTTATGTTTTTGCAGCGGTTTTAAAATGAACGGGGCAAAGTTAAGCTTATTTTACAATCGTTGGCTGAGCCTGGGTACCATGGTGTTTTTCCACTGCAGAAAATCGCCGGCTTCGATGTGTTTGCGGGCTTCTTTCACCAGCCAGAGGTAAAAGCTCAGGTTGTGCATGGTGGCTACCATAGGTCCCAGCATTTCGTTGCCTACAAAGAGGTGGCGCAGGTATGCCCTGCTGTAGTGCTGGTCAACATAGGCGGTTCCGTTGGGGTCGATGGGGCTGAAGTCCTCTTTCCATTTCTGGTTGCGGATGTTGATGATGCCTTTGCTGGTAAACAGCATGCCATTGCGGGCATTGCGCGTGGGCATCACGCAGTCGAACATATCCACGCCAAGGGCAATGCTTTCCAGGATGTTTTCGGGGGTGCCCACACCCATGAGGTAGCGGGGCTTGTCGGCCGGCAAAATATCACATACCAGTTCGGTCATCTCGTACATGTCCTCATGGGGTTCGCCCACCGAGAGGCCGCCAATGGCATTGCCTTCGCGCCCGCAGTCGGCGATAAACTTGGCCGATTCAACACGCAGGTCCTTATAAGTGCTGCCCTGCACTATGGGAAACAGCGTTTGCCGATGCCCGTAAAGGCCTTCGGTTTTGTCGAAATGGCTGATGCAGCGTTTGAGCCAGGAATGCGTCAGCACCAGCGACTTTTTTGCATAATTGTACTCGCAGGGGTAGGGGGTGCACTCATCAAAGGCCATGATGATGTCGGCACCGATCACCCGCTGAATATCCATTACCTTTTCGGGTGTGAAGAGGTGGCGCGAGCCGTCGATGTGCGACTGAAAAGTGACACCCTCCTCCTTGAGCTTTCGGCGGTGGGCGAGCGAGTACACCTGATAGCCGCCGCTATCGGTCAGAATGGGTTTGTCCCAGGCCATAAAGCGGTGCAGCCCGCCGGCTTGTTGCAGCACCTCCAGACCGGGCCTTAGGTAAAGATGGTAGGTGTTGCCAAGGATAATCTGCGCCTTAACCGTTTCTTCAAGGTCTTTGTGATGCATGGCCTTTACGGTGCCGGCTGTGCCCACCGGCATAAAAATGGGCGTTTCAATGGTGCCATGGTCGGTGGTGATAAGCCCTGCACGGGCCTTGCTGCCTGCATCTTGCGCCTGTATGGTAAACTCCATGATCCTTTTCTGAAATTTTTCGCAAAGATAGAAACTATTCACAAGGATATGGTAATTTTGCACCTTTCGCAAAACCACGTAAGTTCTATGGATTGGCTAAGGGAGGTACCACTGACATTCGAATGGATACTGCTTTATGCCTTCGGCCTGGTTGCTCTTATCCAGCTTTTCTATTACTGGTTTTTCTTCAGCCGCCTGGCCTTTCGTAAGCCAAAGAAAAAATACGATGCCACCCCGCCCGTGAGCGTGATTATCTGCGCCAAAAACGAATACCTCAACCTCGAAGAAAACCTGCCTTTCTTTCTCGATCAGGACTACCCCGACTTTGAGGTGTTGGTGATAAACGATGGCTCTGACGATGAATCGGAACTGCTGCTGCACGAATTACGGGGAAAGAACCACCGTCTTACAGTGGTCAATCTTCAAAAAAATGTCAATTTCTTTCGCGGGAAAAAGTTCCCGCTTTCCATTGGCATCAAGGAGGCGCGCCACGGATTGATCGTGGTGGCCGATGCCGACTGCCGTCCCGTCAGCCGCCAATGGATCGCGGGCATGGTGTCGCGCTTCGACCCCGCCACCGAAATTGTGTTGGGCTACGGCCCCTACCGCAAAAAGCCGGGGCTGCTCAACAAACTCATCCGCTACGATACCTTTTTTATTGGCTTGCAGTATCTTTCTTTTGCCCTTGCCGGGAATGCCTATATGGGCGTGGGGCGTAATTTAGCTTACCGGCGTGAGGTCTTCTTCCGCGTTAAGGGTTTTACCTCGCACTATACGGTCATGTCGGGCGACGACGACCTGTTTATTAACCAGGCCGCAACCCGTCGCAACGTTCGCATTGAAGTGGACCCCGACAGCCATACCCTTTCCCTGCCAAAGGAAAGCATTGGAAAGTGGTTTCACCAGAAGCGCCGCCACATGACTACTGGCAAATACTACAAACCCCGGTTTAAGTTTTTGCTGGGGCTGTTTTCCGCTTCACAGGTGCTTTTTTACCTGCTTTTTGCCATTTTAATGGCTTGTTGCGTTTTATCAACAATCGGGCTGATTGCAGCGGCAATCTTTGGTATTCGTATGATAAGCATGTTAATAATTTTTTACAAGGCGGGAAAAAAGTTAAATCAAAGCCGATTATCTTTATATTCGCCGCTGTTTGATTTGATAATGCTGGGGATGAACCTTATTTTTGCATTCTCAGCCATGTTTTTTAATAACAATAGATGGAAGTAAAAACCAACCTTACCGAAAAGGCACAAAGAGACTATTTGCTGGTTAGGGAGGCGGTGGACCATGGCAACCAGAGGGCTTACTCAGAGCTCATGGCCATGTATAAGGACACCATTTACTTTATGCTCTTGAAAATGTCAGGAAATCCCGAAGATGCCGAAGACCTTACCATCGAGGCTTTCGGAAAGGCATTCAAAAACCTGCAGCAATACACCCCCGATTACGCTTTCAGCACCTGGCTGTTCAAGATCGCCTCAAACAACTGCATCGACTTTATCCGCAAGAAAAAAAAGAACGTGCTCAACTACGAGGCCAACGAAGAGCTCAACGAGTCGACCCGGGTCAGCAACCTCGCGGCCGAAACCGGCGACCCGGAGGAGAAGCTCATGCGCAGCCAGAAAGTTAAGCTGATGCGCGAGGTAGTTGAAGGCCTGAAACCCCGCTACCGCAAACTCATTGAGCTGCGTTACTTCGAAGAACTCTCCTACGAAGAAATCTGCGAAGAGCTCAACCTGCCCCTGGGCACCGTAAAAGCACAGCTGTTCCGCGCCCGCGAGTTCCTGTTCAACATCCTGAAGAATTCAAGAGACCAATTCTGATCTCGTTTCTTTTTTTGCTGAAAAAATACCCTCTTAAATTCCCGTTAAAGATAAACGCCGGGTTTGAATTTTTGGTTAAATTACAGGCTATATTATAACCCCGACAAAACTGAATAAAAACAACCATATCAAAAAGAAACACCAGCCTCAAGGCCTTACTATTCTTTATGAGGACCAGCATATTATTGTCGTTGACAAAATGGCTGGTTTGCTAACAATGGGCACTGACAGGGAGAAAGAGAAAACGGCTTATTTTCTTTTGACTGATTATGTTAAAAAAGGGAGTGAGCGATCAAGAAATCGTGTGTTTATAGTACATCGCCTGGATAGAGATACTTCGGGGCTGCTGATTTTTGCCAAAAATGAATACGCAAAACGTTTTTTGCAGGATAACTGGAAAGACTTTAGTAAGAAATATTATGCCGTAGTGCATGGAAAATTCAAGGAGAAAGAAGGCGAAATTTCCTCTTATTTATTTGAAAGCAAATCGTTTAAAGTGTATTCGGTAAACGACCCCGACAAGGGAAAGTTTTCTAAAACAGGGTTTAAGGTCATAAAAGAATCGGACAAGTATAGTCTGCTGGAGATCTATCTGTTTACGGGCAGAAAAAACCAAATCCGCGTGCATTTATCTGATGAGGGACATCCAGTGGTTGGAGATAAAATTTATGGCAGTGCTGAAAAAGGAACCAAAAGGTTAGCCCTTCACGCTTATTCGATTACCATTACACATCCATTCACAAAAAAAGAAATGAGTTTTGAGGCAGATATTCCTCCATATTTTAAAACGCTGGTAAAATATAAATAACCGAGCGCAGCAATTTTTCTTCACGTTATTAAACCTACAGAAAAGAATCAACAAGCACTTAAACAGTAATTGAAAAAATTTTCCCCTGAATTCCCTGGCCAATGAAAAGGTTTTTGCCAAAAAAAAATTGGGTGTAGATTGGAATCAGATTATTGAAAAACGGGCGATATCCTTGCCCTGGAAAAGAAAATAAAATATAAAGGCTGGTTATTTCGAAAGGAAGCCGATCAGGGCATTCAGCTGTTCTTTCATCCTGATCAAATCCTCGGCCTTCAGATCGCTTTTCGATAGCTGGCTGACCAACTGTTCGGGAATGCGGGCCGCCTGTTCCTGAAGCTGTTCTCCTTTTTCGGTCAGTTGCACCATTACCTTGCGTTCGTCTTCCTTCGAGCGTTTTCGCTCCAGCAGGCCCTGCTGCTCCATTCGTTTCAGCAGTGGGGTTATGGTGTTGGTGTTTAGGATCAGCTTCCTGGCTATATCGTTTACCGGAAGTTGGCCTTCTTCCCATAAGATCATCAGCACCAGGTACTGCGGATAGGTAATATCCAGTTTCTCCAGCAATGGTTGATACTCACGGGTAATCAGCCGCGAGGCTGCATACACCGGAAAGCACAACTGATTTTCGAGTTTTAATTGATCGTATGCCATAATGATAGAATAAGCCGCAGGGACTAAATGCAAATTTACTGCAATTGATTTAGTCGCCTGCGATTTAAATGAATTTAGTTACTGAGCATTTTTTTGATATGCTTTTCAATGCTGCTGGGTTTTGTCATGGGCGAAAACCTCTTGCTGGGCTTGCCATTTGGGTCGATCAAAAATTTGGTGAAGTTCCATTTTACCTTGTTGCTGAAGATGCCCTTTAGTTCTCTGGTCAGGTATTTGAAAATGGGGTGCGCCGTTTCTCCGTTTACATCTACTTTGGCAAACATGGGAAAGGTCACCCCGTAATTTATCAGGCAGCCTTCCGATATCGACTTCTCATCGCCCGGCTCCTGGTTGGCAAACTGGTTGCTGGGAAAACCCAGGATAACCAATCCCTTGTCCTGATATTTCCGGTAAAGCTCCTCTAAGCCCTCGTATTGCGGAGTAAGGCCGCATTTACTGGCCGTATTCACCACCAGTATGGCTTTTCCCTTATAATCTTCCATTTTAATGTCTTTCCCCTGCAAGCTTTTCGCCTCAAATTGATAAAAATTTTGTTTCATAACGTTTCTATTGTGATTATTGGTTTTTGTTTTTAAATGCTTTTACTGCGCCGGTTGACCAAAGTGCCCAGGCAACCAAAACGGGCTGAATGAAAAGACGGATGAGCCTGGCCTGGTCGGTGTCAAGTCCAAATGCGTCGACCTGGTTTACATATTGCGAAATGTTTCCGGGAAAAATCAATACGAAAAACAAAGCCACTACCCAGCCAACCAGGGCTTTCCATTTTGGTAAAAAAATCAGTGAGAGCCCCAGTATTATTTCCGCTACGCCCGAAAGGACCACCACTGTATCTACAGGCAAGGGGACCCAATTGGGCACTTGGGCCACAAATTCCAGCCTGGCGAAGGTCAGGTGACCGATCCCTGCAAATAAAAGATTTAGACCCAGCAATATCCTCATAAGGCTGAGAAACCAATGGGTGCTGACCCCATAACCCCATTGCAGTGTTTTCAAAAAATTCATGGATTGATGTTTTAAAGTGTGCGATTATGTCGTTTGCGATACAAAAGTAAGTAAAAAATTATATCGCACACGATAAAAAATAATTTTTATGATTCTTTTTGATTTTCAAAACCGGGGTCCTTGTTTAGCCTTTGATTGGGAGAAATTCTTCCTCGCTTCTTTTTGGCCTGAGGCAATTTCAACACCAAATATTAAATCATGGAAGGGATATCTTTGATATTCCAAGGGATTTTTATAATGAAAAAGAAGGTAGTTTTGAAATAAAAGACGGTAATGGTTTGTAAAACCGCAAAACCTTTAGTCTGATAATAGGATCAGGCTTATATTAATCAAAATATTATTTTCAGTGTTGTTCAAATAAAACCCACAACAATTATTTTCTTGCCCCGTTATATCAGCAACCAAAATACAGAGCAACCATGAACCGATTGATTTCACTCACTTTTTTTCTGGCCGCCATGCTGGCCTTTTCCAATACTTCTTATGCCCAGCGCGGCTTCGATGAATACGGCACTGAAGAGGGCATTCGTATTCAGTACCGCTGGACCCGTCATGTGGCTCTTGCTCAGGATAGCAATGCGGCCTTGTCTCTCAGGCTTACCAATGAGCATCCCCACCCGGTGATCGTGACCCTTACCGTAGCTTTTTTTCGCGATGGAAAGGGGATGTTCGAAAGCCCTGAAAACAATTACTGCCTGGAAGCCGGGCAGAGTTTGCGCGGTGCTTTGGCCAATATGCGCTTTATGGCCGAAGGTATAACCCTCGACATGACCCAGCAGGACTGGTTCTCGTGGAAGATCTCCGAAATCTCAGTTAAGCAGGTGGACAGTTGTAAATAATGAGGTTTTTTGGGGTTTGTGGCTGATGCCTCCCCGGCAAAATGTGTAATTTTGCAAAAAAAACTGCCGTATGAGCCTGTCTGACTTTCAACGTGCCATTTTGCAGGGCATCCCCGGCGAATTGCCCGCGCCCAAAGCCTTTGACCCTTCTGTTAACCACGCGCCACGCCGCAAGGATATCCTTACGCCCGCCGAGAAAAAACTGGCCGTAAAGAATGCCTTGCGCTATTTCCCCGAAAAGTTTCACGCAGTACTGGCCAAAGAGTTTGCACAGGAGCTCAAGGATTACGGCCGCATTTACATGTACCGGTTCAGGCCCGATTATCCCATTTCGGCAAGAAGCATCGATGACTTTCCGCACCAAAGCAGGCAGGCAGGGGCCATTATGCTGATGCTCAGCAATAACTTGGATTATGCCGTGGCCCAGCACCCGCACGAGCTGATCACCTATGGCGGCAACGGGGCGGTGTTTCAGAACTGGGCGCAGTACCTGCTCACCATGAAGTACCTGGCTGAAATGACCGATGAGCAGACGCTGGTGCTTTACAGCGGGCATCCCATGGGCTTGTTCCCCTCGCACCCCGAGGCACCCCGCGTGGTGGTTACCAACGGCATGATGATACCCAACTACTCTAAGCCCGACGATTGGGAGCGTTTTAACGCCCTGGGCGTGACGCAGTATGGGCAGATGACGGCAGGCTCGTTTATGTACATTGGCCCCCAGGGCATCGTACATGGTACTACCATTACGGTGCTGAATGCAGGCCGCCGTTTACCGGGAAGTGATGGCACCCTGGAGGGGAAAGTCTTCGTAACCAGCGGGCTGGGCGGCATGTCGGGCGCGCAGGCCAAAGCCGCCGTGATTGCCGGCGCCGTGGGCGTGCTGGCTGAGATCAACCCCAAGGTAACAAAGATCAGGCACGAACAGGGCTGGGTCGATGAGGTGTATCATGACCTGAACACCATGATAAACCGCATAAAGGACGCCAAAAATCACAAAGAAGCCGTTTCATTGACCTACCAGGGCAATATCGTTGACCTCTGGGAAGCGCTGGTGAAATCGAATATCCACATTGAACTGGGCTCCGACCAGACTTCGCTGCACAACCCCTGGGCGGGTGGCTACTACCCGGCAGGGCTTACTTTCGAAGAGTCGAACGAAATGATGGCCCGCGACCCGGAAGCGTTCAAGAAGCATGTAAGGGCTTCCCTGGTCAGACAGGTCAATGCCATTAAAACCATGACCGCTCGCGGCATGTACTTCTGGGACTACGGCAACGCATTCCTGCTGGAAGCCGGCAGGGCAGGGGCCGATGTGTTCAAAACCGATGGCACTTACATTTACCCCTCTTACGTGCAGGATATCATGGGCCCCATGTGCTTCGACTATGGCTTCGGGCCCTTCCGCTGGGTTTGTGCCTCTTCCGATCCGGAAGACCTGCGTACCACCGACCGCCTGGCTGCCGAAGTGCTCGAAGAGATGATGAAGACCTCCCCCAAGGAAATTAAGCAGCAGCTGGCCGATAATCTTTTGTGGATCAGGCAGGCCGAAGAGAACAAGCTGGTGGTGGGCTCACAGGCGCGCATACTTTATGCCGACAGCGAAGGTCGTATTAAGATTGCCCGTGCCTTTAATAATGCCATTCGCGACAAGCGCCTGAAAGGACCTGTGATTCTGGGGCGCGACCACCATGATGTGAGCGGCACCGACAGCCCTTACAGGGAAACCTCAAATATCTATGATGGCTCGCAGTTTACCGCCGACATGGCCATTCACAACGTAATCGGTGACAGCTTCCGCGGAGCTACCTGGGTGAGCATTCATAACGGCGGCGGCGTGGGCTGGGGCGAGGTCATAAACGGCGGCTTCGGCATGCTGCTCGATGGCAGCCCCGAGGCCGACCGCAGGCTCGAGTCCATGCTATTTTGGGATGTAAACAACGGCATTGCACGCCGTAGCTGGGCAAGAAACCCCGAAGCCATTTTCGCCATTAAGCGGGCCATGGAAGCAGAGCCAAGGCTCAAAGTGACCCTGTCCAATATTACCGACGACCAATTGCTGGAAGGGCTGTTCTAAGCCAAGTTTTTTGGCAAGAATTTTGACAAGGTGAAGAAGAAAACAAGAAAAATTCTGCGCCATGAAAAAATATAAACTGTCCCCGATATTTCTGCTGATATTGTTTGCCGGTTTCTTTACTTCCTGCATCGACGAGATCGATGATCCCTTTGCCGATCCCGTTGAAAAGTACCTGGGAAACTGGAAAGCCAGCGAGTCGAGCACCCTTTACGGGCCCGGCTACGTGTATGATGTGAGCATTACCCGCAACCCAAGCAACAGCAACGAGATACTGATTTCGAACTTTTATATGCAGGGCTGGAACGAAAAGGCCCGCGCACTGGTAACCGGAAACAGTATCACCATCCTTGAGCAGGCCATTTGCGATGGTAGCATATTGATAAAGGGAAACGGACAGTTTTCAGGCGGAAGAATTACCCTGACTTATACTGCCGATGATGGTGCTGACCTTGACAATGTTTCGGCCACCTATACCAGGCGGTAACTGCCGCAAATAGTATTAGCGCCGCATAAAATCCATTTCGAGCGAGTCGGTAAGCAGCGAATCGGCCTGCTGCATTTGCTCCTGCTGGCGCTGCATAAAGCGCTCCAGCTCGGCATCTGCCTCTGTCATCTTAATGGTAAGCCTATTCAGGATCTCTTCATGAATGGCCATCATCTCGTCAGCGTGAAGCAAATAGCAGTCCAGTGCCTGCCTGAATTCTGCATGGCTTACCCCGTGCCGGTCGAAAATTGCAGCAAAATAATAATCGGTAGAGTCGCGGGTTTGGGGATGGTAGTTCTGACGTTCAGAGAGATAACCTTCCAGCAAATACATTTCAGTAAGAATGTCGGTAACCTGATCCCTGGGCAAAAGCCGGCGGCAGCGTTCCTTCTCAGGCGAACGGAAAAAACCACAGGAACCCATTAATAAAAGGAGTGAGAATATGAGAGAGAGGCGGAGCATAATTCAATTGTTAATTGTTAATTAAAAAATTATCTTCCAAACTCCAAGGCCTGTCCCCTGATGGTTTCGTTGAATCTACCTTTTTCATAAACGGGAACGCCATTCACGAAAGTGTAAACTACAGAAGAATTAAATGTGGTTCCTTCGAGGGGCGACCAGCCGCATTTGTAAAGTATGTTTTCTTTTGTTACGGTCTGTTTTTGGCTTAGGTTTACCACTGTCAGGTCGGCGGCAAAGCCTTCGCGGATAAATCCCCGGTTTTTCACTCCGAAGCAAATAGCCGGGTTGTGGCACATCCAGCTCACCACCTGTTCTATGGTATATGCGCCCTGGTGCACCATTTCGAGCATGGCGGGCAGGGAGTGCTGCACCATGGGAGCGCCGGAAGGGCAGCTTAGATAGGGTTTTTGTTTTTCTTCAAAGGTATGCGGAGCATGGTCGGTGGCCACCACATCGATAAGGCCGTTGCGCAATGCCTGCCTAAGCGCTTCGCGGTCGGCCAGGGTTTTTATGGCGGGGTTCCATTTGATCAGGCTGCCACGGTTGGCATAGTCGGCATCAGTAAACCAGAGGTGGTGCACGCACACCTCCGCCGTTATGAGCTTATCTTCGAGCCGCTGACTGTTGTCGAGCAGGTCCATTTCCTGGGCGGTGCTCAGGTGCAACAGGTGCAGGCGGGTGCCAAATTTCCGGGCCAATTCTACGGCGAGGGTCGAAGACCTCAGGCAGGCCTGGTGGTCTCTGATCACCGGGTGCTGTTCCATAGGAATGTCGTTGCCGAATTTTTCCTTTGCAGAAGCCAGGTTTTTGCCAATGGTGGCTTCATCTTCGCAATGCACGGCCACAGGCAAGCGGGAATTCTTAAAGATTCCGGAAAGGGTGCCTGGATTATCTACCAGCATATTGCCCGTGGATGCGCCCATGAAAACCTTAATGCCACAAACATTGTCTGGGTCGGTAGCCATTACCTCCTCCAGGTTGTCGTTGGTGGTGCCCATATAGAACGAATAATTGGCCAGGCTTTTTTCCTGCCCGATCCTGAATTTTGCCTCCAGCGCTTTTTGGGTGATGGTTTGCGGCTGGGTGTTGGGCATCTCCATAAAACTGGTGATGCCGCCGGCAACCGCCGCGCGTGACTCGCTGTAAATATCGCCCTTGTGGGTGAGGCCGGGCTCGCGGAAATGAACCTGGTCGTCGATCACGCCCGGCAAAAGAAACAGCCCTTCGAGGTCTATAGGCTTATACTTTTCTGAAACTGTTTCAGGCAGGCCTTCAGAAAATATTTTTTCAATCTTCCCCTTGTCGATAAGCAGACTGCCCCTGAAGGTTCGGCCTTCATTTACAATGGTGGCATTTTTTAAAAAATACGCATTACCTGCCATGGCTGCAAAGTTTTGAAGTAAGGTTGGAAAAGCCGGCCTGGGTTTTTAGGCTTTGCGCTTGTATTTTCTGAAAAGGCTTTGCCAGCGCAGTTTGATTACACCCAGCACGGCTTCCTTAAAAATGCCTTTGCTCATTTTGGATACCCCCTCGGAACGATCCATGAAAATGATAGAGATTTCCTTAATTTTGAACCCCAGCTTCCAGGCCAGGAATTTCATTTCAATCTGGAAAGCATAACCGGTAAACTGAATTTTGTCGAGGTCGATGGCCCGCAGCACTTCTTGCTTGTAGCATTTGAAGCCGGCAGTGGTGTCGCGAATGCTCATTCGGGTAATGATACGCACATAGGCCGAGGCATAATACGACATGAGCACGCGTCCCATGGGCCAGTTTACCACGTTTACTCCGTTGATGTAACGCGAGCCAATGGCGAGGTCGTAACCTTCTGCGGCGCAGGCTTCGTAGAGGCGGATCAGGTCGTCGGGGTTGTGCGAAAAGTCGGCATCCATCTCGAATATATACCCGTAGTTGTGGGCCAACGCCCATTTAAATCCATGGATGTAGGCGGTGCCAAGCCCCAGCTTGCCCTTGCGGGTTTCGAGAAATAACTTACCCTCAAATTCGGGTGCTAAACTGCGTAAAATATCGGCCGTGCCGTCGGGCGAATTGTCGTCAATGACCAGGATGTGAAAAGTCTTTGGCAGAGAAAATATCTTCCTTACCATCTTTTCGATGTTTTCCTTTTCATTGTAGGTTGGAATGATTACCAGGCTATCGGCCACAGTCTTTTCGGGTTTTGTATCCGGATTTGTTTCACCGGAAACGGTTTGCTTATAAGTGTTTTCCTTTTTTCCTTTTCTGATTGGAAAGGTCAAAATTACGGTTTTGATCGGAATAATAAAAAAAAATGTATTTTGCCTGTCTGCATGGCTCTAATCAAACGGCATAATGTAATAAATTTGGCATGATGAAAAAATCAACGATATATTTCGACAGTGCTGCCACTACACGCGTTTTTCCTGAAGTTGCAAAACTGATGTACGAAGCTTTGCTGAATAATTTCGGCAACCCATCTTCCATTCATGAGATGGGTCGGCATGCCAGGGTAGAGGTGGAGCGCGCTCGGCGGACAGTGGCCGGCTTGCTTAATGCACGGCCGGGCGAGTTGTATTTTACCTCAGGTGGCACCGAGTCAAACAATACCATTTTGTGGGGCTGCTGCAAGGACCTGGGGTATAAGCATTTTATTTCGAGCAGGCTCGAACACCCTTCGGTATTGAAAAGCCTGCAGGCGCTTGAACATTATATGGCGTGCCAGGTGAGTTTTGTTGAAACGGATAAAAAGGGCCTCATTGACCTTGATCACCTGGAGAAACTATTGAAAGCAACGCCTGCTTCAGTGGTTTCGCTGATGCATGCCAACAACGAAATTGGAAATATCCTTCCGGTGAAAGAAGTTGGCGTGCTGTGTAAGCAATACGGGGCGCTTTTTCACAGTGATACGGTTCAGACGGTGGGTAAAATGGAGGTGGATTTGCAGCAGCTTGGGTTTGATTTTGCCGTGGTGAGCGGGCATAAGTTCCATGGTCCCAAAGGTGTTGGAGTCATGTATGTTAAGTCAGGAAGCAAACTGGAGGCCTTCATGCAGGGCGGCGCCCAGGAGCGCATGATGCGGGCAGGCACCGAAAACCTCTACGGTATTCTGGGCCTGGCAAAAGCCCTGGAGATGAGCTGTTCCGAAATGAGTGCCGCTCGCCAAAGCATAAAAGAGATCAAGGATTTTCTTTTGGAAAAATTGCAGGAGGAAATTCCCGGCCTGAGTTTTAACGGCGACCCCCGCGGAAACTCCCTTCATACCATACTCAATATTTCTCTTCCAAAGGGTGTTGATGCCGACTTGCTGCTCCCGCGGCTCGATATGGCCGGGATTTGCGTGTCCACAGGCAGCGCTTGCTCTTCGGGCAGCAACAAGCCTTCGCATGTGCTCACTGCAATGGGTGTCGACCAGAAAATTCCGAATCTGCGTATCTCGTTCAGCCGCTATAACACCCTTGATGAGGCAAAAGACCTGGTGGAGGTTCTGAAGGAAATCTGCAAAAAATAAGGGGGCCGCAGCCCCCTTGTTTTTTAGTTGCTTTCGGTAAGCAGCACCTTGCTCACCTCCCAGGTGGCGGCGCCACTGGTGGTGCTCAGGTATTTAAAAGCCACCCTGATGGTTTGCCCATCGAATTCTGAAAGATCAATATTTCCGCTGTCAACAAAGGTCCAGGAAGATCCCGGCGGCCTGTTGAAGCCCGTAAGTTCCGTCCAGGTGCCATTCTGGCTGGGATCGTCTCCCTGGTAGTCATTCGAGACCAGCACTTTCATGTCGTTGTAGCTGGTAATGAAATTGATGGCTTCACGAATCTGCAGTTGCACGTTGTTTCTTCCCGAAAGGTTAATTGCCGGAGAAACCAGCCAGTCTTCGTTGGCCTGGTTGGTGTTATTGGCATAACCACTCATAACAGCACAACCCCCGTCGAAGGTGCCATGGCCCCATTCCTGATCACCAAGAATATTATGGGCGGTAAAGGTCCCGAGGTTCGAGCTGAAATCCTCTTCAAAGAAACTGACCTGCGGCACAGTGCCACCACCGTCGAGCCAATAGCCCGTCAGGGTCCTGATGCCCGGCTGACTGAAATAGCTTTCCAGGTTACCTTGCACCTTAACAATCTTACCTTTATTATCCGGGTTGGAAACCAGGTTCAGGGCTTCGCGAATGTTGCCAATGGGCAATTGCACCATCATGCATTTGTTCAGATTGGTTTCATTTGGATCGTCGGCAATAATGATGTTGGAGTTGGTGCGCCATGGGCCTGTGAAGTTGGCTTCGAAGGGATCAGTGTCCGTTTCCATAACACCTACAATATAACCTTCGACCCATTTGCCCACCCCTGAGTTGAAAGCAATGCCATAGGCCACGTTGTAAGGATCTTCGAAGGTACCTGAGCCCTGTGGGTTGCCGCCGGTCTGGCAGCGCTCTCCGGTCATGTCGAGTTCTTCCAGGTCACGAATAAGCAACTGCCAGGTTGAGCCAAATACCGAAACAATGGCTACCAGGCTGCCATTGCCCTGTTCTACCTGTGTGCCGGCAAAACTGGCAAAGCCACTGGTGCGGACAATAATGCGGTTGCCATCGCAGTCTTCCAGGTCGCGGTTGTCGCTTATCTGATCCATGGCATTTGCATATGACAAGTGCAGCTGGCCCTGCACAAACTGCACGTTTTCAAGCATGACAAGCTGTCCTTGCATGCCACCTGCCGTAATCTGGCCAATGGTTACCACTTCAGGTTTCACCGTGATGCCGCGCTCCTGGGTAATCAGGTTTTTGCCATAAAGCACCGAGTCGACCTGAAGCATATTGTTGTATGCACTAAGGATGGTGCCCCTCAGAGAGAGGCGCACCGAATCGCCAACTGCAAGGTTTACGCCCGAATCGAGCCGTATGTTTATGGCTCCAGTTTCATCCTGTATGTAATGGCTGCGGTAAAAGTTGCCCGTGCGCTCGTCGGTGGTAATGATCCCAAACACGCTGTAGTTCTCGTCAAATCTTACCGGCTGCCCTGAGTGCATGGCCCGCAGTTGCTGTATGGTAATGATCTTAGTGGAGTCCAGCTCGTTGTAGGGCGGGTGGTCCACATCGTCCTTCTGGCAGGCGGCCACAAAAACCACCATAAGGGCCAGCAGTGAACGGATACTGATATTTTTTATTTTAAGCTTCATTATCTTGAAATTTACTTGCTTGAAATGTCATTCAGGTTCCTGAGGAGGAACTGCGGTGAATTGTAAACCGAAACGATACCGGTGAGGGTTACCGTGCCTGAAGGAACAGGCGAGCCGGCAAAACTGGCCCAGTTGTAAGTGTAGAGCAGCATCTGCCCGGTGCCATCGCTCATGGTAAGGTTGCCGGTAAAGGTACTTCCGCTAATGGTCACATTGGGAATTGTAACCAGGGTCGACTCGTATAATTCAACCAGGTTGTTTATGCTGCCAATGGTTGTTTGAACAGGCACTGGCAGGACGCCCGGCCCCAAATCGTAGGCATTGCCAATGGGAATGTTTTCGATCTGCAGCAATCCGTTGAAACGGTTCATGGGCATATTGGAAACAATCACCCTGATCTTGCTTCCCAAGGGGAAGTCGTGGAATCCTGAAAACCTCAGGGCAATGCCTGCACCCGACTCATCCATCAGGAAAAGGTTTTGCCCGGGGTGGTTGTCGTTTTCCATGTCAGAGATTACTACGCCTTCAATGCGCGTATTGGCTGGAATGGTGGTAACCCCTTCGTTGAAATTCTGTCTCAGGTTGGCCAGGGTCATCAGGTTAAGATCTTCGCCGGGAATGGGGCAGCGATCGTCGGTAAGCTGCACTTCGGCCAGCCTGCGAATATAAAGCTGTATTTCACCTCCATAGGTGGCTGCAACCGCCACCAGCGCACCCCGACCCTCGGGTATGGGTTTGTCGGCAAATCCGGCATAACCGCTGGTTCGCACAATAATGCGGTTACCCGAGCAGTCCTCCAGAATACGGTTCTCTGTGATGAGGTTTTCTTTGTCGGCAAAAGTCTTTCCCATTTCTGCCAGCGAAAACTGCACCTCTTCCAGCCGTATCAATTTTGCCTGATATTCGCCCGAAAGCACATCGGTAATACTGACCGTTTGTGGCTGGAAGTTGCGCTGGGTTTCAATTTTAATGACGTTCCAGTCAACATTCACATTGTCGAGTTGCAACATGCGCTGGTACGAGCCTAAAACAGTGTTCTTCAGGTAAATTCTTACGGAGTCGCCCTCGTAAATGCCGCCGGGCGCTTGCAGGCGGAGGTTTAGTGCCCCGGTATGGTCCTGGATAAAGGCGCTGCGGTATATGTTGCCCGATTTGTCGTCCATGGTAACGGTGGCATACACGGAAAAATCCTGGGTAAACTCAACCGGTTCGCCCTGAAACATGTTTCGGAGCTCGGCCACCGTAATAACGGTTCCGACCGGTCTCTGCCAGTTGCTCGGGTCGTCGAATTCCTGCTTCACACATGAGCTGATCGCTAAGGTGCCGGTAATAAAAAGCAGTGCTGCTATTATTTTTCTTGAATGGTTCATTTATTCTAATTTTTTAATGTCAGCAAATCAGATCCGGTAGGCCAGGTTAAGGAAATAGGTTCGCCCATACAGGTAAAAATACTTGGAGGCAAACTTGCCCGGATCCTGTGAGTCGTACCTGAGTTGCTCAAAGCCACCAATGCGGAAGTCGGTAACATTTAGCAGGTTACTGACGCTCAGATTGATGGTAATGAAGTGCCTTTTGCGGGTGCGGTATGAGTAACCGGCAAAAACATCGAGGGTGTAGTTGTTGCCGAGTTTTTCCTGGTTGAGTATCTGGCCCCATTGGGGGTCAGTAACTACCAGGTTGGCCACGGCGTCAGCAGTGCGGCGGTCGGGATTAATGTCAATGTACATGTCGTTGAAGTAGTTGGCATTTACTCCAACAAACCAATACTTTGGGTCGTTGTAGCGTAGTCCCACAGAGCCAGCTGTATGCGTCATGCCCCCGATCTTATAATTTTTCAGGTAAACGGTGCGTTGGTCGGCCAGCACCTCGCGGTCGTTGTCGCGTGCAATGGTTACGTTGGGTCGCGAGTTGTAGATATAGTCGCCCGTTCCGGCAACGATATATCCCGAAAGGGTGCTGGTGAGGTTTATGTCGATACCCAGTTCTACGCCCATATGTCGGGTGTCTACACCGGTCATAATGTAATTCACGAAAGAGCGAAACTCTTCATGGTAGAAACTTCTCGACCAGGTTTGATCCCTGAACTCGGTGTAGAAAGCACTCAGACGAGATTTGATCCTGGGGGTGCGAATAATATAGTTCAGGTCGCCCGAGAAAATGGTTTCACTGGTAAGTCCTTCGATCACATCGTCGCGTACCCTCGAAGAAATATAGGCATCGCGGAAGTAAGGCGCACGTGTCATTAACATACCGTTGCCGGTCACATAGTGGCGGCCGGTAATTTTAAAGGTGGTTCCGCCCTTTAGCCCGAAATTGGTGAAGTTGTTCTTTTCGCCATCGCCATATGAATTTTCGGGAAAGCGGCCGTTTTGCATGTGGCCGGTACGCCAGAAGGTGGTTTGCGACACAGAACCTGCAACGTAAAAGTCCCAGCGGGGCAAAACCCAGTCGCTTTGTGCGAAGGCTTGGTATTCATTAATGTTTCCGGTAAAGTCATAACCGAAGCGGTCGCCTTCCTTTACAATTCGGTTGGGATTCAGCAAGTCGTTTTGCGACATATTGGGGTCGTCGAAATCACGTTCGGCAAACTGGTCAATGTCGTACCAGAATTCGCCGCCCAGCAAATCGGTAATGATCTTAAACTGGTTGGTTTTGGCCAGCGAAACATTCAATCCGCCGGTAATAGTGTTGGTGGCAGTGGGCCGGTAAGTAAGGTTGCTGTTAAAAGTAAACTGATTGCGATCGTTGCGACGCTCCTCGATAATGTATTTCGAACGCGGACCAGTATGGCTCTGATCGCTGCCGTTCACATTGTTTACAGTAAACAGGTTGCCATAGTTTGCATTGTACAACCAGTCCCAGTTTATCTGTCTGAAGTAGGGGTCATTCATCCAAAGGTTGGTCAGCAAATCCTGGGTTACAGGGTCATTGGCATAAAAGCTTGGTAACCAGCGGTAGTAGTCGGGGCGGGGGTCTCCGGCTAGCTGGTATCCCGGCTGGTTGTAGGAGGCATGGCTGTCGTACCAATTCAGGGCGGTTGATCCGCCGCGGCCAAAGGTATAGGCAGCGCTGGTGGTAATCTCAGTATTGCTTCCGGGAGTCCAGTAGTGGGTCAGAATGATCCATGGGGTATTATAGTGATTAACCCTTGAATTACGCACTTCACCATTCTGATAGCCCCAGTTGGGGTTGTAAAAGTTGTCGCCGGTAAGGTCGTACGCTTCCTGGGTAGCCACGCCGGGGCGCCCTGTTTTTGAGGGCGCGCCAAAAGCGATCAGGCCCAAACTGTGTTCGTTGTTAAACTTGCGTTCGACCGACAAAAAATAGGCCCAGGCATCGTAAAAGGTGCCCTTTACATAGCCCTCATCCGCTGTCCGTCGCGAGCCGCTCAGCGTCCAGGCCCAGCCATTGTCCTGCAAGCCGGTGCTGTAAGTAAACATGGCCCGGTGCGCATAGCTGCGGTTGGAGTTGGAATAGGTGGTGCGGATGTTGGGGCTGTATTGCGATGCCCGGGTTACAATATTGGTGGCTCCGCCCAGCCCCCCAAAACTGTGGCGTGAGAAGCCAATGTTGTTGTGCCCTTCGCTCATGCGGGTGGCGTCGTTGAGGCCGCCCCAGGTAGAGTAAAACGCGCGGCCGGTCTCCGGGTCGTTCACGGGTATCCCGTTAATCATTACTGTGGTGTTCTCAGAATCATAGCCCCTGACGCGAAAACGGGCCGAGCCAAAGTTGTAGCCGGCGGTGTTCATAAAAATGTCGCGTGAGCCTTGCAGCAGGCTGCTGATGTCGTGCGAGTCGGCATCGCCCTCAATGTCGGCTGTCGAAAGGGTGATAACCGGCACATCAGGCTGCACTTGCTGAGGCACCAGAGTGTCGGTAACAGCTTCCTCAACAAGGGGCTCCTGTGCTGTAGCCGCAGCTATTCCGGCCAATAGCGGAATGATGAACAAAAGAAAAAATTTCCTCATAAGTTTGAATGAATTGTTATAAAAGATTTTCCTGACGGGAAAACCTTGCAGAAATAATACTTAATGCGGGTTGCTTTTCCAAAAGTTGGATATAAAAAATCCTGAATACTTTAAAATGATTATTTTTGAATGTCCAAAAATAACCAATTCCTTTGTAATTACCTTGGGGATTGTCCGAAAATTAAGGCTTTGAATTTATTATTATGAAGGCTGTAATGGTCAGCTTCTTAAGATCGACTTAACCAAAAAAATATTATTATATGAATTTCAGGATGCTCAGAACCAGGTTTATCATTATTACTTGTGCCATGGCTTTTGTTTTTCCGGCTTTTCTTAAACAGGCATTTGGCCAGCCAACTGGCGAAAAAAAGGAGTTTCTAAGCGTGTGTATTGGTTTTTATAATGTGGAAAACCTTTTCGACACCATTAATTCACCTGGAATTAATGATGTTGAATTTACTCCCGAAGGCCCCAATCGCTGGAATTCGGCCCGTTATTTTGAGAAACTTGAAAACCTATCGGAGGTCATTGAGAAAATGGGGCAGGAGCTCACACCTGATGGCCCGGCAGTGCTGGGAGTTTCTGAAGTTGAAAACCGTGCGGTACTTGTTGACCTTGCCAGCCGCGAAAGGATAAAAGACCGGAACTACCAGGTGGTGCATTACACTGGTCCCGACCGCCGCGGTATTGATGTGGCTTTTTTGTATCAGCCCAAATATTTCAAATACATTAGCAGCAAGCCATACCGCACCGTAGTGCCCGGGCGCGACGATTTCCGCACCCGCGACCAGCTGCTTGTGACCGGTGAACTTTTAGGAGAACGCATGCACTTTATTGTAGTACACTGGCCCAGCCGCAGTGGCGGTGAAAAAGCCAGCCGCCCACTGCGCATTGCTGCTGCGGATATTGCAAGAGGTATTATTGACTCCATCCAGGCTGCCGAGCCAGGCGCCAAGGTTATTTTCATGGGCGACCTGAACGACGACCCGACCGATCGCAGTGTCAGAAGGCATTTGCGTGCCAGCGGAAAACCCGACAGGCTCAAAGACGATGAACTCTTCAACCCCTTTTTCGAACTGAACCGCAAAGGCATTGGCTCTCTGGCCTACCGCGATTCCTGGAACCTTTTCGACCAGATTTTGCTCACCCCGGCACTGGTAGGAAAAGATTACACGCAATTTCAGTTTTTCCGGGCAGAGGTTTTCAACCGTCCCTTTATGCGCCAGCCTTCAGGACGCTTTCAGGGTTATCCCTTCCGTTCCTACGGAGGCGGTGTTTACCTGGGCGGATATAGCGACCACTTTCCTACCTATGTGTTCCTGATCAGAGAAAAACGATAAAGCTATGCCAAAAGTTAACCTGTTTAAATCGTTCGAAAAGCCAGCAGGGCAGCTCAAAAAGCCAAAACGCAAAAAGGTTAAATACCGCAAAATGGCCTTTAAGCTTACTGAAATGCAGTACCGGGCACTTGAGGTTTACTGCAGAAGGTATAAAACTACTCCTGTCAGGTTCTTGAAGAATCTTGTAAACAATCAGGTGGAGCGGTATAAGCAGGAACTGCCGCCACCATCGTTTGTTTCAGAAAACCAGTTGGAGTTGTTTGGCGAAGAGTAGTATCCCTTACCTGAAATCGGCAATGGTTGCACCGGCTCCTCCGCGGTCGGGGTGCTCGTCGCGGTAGCGGTTTATTTCAGGAATGCCATGCAGCAAGTCGCGCACCGCCTCGCGCAAAATGCCGTCTCCTTTTCCGTGAAGTATTTTTACCTGTTTCACTCCCAGTAAAACCGCATCGTCAATATATCGTCTGAGTTTTATTAAAGCTTCCTCAGCCCTGAGGCCTTTAATATCGATCTGGGGGTTGAATTCAGCGGCCTTTTCATTGATGTCGAAAGTCATTTTCACCTTCACCTTGCGTTCGGCAGGCGGTGCCAGGCTGCTTTTCTTCAGCTTTTCGAGCATGTTTAATGTGGTGCGGAATTTAATGCTGCCAAACGATACTACCGCTTTCTTTCCCGAAATTTCGAGCACCTCGCCAATGCTTTGCTGGCCTTCCACACGCACCGAATCGCCAATTTTTATGGGGGTGTTATCCCTTTCGGGAACAGGAGCCGCTGCAGGTTTCTTTTCCTTTTTCTGGCGCGACTTAGCCTCTTTTAATTTTTCTTCCTGTTGCTGAATATACTGGTCCATCTCCAGGCGTGCCTGCCTTGTTTCTTCTTTGCCGGCCTGGGCTTCTTTGATCTTGCGAATGGTGTTTTCGATCATACGATTGGTGTCGGCCAGCACCTTTTTGGCCTCTGCACGCGACTGGGCAAGAATCTCTGCCTTGCGTCCCTCGAGCTCGCCACTGAGCTTTTCGTATTTATCGATCATCTCCGAAAGGAAGTGATCGGCCGAACGCAGCTCTTTTTCCTTGTCTTCCAGTTCGGCTTTCTTCAGGTCCAGATCCTGTAACTGGCGGTCGAAATCAAGTTCCTGCACTCCGGCATATTCGCCGGCCTGTTTAAGGATATCCTCTGGCAGGCCAATGTTGCGTGCAATTTCAAAGGCAAAGCTGCTGCCCGGATTGCCGGTTTTGAGGCGAAACAGGGGTCGCATGTTGCGGGTGTCGAATAGCATGGAGCCGTTTGCTATGCCCTTGTGCTTGCCAGCCATGAGCTTAAGGTTGGCATAGTGGGTGGTAACTACTCCAAAGGCGCCTTTCTGGTTCAGCTTTTCCAGGATGGACTCGGCAATGGCACCGCCTATGCGCGGCTCAGTTCCTGCCCCGAATTCATCGATCAGAAAAAGGGTTTTTCCGTTACTGTGCTTCATGAAATGTTTCATGTTGAGCAAGTGCGAACTGTAGGTGCTCAGGTCGTTTTCGAGCGACTGCTGGTCGCCAATGTCAATAAACAGCTGCTCAAAAATTCCTGCTTCCGAATAATCGGCCATTGGTACGAGTAAGCCGCACTGTATCATATATTGCAGCAGGCCGCAGGTCTTTAGGCAAACCGACTTTCCCCCGGCGTTTGGTCCGGAAATGACCAGGATGCGGTTATCGTTTTCCAGGTCAATATCGAGCGGCTCCACATGTTTTTTCTGGGCTTTGTGCGAGAGGTACAGCAGGGGATGCATGGCTTTAATCCATTGCATGCCAGGACTCTCATTTATGCGGGGCTTCTGGGCAAGCATGTCGATGGCTATCAATGCCTTGGCACGAATAGCGTCCATGATGCCCAGCATACGATAACAGGCATTCAGTTCAGGAACCAAAGGCCTGAGCCTGTCGGTAAAGGTTTTTAGAATGCGAATGATCTCCTGTCGCTCTTCCAGGTCGAGTTCCCTGATCTCGTTATTGATCTCGAACACTTCCTCTGGTTCGAGGTAAACCGTTTGGCCAGTGGCTGACTGATCGTGTATGATGCCGCGGATTTTTCGCTTGTGCCCGGCGGCAATGGGTATTACCTGTCGGCCGTTACGCAATGCCAGTTCCACATCAGAAGAAACCAGCCCCTGGCTTTTGGCCTGCTGCAGCAAATGAGCAATCTTGCGGTTGGCTTCCACTTCAAGCCTCTGGCGCCGTCGCCTTATCTCTGCCAGGGCAGGAGAGGCGCTGCTGCGCACTTCGGCACGCTCATCAATAATGCGGTCAATATCTTTTGGAAGTTGGGGGTCCGTTTCCAGATTGGCCGTTAATGTTGCCAGCCATGGATATTTCAGGGTTTCCTCGCTGGTGCGCTGAGAAAGGAATGCGATGATCCGCAGAATGGTTTCGTATGACAGCTTCAGATCAAGCAAGTCTTCGGGCTCAAGGAAGGTTTCAAATGGTTTGATGCGGCGAAAGGCCTCGGTGGGATCGAAGTAATTGGACTGCGGAAAGGCCAGGCTTTGCAATAGTACCTGCCGGAACTCTTCGGTCTGGTTAAGCAGTAGTTCAATCCTATCTTTCTGGGTGAGCATACTGATTTTTTCCACATGGCGTCGGCCCAGGCTGCTCATACAACGGTCAATGAGCATGGCCCGTATACGGTCAAAACCGATTTTTGTCTCAAGGTCGGCAGGGTAGATCAAACCAATGTTTTTTGCAAAAGTAATAATGCCTGCGGCAATTTTTTGTTTTTGCTGCGAAATAAAAAAGCGCAAAAACCTCAAATTGGGTTTTTGCGCCCATTTTATCAATTACATGTTATTCTGACTTAATGCAGCGTATTGACATTCCAAGGGGCTCTTCACTTAAAATATTAAGTAAATCTAAGTTGAAAATGTAAATGGCTTTTCCCCAATTGGGGGCGTGGTAATTTTCTTCTGCCACCCACCAGGTTCCAATAATTTTCAGGTCAGTAAAAGAGCCGTCAATGTCGCGAATTCCTGATCCCCGGGCTGAAAATCCGGTTCTGTCTGATGCGGTGAATGACCCTTGGGCAGTATTCCAGAACTGATCTCCCTGTTCACGTAAATTTCCGCTGGTGCTGCCTTCAAGTTCAGCAGCATAGGCTGTTAGCCTGAACCAGTCCAGGTTTTCGGGCACCCGCCAGCCTGTGGGGCAAATTTTTCCCGACCTGGCCGCCACCGCGTTATAAAGTGCACCAAAGTCATTTTTATTTTCCAGGATGTTGTCGTACCAACTATATGCCCCGGTTTCTGCAGCTATCCAAAGTTGGTTTTCTTCAATAAGGACAATGGGGGTACCATCATTGTAATGGGTAGTTTTCAGGTTCTCATTCATCCAAACCTGGTTTCCAATCTGAACAATGGCGTATTCATTTCCATCAAAATCTTTAATTGTATTGGGGTTTGGTATGTTTTCTTCATCCTTGTTACAGGAAGAAAGACTAATTAAAAATAGTCCGGTAATAACGAAAAGCGGTCTGAATGACCTCCATATTGATTTCATGGTATTTTTTTCTTGGTTTGAAAAGGTTTAATTTGTTGGTTTATTCCGACTTGACACAGCGAACTGAAAAGCCAAAATCTTCGGTACTTCCCAGCAAAGGGAAGACATAGCTGTCATAGTCCAGTCGTCTGGCCCAGGTTGTATAATCCATGTGTCCTTCTGAATGCCACCAGTATCCATGTTTTTTGAGGTCTGTGAACTCCCCATCCTGGTTTCGCATTCCACCGCCGCGTGCCGAAAAGTTGGTTTGGTTATCGGCGAAGATAAGGACCGGATAGGGCGAGTTCCAATGGTCATAACCCTCTTCGCGCAGGCTGTTGCCCACATAACCTCCCATGCTTATGGCATAATCAGACAGGTATTGAAAGTCTTTCTTGGTTGGCACATGCCATCCTGTGGGGCAAAGGTTGCCCGAGTGGGCAGCAGCCCGATTGTACAAAGCCCCATAACTGTCTTTGTTTTCAGCATTGTTTTCATACCAGCAGTAGGCAGCTTCCTCTTGGTTGCCCCAGTCCAAGGGTTTTGGGATGTAATCAATTGGGGTTCCATCGGCAAAGTGAGTCACTTTTAAGTTTTCTTGCATCCAATACTGGTCACCAATGCGGATTACCGGGTAAACATTCCCGTCAATGTCGGTAACTTCTGTTACCTCTGGAATATCTGGCAACTCATCTTCTGGTGCGAGTAACTCTTTGTCCTGACATGACTGAAAGTTTAAAATCATTAACGTTCCAAACAGTAACGTTAGGAAGCTTTTTTGTTTTACTTTTTTCATGATTGATGATAACTTGGTTTTTAAAATGGTCAATTATTACCTAAATTCATGCCATTGGTTATAATGTAAATGGATACAGAAGTTTAATCCTCAGATGATGCTTTTTTGATTTTTAATTTCTGTTCGCCTACGAACACTTGGTGTTCTTATTCGGACACCTATGTAACATATGAAAATTGTTGATTTAACTAAAGGATAAAAAAAGCCTTCGTATGAAATCATACAAAGGCTTTTTAAGTAGCGGGGACGAGAGTTGAACTCGTGACCTTCGGGTTATGAATCCGACGCTCTAACCACCTGAGCTACCCCGCCGTTTTGAGTGGTGCAAAATTAACAAACAATTTTAAAATACAAGGCAAATTCAGTATTTTTTTCCGGCTAATTATCCTTTGGGTGTAAGGCTTTCTGCCAAGCGTGCTTTGCGCTTTTCGTGCAAGCGCGTAACCTGTGTCATAAGCAGGCCCGAAATAACAATGGCCATGCCCAGCAGTTTGCCCTGGTCAATGGTTTCCTTCAGAATAATCAGTGAGGTAATGGCGGTTATCACGGGTATCAGGTTAGTAAAGATGGAAGTGCGTGCCACACCCAGCGCCCGCACGCCCGAAGTGTAAAACATAAACGCAAGGGTTGATCCGAAAACTGCCAGAGCTATCAGCGAGCCCAGCGCCTCGGCCGAAGGCCTTACGCTGATAAAATGCGAAAAGTCAAAAAGAAAGAACAGGGGCATGAAAAACAGGGCGCCAAGCAGGTTTTGCACTGAAATAATGGTAAATGACGAGTACTTATGGGTAAGCTTTTTCAGGAAAATAATATTGATGAGGGCCGATAAAACGGCAAAAAACAACAGGCCCACTCCCAGCGGTGAGGCACTGAATTTAAACTCCGCATCGAGCACCATAATAAGCACGCCGGTGAAGGAGACCACAAACCCGGCAATGTTGATAAAAGAGAGCCTCTCGCTGAAAGCAATAAAGCCCAGGATGGGTGTGAATACCGGTATGGTGGCAATAATTACCGCAGCCACCGTTGGCGAGACATGCAGCAAGCCAAAACTTTCGCCAAGGAAATAACAAAAAGGAGAAAAGAATGAAAGCAGAAAAAAAGCCTTGTAATCCTTACGGTCGATTTTCTGTCGCTGGCTGCGGAATAGGCCAAACAGCAGGGCCGAAGAAATGCTGAGCCTCAAAAACATGGTGGTAATGGGCGGATAAAATTCAAAAACGATTTTCATCCATACATACGAAATGCCCCAGAAAGTTACTGCCAGCAGTACCAGCAGATAAACATAATGTTTGGGTTTTTTCAAAGAGTTGCTGATTTTTCTTGACGGGCAAAAATACACAATTTCCGGTTGAAAGGCGCGCGGCTTGCTTTTTTCAATGTCTTGTTACTGCCTTTTTCTTTTCGTGCAAACCAAGCATTAAAAAGCTAAGGATTTTCTTAATTTTTCGTATATTGCGGGGAATGGTTTATAACCCATCAGGCCATGAGTACACCAGAAAAGTTCCGTCTGGAGTTTCACCTCGAAACGACACCCAGGCTATTGTACACCCTCATTTCAACCCCTGAGGGATTAACGCGTTGGTTTGCCCATACCATACTCTCGGGCGAAAATATGTATGTTTTTAATTGGGAAGGTACCGAGCAGGCCGCCCGGCTGGTGCAGGCCAAAGATAATGAATACGTGGTTTTTCAGTGGCTGGAGGACTACCACAAAGATCTTTTCCTTGAAATGCGCATAGAGACCGATCCGGCTTCGAACGGGGTAACTTTGGTAATTACCGATTATGCCGAAACACCCGACCTTGACATTTCTCAGCGGCTCTGGCAAGCCCAGGTAGGCCAGCTTCAGCGATTGTTCAATAGCTAGTTTTCTTTGCGCAACGGCAGCTCAAACCAGTCAGCCACTTTGGTTGTGAGGTCTTTGGGGGCATCTTTGTGGCTAAACTCATTCTGCCGGGTATTGTAATCATAATCTTTTTCCCATTCCTTATGGTTTTGTTGAACCTGCTCCAGGGCAGTGATGATGCGCTCTGCTTCCTCATCGGTCATGGTGGGGTGCATCGATAGTCTTATCCAGCCGGGCTTGTCAGAGAGGTCGCCGGTATTGATCTTTTGTGTGATCTGCCGCGAGTGTTCGTAATCTACGTTGAGTAGAAAGTGGCCGTAGGTGCCGGCGCAGGCACAGCCTCCGCGCACCTGGATGCCAAAGCGGTCGCTGAGCAATTTTACCACCA
Source organism: Bacteroidales bacterium (assembly GCA_041687035.1). Lineage (GTDB taxonomy): Bacteria > Bacteroidota > Bacteroidia > Bacteroidales > UBA7960 > UBA7960. The sequence goes on from JAWLCS010000012.1 coordinate 50,279, forward strand.
GGTTATAATGTATATTGCTGAAGTAAAATGACACCACAGCCAGGCGCTCCCGGATATTGTCGGCCAGGATAAACAGGTTTGGGATTTTTTTCAGTCCTGTAAAAAGCCTTTCAACCAATTCTTCTTCTCGCCGGCGAATGTTCTGGGTGCCCATTTGGTTTTTCAACTCAATGCACAGGGCGGTGCGTATGGCCTGCAAAAAACCCGGTGTGCCGCCATCTTCGCGGGCTTCAATATCGTCGATGTATTTGTACTCGCCCCAAGGGTTGGTCCAGTCAACAGTACCGCCGCCCGGATTATCGGGTACTTCGCTGTTGTAGAACGCAGAATCGAAAATAAGCACGCCCGAGGTGCCCGGTCCACCCAAAAACTTATGGGGTGAGAAAACTACAGCATCCAGCTTCTCCATTGGATCTTCAGGATGCATGTTAATGTCGACATAAGGCGCCGATGCGGCATAGTCGGCCAGGCACACGCCATTGTATTCGTGCATGATGCGGGCCAACTCATGAATGGGTGTTTCAATGCCCGTAACGTTTGAGCAGGCCGTAAACGAACCGATCTTTAGCTTGCGGTCCTTGTATTTCTCGAGTTCAGTGCGCAGGTGTTCGGCGTTGACAAGCAGGTCGTCGCCCGGGGGGATCACCACCACGTCGGCGATGGTTTCGAACCAGGAGGTGTGGTTGCTGTGGTGCTCCATATGGGTAATGAAAACCACGGGCTTCTCCGATTCCTTCAGGCAGCTCTTGTGGCTGAGCTGCCCACAAATACGCAGGCCCAGCATGCGCTGAAACTTGTTGATAACGGTGGTCATGCCGCTGCCAGCGGTAATTATCACATCGTTGGGGCCAGCATTTACATGCTTTTTTATCAGCTTATGTGCCAAGTGATAGGCTTTGGTCATTAGTGTGCCGGTTTCGCTGGCTTCGGTGTGGGTGTTGGCCACAAAAGGCCCGATGGTCTTAGAGATGGCCTCCTCAAGGGGGCCGTAAAGCCGGCCGCTGGCAATCCAGTCGCCGTATATGATCTTTTGAAGCCCGTATGGACTCTGGTATTGCTGGTCAATCCCAATAATGTTTCTCCTGAAGGGAGTAAAATAATTTTCAAGGTTTTGCATCGGCCTGGCAAATTTGTGCAAATTTGAAGAAAATTATCCAAACCATAAAATCATTATCTTTGAATTCTTATGCAGGAAACTACATATTCAAGGTTTTTTTAATTCTTTTTGAATGAATCTGATGTGTTTTTTTCTCCAAACATTTATTATTGTACAGGTGTTTATTTCTTGAAAAACTTTTTGGAAAAGGAATAATTTTTGCAGAAACACCTCTTTGCAGCCTATTCTGAACTTCCTGGCTTTTTCTAATTGTTACAAAATAAAATAAAAACATACGGGACAAATGGAAAACAAAAATTTCTCCTCCCTGCTTTTGTCATTTTTTGCGTGGATGCTTTTAGCGTTTCTGATATTACCCGAAGCCCAGGCCCAGTATTTTGGCCGTAACAAACCGGCTTACCGCAAATTTGACTTTAAGGTCTATCAATCGCCTAATTTCGAAATATATCATTATTTCGAAAATGATTCGGTGGTCCATTCCTTGGCCAGTTCGTTTGAGAAATGGTATGTGCGGCACCAGGCCTTGTTTCTCGATACCTTCGAAACCCGTAACCCTGTAATTATTTATGCCAACCACCCCGATTTTCAACAAACCAGGGCCATAAGTGGCCAGATCAGCATTGGCACGCAAGGTGTTACAGAAGCCCTGAAGAACCGGGTGGTTATACCTGTGCTCGAAACCAATGCCCAGACCGACCATGTGATCGGGCACGAGCTGGTGCACGTTTTTCACTTCCGGGCCATGTTTATCGACGACAGCCTGTCGCTCAACTCATTGCGCAACCTGCCGCTATGGCTTGTTGAAGGGATGGCCGAATATTTCTCCATTGGTAGCGTGGATGCCAATACCGCCATGATCATGCGCGATGCAATAAAAAGAGATGAATTTCCTACGCTTCGCGAAATGTCGAGAAGCTACGAATTCAACCCCTATCGCTACGGGCACAGTTTTGTTTCTTTTTTTGGCCGCACCTGGGGTGATTCGCTCATTGCCAAGCTCTATACCGAAACGGCAAAGTTTGGCTATGAACGCGCGCTGGAACGGGTTATTGGGCTGAGTGAGACCACCGTTTCCAACCTTTGGAAAAGCTCAGTGACCAACCATTATACGCCCCTTATGGCCGACAGTGCACGCCATGTGCCGGTTGGAATAAGACTCATCTCTGAAAGCAACGCGGGCGAAATGAACATAAGTCCTTCGTTGAGCCCCGATGGGAAATTTATCACGTTTTTCTCTGAGCGCGACCTGGTAAACCTCGATCTTTATTTGGCTAATACTGAGACCGGGCGCATTGTCAGGAAACTGTCGAGCTCTATTCGCAACGATGACATCGATGGCTTCAACTTTTTCGAATCAGTAGGTTCCTGGTCGCCCGATGGGCAGCAATTTGTGTATGTAGCTGTGAAGCGTGGCCGCAACCAGCTTATTATTGCCGATGTGAACCGCCCACGCCGAACCCGCGAAATATCGGTGCCAGGAGTGCCGGCCCTGAACAATCCAAGCTGGTCGCCCGATGGTAAGTCAATCGTTTTTAACGGACTGGTGGGTGGCGTGACCGACCTCTTTCTTTATGACTTGGAGACAAGGAAGGTTACCAATCTCACCAACGACCGCTATTCATACATACATGCCAACTGGTCGGCCGATGGGCGTTACCTGGCCTTTGCCACCGACCGCCCACAATCAGCACAGAAGGAAAAAGTGGTTAATTACAACTTTAACCTTGGCATAATGGATATGCAAGACCCCGGAAGGAGTATCAGGGTGCTGGATGTGTTCCCTGAAGCAGAAAACCTTAACCCCATTTTCAGTCCGGAGCAGGATGGCTTGTATTTCCTCTCAAACCGCGATGGGTACCGAAACCTGTATTTTATCGAATTTGGGGATGAGGCTGTTTTTCAACTCACCGATTTTTACACCGGCATTTCGGGCATCACCCACTTGTCGCCGGCCATGAGTGTGGCACGACAAACAGGTGAGGTGGTTTACAGTCACTACCAGGACAAGAAGTTTACCATTTACAGTGCTGGCCCCGAAGATTTTGAGCGCCGCCAGGTTGACCCCATGGAGGTGGATTTTACTCCCGCCACTCTGCCACCCTTCCAGAGGGCCAGCATTCCAATGGTCGATGCCAAGCTTAGTGTGGAGCCGGCAACACCCATCTTTCCTGTAGATTCGTTTGCAGAAACGCCCTTTCAGCCAAGGTTCAGTTTGTCGTATATCGGCAGTTCTGGCGTAGGTATGGCCACCAACCGATTTGGTACCGGTGTGGCAGGAGGCGTGTCTATGCTTTTCAGCGATATTACCGGCGATAACCAGATGTTTGCCGCACTGGCCGTAAATGGTGAGATTTATGACTTTGGCGGGCAAGTGGGATACATGAATCAGAAAAACAGGCTGCGCTGGGGCGGAATGGTATCGCACATTCCCTATCCGTATGCTTTTCTTAATTACACCAGTGAAATTTTTTATACCACCGACAGCGTACCCTTCCTGGTAGATAATCTTCAGATTATTCAGTATCGGACTTTCGAAGATCAATTAACGGCTTTTGCCTTTTATCCGTTCAGCACCACCCGCCGCATCGAAGCCAGCGCCAGTATGGCCTGGTATTATTTTCGTATTGATGCCTACAATAACTACTACGATCAATTTGGTTTCTTTTTAGGGCAAGACCGCGAACGGCTGGATGCCCCGCCCGGGTTTAACCTGCAGCGGGTCAGCCTGAGTTATGTGGGCGATAATTCTTACTTTGGCATGGCTTCCCCCCTTACCGGGCAGCGCTACCGTTTCGGGGCCGAGCAGATATTTGGTTCGGTTAATATGACCAGCGTGACGGCCGACTACCGCAGGTATTTCTTCCTCAGACCCGTTACCCTGGCCTTCAGGACCACCCATTATGGCCGCTATGGCAAGGAAGCCGACGACCAAGGCATCTTTTATCCGCTTTACCTTGGCTATCCGGGCTTTGTCAGGGGGCTTGACTATAACTCGCTGTACAAACTACAAGGAGGTGGTTTAATCACCGAAGAATGGTCGTTCGAGAGCCTGCTGGGCAGCAAGGTGCTTCTTGGAGGCATCGAGCTCAGGATACCTTTTACGGGCCCGGAAAGGCTTGCCCTTATTACCAGCGGCTTGTTCTTCACTGAACTGAATTTCTTTGCAGATGCCGGGGTGGCGTGGAAGAACAACCAAACCATTACGTTTAATCCCGACAATTTGCGCGAACCTGACAAGCGTTATCCGTATTTTTCCATTGGGTCATCCTTGCGTATAAACGTTTTTGGTGCCCTTATTCTTGAACCTTTCTATGCCTTCCCATTTCAGACCGGTGGAATCAGCAAGGGCGTTTGGGGCTTTAACTTCCTTCCGGGATGGTAATTTCTGAGAACAGGATTCAGGATTAGGGAAAAAGAAGAAGCGGTAGGAGGTAGCGGTAGTTTTGATTAGTGAGAGATAAGAGGTGAGAAATGAGATAAAAAAAGAGGCGATCCGGTTGGGGTCGCCTCTTTTATTTTCCCCGAAAGGGGTAGATTAATCATTAGCCGTTTGATGGCAGTTCAAGGCCGTAACCTTGCTCCTTGTCGGCTTGTTTCAGCTTGAATGCAAGGAAAATAGAAATAACGCCGCAGGCCACCAGCATAAGGATCGGCCAAGTGTAGTCATAGTAGGGAAGCTCGCCCTGAAGTTGAAGCAGCTTGATCTGGTCGGCAACTTCGCCGCCGGTAAGTCCGGTGGCCAGCAGTCTTTCCCTGGTTTCGGCAATGGCACTAACCACAAAGGGGTTCACTTTGTAAAGCAAGGCGCCAATGCCCCAGAAGAAGGCGCCGAGGCCCCAGTTTTGAACGGTAAACATGGTGGCATAGGCAGTGCCCAGGCGGTTTTCCGGAACGATCTTGGCTACCGAAGGCCACATGGCTGCCGGCACCAGCGAGAATGCAATACCAAGGCTCAGCAGGCCAAAATAGGCCAGAATGGGCGAGTGGAAAATGGATAAAGACAGGTGGGCAAAGATCAGTAGCAGCGAGCCGAGAATCATAAGCGAGGCAGCCTTGCCCTTGCGGTCGACATAACTGCCAAAAATAGGCGTGAAGATAATGGTACCCAGCGGAATAAGTGAGGCGGTCTTAGGACCGTTTACGAGCCATACACCCAGGGTGTCGCGTACCAGGAAAACTAAAATGGCAAAAACACCTATGATGGTGATAAGTGACAGTCTTTTGGCGCTTTTTTCCTTAAGGTACTTAGGAACAAGGGTTACAGAAAGGGCAAAAATGAATATCACTACGTATACCATTGCACTACCAAGGGCTTCGCTGCCAAATGCCACAACGGTTGCAGAGGCTGGCAATACGTAACTGAAACCGAACTTGTTTACCAGCAAATCGGGAGCATACTGTATGAACGGGAATACGGCCGAATAAAATGCCACGCAAAGCAGGGCAATATAAATGAACGACTTATTGGTAACCAGTTTCACCAGGTCAGAGAATTTGAAGTCTTCGTCAACAGCTTCTTCCTTTTCTTTCAGGGCGCCGGCTGCCAGTTCCACATCTTCCCTGGCCAGTTCCTCGGTTCTGCGCGTTTTAACCTGCTTGTCGAGCTTAATGTCGAAGAACATGTAAATCAGGAAGAAAATGAGCGACATGCCAATTAGTGCAGCGGCAAAAACCACAGCGGGCGACACGGTAACGCCTGCAATATCGAGCGAAATGGCAATAGCCAGGGCGGAGCCCAAACGGCCAAAGCCCATGTTGATAGCCATGGCAAGTGCAAGTTCATATCCCTTAAACCACTTCACAATGGTTCGGGTAACAACCACACAAACTACTTCGAGGCCCGAGCCAAAAAGGATACGGCCAACGATCAAGCCAGTAAGCACGCTCGATTTATCGTCACCAAAATACCCCATTGATGCCAGTGCGGTAATGATCGCACCCAGGGTAGCAAGGCCGCCAAAGGCCAGACCAGCAAGACGGATACCCCACTTGTCGAGGATAATACCCCCGATAATGATCATACCGAAAATGTTGGCTATGGTGGTTAAACCAATGATTCTACCGAACTCTTCGCTGTTAATGCCCAGGTCGGTCTCCATAAGGTCGCGCAGCGGCGAGAAGAAGTCCTGGAAATAATAAGTGGAGAACATCAAACTGCTCACCAGAACAAGAACCAACCAGCGAAGGGCAGGCGACTCATTCAGTAATTTTTGTCGTTGCATTTTCTGTTAGTATTTGGTTTGTAAAAATTTGGACGGACAAAAATAGAAATTTTAGCGCACCTTCGGGATAAATTACGTGCAGGTTGTTATTTTTTTATCAACCGCTTTCGCGGAAAAACAAAAAAAGGCCGCCCAACGGACAGCCTTTTCTAATCCTTTTAAGAAATATTTTAGTGTTCGCCATGCATTAGCTTGCGAATAAAAGGGGTGAGTACCAGTGCCGCTATTGCCAGGGCGAAGGCAATAATGGCAATGGACGAGAACACATTGGCATAGGAGAGCAGACTGCTGAAAGCCCCGCCGCCCTTTTCGGCCACGATGTCGGGCGTAAGCCCCGTTACCCTTATGGTAACCTGCTCAAGGAATCCACCGTTGCTGGTTACTTCCTTGGTGGTGAACTTGGCAATAAAGCCGGCAATGTAGTGTGCAAACGACATACTCAGGAACCATACACCCATCATAAATGAAACCACCTTGGGCGGTGAGAGCCGCGTCACCATTGATAGCCCGATTGGACTAATAAACAGCTCACCTGTGGTAATGAAGAAGTAGCCCACGATCAGGAACATAATGGGCACCTGGCCTGCTTCGCTGGCAAAACGTGCGCCATAGGCAAAGATCAGGAAGCCCAGACCCAGCTGCGCAATACCGTAGGCAAACTTAAACGGTGTGTAAGGGTTCATCTTGCGCATGGCCAGCCAGGTCCACAGCATGGAAAACGGTATTGCAAACACAATGATAAAGAAGGGGTTGATCATATTGGTTTGCGCGGCGTTCATAAACACCAGGTCCACATTGCGCTCGGCAAACAGGGTAATGGTGCTGCCGGCCTGCTCGAAAAAGGCCCAGAAGGCGGTGCTGAAAAATGCCAGGATAAAAATGGCAATGATTTTTTCGCGTTCTACGCGGGTAATTTCAAAAAATGATCGGCCGATAATGATTATCGACATGGCCAGGATGGAATAGAGCAGATAACCGGCCCACTCGCTCTTGAAAATAAGCATGGTAAGAAAAGGCACCGCTGCCACTGCCAGTATAATGGACCAGGCCGGCATACTGATGCCAAAAAATCTCTTGCGGCTTTCTTCCGTTTCGGGGGCAAGGCCTTTGCCTTCGAAGGTGCCATTTTTTATACCTAACTGAAACACCGCCAGGCCCAGCAGCATGCCAACACCTGCCAGTCCGAATCCGTACGACCAGCCATATGCATAGGCAATCCAGCCAACTGCCAGGGGCGACAGCCAGGCGCCAATGTTAATACCCATATAGAAAATGGTAAAGCCGGCATCGCGGCGCGGATCACCCGGCTCATAGAGGCTGCCTACCATCGACGAAATATTGGGCTTGAAAAGGCCATTCCCGGTTACCAGGAAACCCAGTCCGGCAAAGAAGAAGAGTTCTGCATCTATGGTCATCATAAACAATCCTATGGCCATCATGACCCCCCCGCTCATAATTGATTTTCTGTAACCCAGGTAGCGGTCGGCAATCATACCCCCAAGCACCGGGGTAGCATACACCAGGGCGCCAAAAGCCGCGTAAATGGCATAAGCCCGGGTGTCGGCCAGGTCCTGCGCCATATCGGCATATAATTTCTGAACAATGTAAAGTACAAGAACGGCCCGCATACCATAGTAGCTGAACCTTTCCCACAACTCGGCAAAAAACAGGTAGTAAAGAGCTTTTGGGTGTCCTTTTTTCATGAATGTAGAAGATTAGTTATGTTAATTATTGAATTTTGAAGGGCAAAGATAATATAAAATTTTTTCTTATTATTTTGAAACTATTGTGATTCAATTTATAACAATATTTTTTCTATAAATAATTATTAAAAATCCGATAAAATATTTCAAGTTATTGTCTTTGTGAATAATGCATATCTTATTCAACAAGATAACTTGAACATATAAATATAGCCACATATGTGTAAGGAAATTCGGAAGAAGGAAAAGCTAAGCATTTAAGAACCAGCTATCAGAATCTGATCCGCATCTGGGCTTTGATTTCGGTGCGGGTATTTCCTTCAATCAGGTCGAGGCCACTGCCGGTGCTGTTGCGGTTCGAATACCAGGTTTGTGCCAGGCGGGCATACAGGTCGATGTTGCGGTTGAGGCGGTAGCGCACCAGCACGTAGGCCCGAGAGCCCCTGTCGGCATAAAAGGGGAAGGAAAAAGCATAAAGCACATCGTTTTCGTATACGTAGATGCGCGAGTCAAAGCCATCGGTGTCGAACAGGGCATAGCGCAGGGTTACGGCCAATGGGCTGCTGAGGCTGCGGTATATCACATCCTGGTATATGGCATAGCCTTTCTCCTTTCTTTCGCCAAATCGGAAATGGACCAACTCAATGCGGTTTCGTAAGGAGAAGGAAGGCGAAATGGGGTAGCTGATATGGAAGCGGTAGTTTTGGCGCACCACGTCTTCGAGGTGGCGAATCATGTCTGGGTCCTGGGTGTTGAGGGGCTTGTTCTTGATGCGGTAGCGGGCATACATTTCGGTACCTCGGCTTGGGCGGTAGTTTACCTGCACCAGGTATTCGTAGCCCTTGCTGGGCAGATAGGTGCGGAATTTCATCCAGGGAAACGAAAAATGATCGGCATAGGCTGAGATGCGCCACTGCTGCGACAGCCTTGCATTGATGCCCAGGTAAAGCCCGTCTTCGTTCACCACCCGGGTGTTTTCGCTGAAGGCTGCCGCAAAAAGCGACTGGTAGTCTTTGCTGAACTTGCGGTGGAGCAGGGCCAGCGACAGACGCGGGTCGAGGCTCATCATCACACCGTTGAGCAAGGCATAGCCGCCGTTTTCGCTCATGGCTGCCTCTCCAAAAAAGTTGAAATTGCGGCTTATGTAGTTGTAATCGAACCCGAAATTGGTGTTGGTGCGGTCGTTAAAATCGAACTGGTTGTAAAACGAAAGGTTGCGCTGATAATCGGCACCCAGTTCCATGCGATAGGCCGTCATGCCTAGGCTCAGGTTGTTTCGCTTCCAGGCCAGGTGTCCGCCATACAGGCTCTCCTGCACCGCATTTTTGTTTTCCAGTTCGCGGGGGGTGCGGTGCAGCCCGGTTTGTTGCAGGCTGGTGATAACAAGCGCTTCGCCCGTTACGGTGTCCATTTCGAGCACATTGGCATCGCGGTATTTCGACGAGAAGAAGCCCGTAAGCTCAAAGTCGCCAAAGCCAACTGTAACACCGGTGCCACGCAAAAAGTTGTTTTCGTCTACCGAGGTATAGGGACGAAGGCCAAGGCCGTTTTTCTTCACATCCACGGCTTCGCCGCTTTTTCCGAAAGCCAGGCCCGACCATAGCGTGAGCCCCTGCCCGAACTGCACCTGGAAGTCGCCCACCACAGCGGCACGCAGCCGTCCAAAGTCGCGCACATACAAATGTCCCGAGTAATAGTCAAAACCATTGGGCTGTGTGCCCCTGAAAAACTCTTCGCCCGGGTCTTTTTCGGCGGTCATGCCTATGCTTACGTTGTTGTAATAGGTGAAGCGGTAGCGCGAATACAGACGAAACGGGCTGCCCAGATAGCGGGCATTGGGGTTGGCTTCCATTTCTTCGGGCTCAACGGGGCTGAAGCCGCGCTGCTCTTCGAGCAGCTGCTGGTAGCGCAGAAAAAACTGGCTGTTGCCCTCACGCAGCATGTCGTCGAGGCGAAAATGCCGCCTGAAGCGCTCCTCGCTTACCGTTACATAAGGCTGCAAAAGCCTGATGGTTTCCATGTCGAAGCCTTCCACACTCTGCAGTTCATAAATGCTAAGCAATCGGCCAAACATGCTGATGTGATTCAGCAAGTTGTTGATCTGAATGTCGTTTAGGAAGTACAGGCGCCTGAGGTCGTCGGCGGTGGCAAAGTTGAGGTTGATGGGATTGCGCAAAAAAACTTCGAGCTCCTCGATCAGCTCCGAATAATCGAGTTCTTCTTCGGCCTCCTCGGCCAGGCTTTCAATGCGCTGCTGGAAAAGCTCTTCGTTCACAGGTGGCGGCTGCAGGGTGTCGGGCACTTCGGGTGCTTGTGCATAAACGCCTTTTAGGCCAGCCCACAGCAGAAGCACAAGGGCTGAAAGTAAGGGTATGTTTTTCCTGAGCGTTGGCCTCATTTTCTTACTTTGCTATTTGAATTCGTAAATGAGACTGGCCTGGGGCGAATAGCCCAGCACATGGTGAAATGAAGTGGCCAGGTCGATGCGCAGGGTGCCCAGGTTCAGACCAAATCCGAAGGAATTGGTGGTGGGGTTGGTGCCCAGTCCACCGCGCAGGTAAATATTTTCTGTAATGCCATATTCAAGGCCCACCCTGAAAACCGGCTCGCGTTCGAGGTCCTTTTCGGTTTCGAAGCTCAGCAACACCCTTTCGGAGAAGGTGTAGGCAAAGCCCATCCGAAAAACGGTGGGGATGCGCTCATCGTTAAACTCGGCAATCTTTGCCCGGGTGGGATTGAAAATATGTGCGCCGATCTGCAGGCCGGGTACCAGTTCGTAGAGCACCCCCATCTCTGCGGCCAGGTTGCCGGCGCTGCCATAGCCCTCGCCAATAAAGGTGTAAAGGTAATTGAGCTGCACCCCGGCCGAGAGGCGCTCGCCGAAACTACGGGCATATGCTAGCCCTATTTTGCTTTCATGATATTGTGAATACCCGAAATAGGTAACGCTGAGTCCGAAAACCCCTGAGGCGGCAGGCAGTGCAAAAGCCGCTGCACCCAGGCCCATTTCCTTGGTCAGGTAACGGTTTTCGAAATAAAAGCCGCCCGCAGCATGCTGCTGACGCGCCAGCCCTGCCTGATTGTGGCTCAGCGCCCAGAAATCGTAAACGGCCACGGCGGCATTGCCCATACCTGCCTGCCTCCCCCCGAAAGGGAAATTATCGTTGGCAGCATGCAAAGGGTCACTGAAAATTACCAGGAATAAGAGTAAAGGCGTAAAAACCTGCTTCATCTATTGCGCTTTGGTTAGTTGTTTTTGAGCCACAAGGCCCATTCTTAGAAGTGCAAGATAAATAAAAATTGCATTTTAAAAAAATACAGCGCTGTGTCAAGCAAAAAAGAATCCGTAACGTTTTGGTGAAAGGCGGGATTTGCCTTTCACCAAAACGTTACGGATTAATCAATGCAAAAAAAGGCTTATACCCTGAACTTGAAATTGTGTTTTTTCAATTCTTTGTTGGCTTTTACTACTTTGCTGCGCAGGTTTTCCTTAAAATTCATCAGGCGCTGCTGAATGTCCTGATCGGATTGTGCCAGGATCTGTGCGGCAAGTATGCCGGCATTTCGGGCACCGTCGAGGCCAACCGTGGCTACCGGTATTCCGGGAGGCATTTGCAGGATAGACAGGATACTGTCCCAGCCATCGATACTGATGGAAGAGCGCACCGGAACGCCTATTACCGGCAAAATGGTGAAAGCGGCCACCACGCCGGGCAAGTGGGCTGCCCCGCCGGCTCCGGCAATAATCACTTTTACGCCGCGTTTATGGGCATTGGATGCAAAATCGGCCACCAGTTCAGGAGTGCGGTGGGCCGAAAGCGCATTCAGCTCAAAAGGAATCTCCAGTTCGTCAAAAAACTTGGCGGCTTCTTCCATAATGGGCATGTCGGAAGTGCTGCCCATAATAATACTTACAAGAGGTTGCATGGGGTTTTCGGGTTTTGGGTTGAGTTGCAAAAATAGGGAAAAAGTCGGAAGTCGGAAGTAAGAAGACAGAGGTCAGAAGTCAGAAGTCAGAAGTCAGAAGTCAGAAGT
>JAWLCS010000012.1:62455-79197 GCA_041687035.1 Bacteroidales bacterium
GTCAGAAGTCAGAAGTCAGAAGTCAGAAGTCAGAAGTATGGAAATTAAAGGCCCGGTAAATTTTATATTTTTCTACCGGGCCTGTGAATTAACAATATTTTATTTTTAATGTGAAGCCATTGCCTTAAGGCGTTTCATCATCTCGGCAAAGGGAGGTTAAACTTTTTAACCCAGCGCGTAATGCGGAAAGATTTTATTCTTTTAAAGGAGGAATAACCAGCATCTGACCCGGATAAATCAAATCAGGATCTTTCAGCATTGGCTTGTTTGCCTCGAAAATTGCAGGATACTTATTGGCGTTGCCATAAAACTGTTTGGCAATTTTCGAGAGGGAGTCGCCTTTCTGAACAGTGTAAAACTGCTCTTGCGGTTTGGTTTCTTCGGGCGGATTTTTTACCTCCAAAAGGTCTTCTACCTCCGAGATGCCTTCAATGTTGCCGGCCGCCACAATAATCCTGTTTTTAATCTCAAGGGTGTCTACTTTCCCCGAAAGGGTTAGCCGCTCCCCGTGGAGCGAAAACTGCAGATCTTCAACCAGAAAGCCGTATCTTTTCACGTGCTCGCGAATCAGTGCGGCCTTGTCAACTTCTTTTACATCTTCCTTCTTGCCCAGCACCTTGGCGCCGGCTCCTTTAAGAAATGATAGTAATCCCATAATGAATTAATTTTAGTTGTTTAAGATCTTATTCAACGACTTCGAAAGTTACTTTGGCATTCACGCGGTATTCAACAATATTGTTGCCCTTCACCTTCAGGCTCATTTCCTTAATGTAAACCGACCGGATTTCCTTCACCGTTTTGGAGGCTATTTTAACGGCATTTTTTGCTGCGTCTTCCCAGCTCTTATCTGAAGAGGCCAGAAGCTCAATTACTTTTAATACGCTCATTGTGATAATTTTTTAGGTAAATAATCCGAAAGTTAAGTATAATTAACCTCAATTGCAATTAATTCCTCCAATCTTTATCGTGCAATCGTGGTAAATTACAAAAGCAGGAAAGCATGAATTTGCAAGATTTTTTTTACATTTATTGAGAATTTCATGCCTGTTAATTTTGGATTTATTTTATTCGGTGAGATTTAAAGAACTATGGAAAAGATTCTAAAAGGGATAGTGGAATTTCGCAAGCACGATTTTGAGAAGCATAAGGCGTTATTTCGCAAGCTGGGGAAAAAGCAACAACCACATACGCTGTTTATCGGCTGCAGCGATTCGCGGGTCGATCCCAACCTTATTACGCGCTCATTGCCGGGCGAGCTTTTTATCATTCGCAACATTGCTAATATTGTTCCGCAATACCGTGAGTCGGGCGAGTACCTGGCCACTACTTCGGCCGTGGAGTATGCCATACAGGCGCTTAATGTGCAGCATATTGTAGTGTGTGGCCACAGCAACTGCGGGGGCTGCGCGGCGCTTTACCTTCCCGAAAAGGCCTTTGAAACCATGCCACACACCCGGCGCTGGCTCACACAAGCCAAGGTAGTAAGGCAGCGTGTGGAACTGAAGCCTGAAGCTGCTGATCCGGCTGCCCGCGAATGGCTCACCGAGCAGGAAAACGTGGTGCAACAAATGAAAAACCTCTTATCATATCCTTTTATTCGTGATCGCTATAAAGAAGGGAAACTGAAAATACACGGCTGGTACTACATTATCCGCACCGGTCAAGTGCTGGCCTACAACATCGAAAAAGGGTATTTTGAAGAAATGACCTGATAGTTCTCTTTCCATCCGCTTCTATCCTGAGCCTAAAATTATTTTCGGATGAAAACAAAATTGCTGACCGCATTATTCGTGTTTCTTTTTGCAAACTTGCTTGCCCAAGTGCCAATTGGTGAGAACACCACTCTTGTCAACGGATATGCCGAAAAGGTTTCAGGCGTCGATTTCTGGTATCATTCGTCAATACAGGTTGCCAAAGAGAGCATGCTGATAAGGGCTACCGATGGTAATTCTTTTATGGAATGGCAAACTTCTCCTGCCCCCCGCCGTCCCGAAAAGGAGTTTGTGACCTTTGTGTGGCTGGCTGGCATTGGTTCATCACCAGGAATTGCCAGCTTTGATGTGGCCGTGAATGGTGAGAATCGTTTTACCTTTTTCTCTGATGGTTCAGATGAGTGGACCCTGCATAATGAAGATGGCTCATCACTATATTTCAAAAAGGATTTCATCGACCAGCATGGCGACCGCTTCGGGTTCATGTACCTGAACGTGCCATCAAAAAACCTGAAGCCCGGCGAACCGCTTACCCTGAGGGTAACCGGCGGAAATTTTGGCAAGACTTCATGGTATATGACCTTTAAATTTCCGCTTGAAAGCGGCCTTAACTTTAAGGCACTGCCGGCGCTGACCAAGATAGGCGGAAAAGATTACCAGCTGGGTATTGCGGGCATCTTTCATTTAGGAGCGCCTGCCAAAGCACGTATTTTTATAGATGGCAGGTTGCTCGAAGAAACGAATGTTAATTTCGGGTATAACCATGTGCGTGTTATGATGCCAGCCGTGCGCCGTGCATCGAACGTAAATTACCGCCTCGAGGTGGCCGGCAACACCTGGCGCGGAAGGCTGCGGCTCGAGCCCGTTCGCAACTGGCAGGTGAACTTTGTGCACCATACCCATACCGATATCGGATATACCCGCTCCCAAACAGATATCCTGGGCGACCACCTGCGCTTTATTGACTATGCGCTCGATTACTGCGACAATACCGATCATTTTCCAGAAGAGTCGCAATTTCGCTGGACCTGCGAAGCTTCCTGGGCCGTGGACGAGTATCTGAAAAGCCGCCCGCAGTCGCAAATTGACAGGCTGCTGAAGCGCATCGAAGAAGGCCGCATAGAAGTTACCGGCATGTACTTCAACTTTAATGAACTACCCGATGAGCAGATCCTTGCCGCTTCGCTTCAGCCCCTGAAAAGGTTCAGGGAGCTCGGCATCGATGTGAAAACCGCCATGCAAAACGATGTGAACGGCATTGGCTGGAGTCTGAACGACTATTACCACGACATGGGCGTTAAGTACCTGAACATGGGCACCCACGGCCACCGTGCGCTGATCTGCTTCGACAAGCCCACGCTTTTCTGGTGGGAGTCGCCTTCGGGAAATCGAATGCTGGCCTACCGCGGCGAGCATTACATGATCGGAAACACCCGCTTCTGGATACACGGCGGAGACTTCAACCAGTTTGAAGATGAGCTGCTGACCTATCTTCTCGAGCTTCAAACCCTTGGTTACGAATACGACCTGATCTCCATCCAGCATTCGGGTTTCATTACCGACAACTCGCCGCCTTCAATAGCTCCGGCCGAAATGATCCGTCAGTGGAACGAGAAATACACCTGGCCCAAACTGCGCACTGCCACCGCCACCAGCTTCTTTGAAGAGATGGAGCAGAAGCATGGTGACAGTTTCATGGTGATCAGGGGTGCCTGGCCCGACTGGTGGACCGATGGCTTCGGTGCTTCGGCCCGCGAAGTGGCCGCTACGCGCATGGCACAAAGCGACCTGATTGCAAACACTGCCGGGCTGACCATGGCGGCTGTGAAAGGGGCGAAGTTGCCTGAAAAAATCTCTGACCGCATCGAAACCATTAACTCGGCCCTGCTTTTCTATACCGAGCATACGGTGGGCTATTCCGAAAGTGTGCGGGAACCCTTTCACCGCTATACCATGGAACAGCGCGCCATCAAGGAGTCATACGCATGGGAGGCCTCACGCAGGACGAGAATGTTGGGCGAAGAAACTTTAGGGCTGCTGCAAAGCTATTTCAGCCGCGAAGAAAAACCTTCCCTGCTGGTTTTTAACACCCTGAGCTGGAACCGCAGCGGGCTGTTTACCACTTACATCGACTACCAGATTATTCCACGAGATGCCATGTTCACCATCACCGATGCCAATGGCAACCCTGCTTGGGCGCAAGTCATTGAAAGGCATTCTGATGGGGCTTACTGGTCGATTTGGGTGGATGACATCCCGGCTTTTGGCTTCAAGAAGTATGTAATAGATGTGGCTGCAGAAAAGCCACCCAGGGCTCACCCTTCACCTCAGCAGGCATTGGAAGTAATTGAGAACCAATGGTACAGAATAGTGCTCGATAACGAGCGCGGGGCCATAACAAGCATTACCGACAAGGAGCTCAATATTGAACTGGTTGACAAGGCGGCCGAATGGAAGATGGGTGAGTTCATCTACGAGTTACTCGATAACCGCTCGCAAATGGAGTCGTTCAGGTTAGACAACTACACCCGTGAGCCGCTCGAAGAGGTTTGGTTCGAAAGATATGAAGAGGGCGATGTATGGAACACCATCCGCTTTCGCGGAAACACACGCGCCGCCAATAGCGACGGTACCTACATGTTTGAAGTCAGGCTGTTCAATACCGCCAAGCGGATTGACCTGTTCTATGAAATTGAAAAGAAGTTGGTCACTGATCCCGAAGGCATTTACATAGCTTTCCCGCTGGCGCTGGAGAACGGGCAGTTGTCGTTTGATGTTCAGGGTGGCGAGATAAGGGCTGGCATTGACCAGATACCCGGATCAGCCAACGACTGGAACACCGTGCAGAACTATGCCCGTTTGTGGAATGGCCAGGCTCAACTCATGCTCAGTTCAGCAGAGATGCCCTTGATGCAGTTTGGCGGCATAAACACGGGACGTTTCCAGGCAGGCGCCACACCCGAAACCACACATATTTACGGCTGGCCAATGAATAACCATTGGGTCACCAACTTCAACCCATATCAACTTGGGGGCCACATTTGGACCTACACGCTTACCAGCCGCGCAGGAAACGCCATGACCGATGCCACCCGCTTTGGCTGGGGCCACCGTACCCCATTACTGGCAAGGGTAGTTCCCGGTGGCGGCAAGGGGGATGATCTCTGGCAAGGCTCACTGATCGAAGGCTGGTCCGAAAACATCCTGCTGGTTAGTGCCATACCTGAACAAGATGGGAAATCGGCCATTTTTCATGTCCGGGAAACGGGCGGAAAAAACGGAACATTCAGCTTGTACAATGGCAGGTCGAATGACTCTTACAAAATGGTCCAGGTGGATGTGACCGGCCATGAATTGAGCAACGGAACACTCGAAATCAAACCCTTCGAAAGCAAGTTCTTCAGGGTGTATTTCTAAGAAATTTTGTAACCCATTTGTCAAAAAAAAGCTTTGAGTTACACCCTTACTTAAACAGCATTAGCGGCAGCACCGCAAAACTAGTGAATGTAATCACGGAATATCTCCCTTCTTTGCCTTTTGGCCGATCCGGTCGAGATGACAGATGGCTTAGGCAGAAAAGTAGTGCCCAGTTGTCTTGAATTAGGCTAGAGACAGCCGGGCGCTTTTATTCACCCCGCTGTCTTGTCACCCTGAGTTCCGAATTTCTCGGGACAAAGGGTCTGCTGTATTAAAAGGAAAACTTCGAAAACACGTCATTACCCCTTTAGGGGTCAACCGTGAATAGCCCCATGCGGAAGCATGGGAAATGGAATTTGTTTTTAAAAGGCGCTGCGCAAGATAGGTCTGAGCGGCAGTCGCTCCGTCGCAGCGCAATTTTTAAATGTAGGTCGTCAATTTTTTTGCATTTACTTTCTTTTGATTGCCCAAAAGAAAGTAACAAAAAAAAGGCCACCGCCTGCGAAAAATTTGGGGTCATTACTACGGAACTTTGCCCTCCCGCATCCAAAGCCGGCCGGAACGATACTGAATGGGAAAAAAGAAGGTTCCCTGCTCCGGCCTTCGGGGATGCTTAGCCATGGCCCCCGCACGCAAACTTCCTTGAATGCCAGCTAAATTTTTCGAAAGCGGGTCTCCCGCGTCCGAACTGAAAACAAAACTCCGCTCACTTGCCTTGTTACCAGGTTTTTTTCAAGGCCGAAAGGGCAGCAAGGGGATAGCCCTATTTGTTCTGGTTTTTTGAATGGCAAATTCAATGGTGTTCCGAGCGGAATTGCAACCGATCCGCTGGCTAGCGGAGAGCCTGACTGCCGTCATGCAGGCCCAGCGAAGCTAATCTCCGCTCAGCGGGGAGACCAAAGCTTGTAAAAAAGCCGCATAGCGGTGACATTATGGTAGAAAAATGAAGGCACACCCCCCTCCGTAAGCCGCGTAGCGGCGGCATTATCATCTCGCGCAAGGCAGGTTAAAGCGGCAGCGCCGCGAAATATTGGTAGCAAAAAATGGGTTGGTTCCCCATTAGGTGCAGCGCACCGGAATATTTTATGTCGCGGTGCGCTGCACCTAATTGGTATTGATGTTATGCAAATGGCTACCAATATGATGGTGCGCTGCACCAAAAACAAGCAAAATAGAATTCCCGAAATTTTGCAAATTCGCCTTTGAACCTTTCTGACAATGAAATTTTTATTCAATCCTCCATAAATATCTCCAGCACCAATACTTCTTTGCGATCGGGGTGGTAGTTTAGCTTTAGGGTATTGTTGGCTGATCTGACACGGGTTTCCCGGTCGTTGATCACATCTCTTATCAGGAAACGGCCATTTTGTTTTACCCTGAGGTCAATGCTCACGGGTTCTTCCTTGTCGCTGTGGTTTATCACAAACAGCAGGTAGCCCCGGGCGTTTTCCTGCAGGCGCACTTCCACCTGGGCGCTGGTTCTTCCATCGAGTGAGGTGGTGAAAGGGCGCTCAATGCCGGCCCAGTTCAGCAGGTTGATAAAAAACCTGTCGTTGGCGGGTATTACATCAGGGAAGTTTGCCATGCCCAGGTAGGTGCCGGCCAGCATGGCCTGCCCCTGTCCGTATGGGCTTACCACAATGGCCGGGTCGCCCTGTTTGGTAATGGCAAGCACATCCACGCTGCGCCCTTCAAGGGGGGTGAGCGACTGCACGTACAAGGAGCCGCTCAGCGCTTCGCCTTCTATTAGTCCGCTTAAAGCGGGATGGTTTTTCCCGGAAACCGTCAGGCTGATGTTCTCGCGCATCCTGACTTCGTTCTCCCTGACGCCAAACACCTCGTGCAGGCCCAGCCCGGGTATGACCTCAGAAGCAAAGCCGCGGTCGTCGTTCCAGGCCATGCGGGCCTCGGCCAGCACATTGCCGCCCTGGCTTACAAATTCGCGCAGCCCCTCGGCCGCTTTTTGTGTAAACATGATGGGGTAGGGGATGATGACCAGCTTGTATTGCGACAGCTCATTGTTTTCGATGTGCTCGCGATGAATGAAATCGACCGGGATGTTATGATTGGCGAAGCTCTGGAAGTAGCCGATGAGCGAGTTTGTCATGGCCGCGGGGTAGTCGCGGCGCTGCATGCCGCCTACCATCTGCGTAAGCGGGTTGTAAACAATGCCCACCTGTGCCTTGGCCGGAGTCGATTCGAGAAAGAGCTGCTGGTTTTGGTTTACCACATCTGCCAGTTTTCCGGTTTGAACGGCCCTGTCAGTTAGCGTGCCATCAAGGTTTATCAGCCCGTAGCCGCCTGCCTCATAGCCTGTTGACATGGGGTAGTAAGCGTAAATGTTCACGGCTTTGGCGCCCTTGGCAATGGCCGACCATGCCCATATGCGCTGGTCGTAGGCCGTAACCGGGTCGCTGATCAGCAGCGAAATGGTGCCCATACCGCCCTGCAGCTCGCCCACGTACCAGCCGCCTTTCTCGCGGTTGGCGCTGCGGGTAAAGTCCATCACGGTGCGCAGGGTGGTTACCGACCAGGCACGGTCGGGGTGGTTGTGGCGCGGGTATATCGACACACCATAATAGTCGAGCGGGCGCACCATCAGGAAGTCATCGGTGGCACCGGCCCCCACATGGGGCGACTGAAACAGCGAGGCACCCACGGCATGCGCGGTGATCAAGTTGTTAGGATCGGCCTTGCGGACGGCATTGAAGCGGTCAGCCATGTCGTCAACCAGCTTCTCGTAAATGAAGGTCTTCCAGTCGATGAAATCGGTATAGCTCAGGATGGTGCTGAAGCGGGGCGGGTCCACCTGCTGCCAGGCGGTGAAGTTGCGGTACCAGGCGCGGTTTAGCTGGTCGAGGGTTTGGTATTTGTTTTGCAGCCACTGCCTGAACTTTGCCCGCGTGCCGGGGCAGAAGCAAAACTGCACGTTGGGCACATAATCTATGGATGCCCAGTTGATGATATGGGGCTCGCTCCAGAGGTCGTAGCCAAAAAAGTGTGGATAGGCCGATGCCACCTTTGCCACCTCCGTGTAAAAGTTGAGCACGGCTTCCTGCACATCGTGATTGTCTGTGCATGCTCCCGGGGCGGCCTGTGGCTGCACCTGGTGGCCGCTCTGGGTCTCGAACAGGGCATGCGGAAACTGCTGTGCCACCCAGTCGGGGGCCGAATCAACATAGATCTGTATGAACACCCTGAGGCCCACCTCGCCGGCAAGCTTCATAAGCAGGTGCAGGTTGTCGAAGTTGTATTGTCCTCGCTGCGGCTCGCAGGCAGCCCATTCAACCCAGGTGCGAACGGTGTTGAAGCCCAAAGCTTTGATCTGCTCCAGGTCGGCACGCCACTCCGCCTCAGAAGCAGTTGTGATCTGCGAAAGCATGGGCGCACGGGCCTTGCCGCCGCTGTACCACACAGAAAACGGGAAAAAATCAGCTTTGGCAGAAGGGGTGATGTCCTGGGCTGAAATGCCTTGATTTAATAATAAAAGGCAGAGCAATGCCAGAAAGATGGCTCGGATTGTTTTCATTTGCCATGGGCTTTGGTTCATGCTGTGAAAATACAAAAGAATTTAACCCAAATTAATCATTAGGAGGCTTGAAGAAGCCGAACTATATGATTTAGTTGGGTTTATCCCGATTTAGAATTTGTTTGAAGGAGCACTTATGCGACTGAATTACAATTTCTTAATCGATTATGCATTTTTAATGCATAATTCGGATTAAAAGCAAGTTTCCCTGTATGTTTTTTCATGATGGATTTTAAGTGCTATTTTAGCAAAGATTTATTTTGCGACATCAAGCATTTCCATTTAAAACCTTTGGTTTTTGAATTAAACACCTCCCAGAAAAATGAAAAGAATTTTCCTTATCCTGGCTATAATAGCGGTGACATTCTCTTGCGCAAGAAAACCCGATGGTCCGGTTCAACTGGTTGTGAATGGCGTGAGCGATTATTCTATTGTCATTCCTGGGCTGGCTTCCGCCGAAGAGATCCGTGCAGCAGAATTCCTGCGCGATCATTTGATTAAAATCTCAGGCGTTGAGTTACCTGTGGTATTTGCCAATGAATTGGATTCGGAGCTCGGCATTTTCATCTCCAAAAGCCCTGAGATAGAAACAGGCGATGGCTTCAGGATTAATAACCAAGGCCCGGCGCTCTTCATAAAGGGTGGGCATGCCAGGGGCTGCATTTACGGGGTGGCCGAGCTGCTCGAAAAGTTTATGGGCGTGCGGTATTTCAGCCCGCATTATGTGGTGATACCAGAGGCCACAAGCATTGTGCTTCCGGCCATCGACATCAGCGATGCCTCGCCCAACACCTACCGCAACGTGCATGGCGATTTTGTAAAAAACCCCGACTATAAGGATTTTAACCGCCTGCATTCCATCGACGATATCTTTGCCCACGGCTATTACGTACATACCTTTCACCGGCTCATCCCCTGGCAAGCTTATTTCCAGTCGAATCCCGAATTCTTTGCCTTTATGAACGGCAAGCGCATTATCGACCAACTCTGTTTGTCACAACCTGAGGTGTTCGACCTGGTGGTGGAAAAGCTCAGGACCGAAATAGCCCTTCAGCCCGACAAGCAGGTGTGGTCGGTGAGCCAGGACGACAACTTCTCTTACTGCCAGTGCGACGATTGCAGCAAGGTGATCGAAGAGGAGGGAAGTGCGGCAGGCCCCATCATCCGTTTTGTGAACCGTGTGGCCGAGGCCTTTCCCGACAAGGTGATCTCTACCCTTGCCTATCAATACAGCCGGCAGGCGCCAGTGAAGACCAAGCCGCGCGAAAACGTGCAGATCATGCTTTGCACCATTGAGCTGAATCGCAGCAAGCCAATAGCCACCGACCCCACCAGTGCCTCTTTTCTTAAGGATTTGGAAGACTGGGGCCGCATCAGCAACCATATTTACCTGTGGGATTATACCGTTGATTTCGACCATCTCACCGCCCCTTTCCCGAACCTTCACACCCTGCAGCCTAACATTCAGCTTTTTGTGAACAACAATGTGCAGGAGCATTTTCAGCAGACCAACACCGGGGTGGGTCACGAGTTCTCGGAACTGAAATCGTACCTGCTGGCCAGGCTGCTCTGGAACCCTGATGCCGATAAGGAGGCCATCATAAAGGAATTTACAGATGGATTTTATGGTCCGGCCGGGCGCTGGATCAGGAAGTACATTTACGCCCTGCAGGATGAGATTCTGAAAACCGGAGAGTGGCTCGACATTTATGGTCCGCCCACCAACCACCAGCATACCTTCCTTTCGGCCAAAAACATTGAAAGGTATAACCGCTATTTCGACCGGGCCGAAAAAGCTGTGGCCGGTAAACCACAGTACCACCTGCACGTGCGCACGGCAAGGATGCCCCTGCAATACGCCACCATGGAAATCGGCAAAAGCGATATGTTTGGCCCACGCGGCTGGTATATGGAGAAGGCTGGCGATTTTGTTCCCCGAGAGGAGATGATTCAGATGCTCGAGGATTTCTACCAGACCAGCATCGATGCCAATACGGCGCCCATCAACGAGTCGGGCCTTACGGCCGAAGCTTACTACCACAGCACCAAGCGTTTTATCGATGTGCAGGTGAAGGGCAACCTTGCCTTCCGCAAAAAGGTGATGGCCACTCCGCTACCTGCCGAAAAATACAGCGGTGGCGACCTGGCCCTGCTCACCAACGGGGTGCGCGGCGCCAACTACTACAAGGTACACTGGCTGGGCTGGGAAGCGCAGCACTTTGAGCTGGTGCTCGACCTTGAACAGCCGGTCCAGGCAGAAACAATCGAGATCAGCACCCTGTGGGACTCCAAAAGCTGGATTATGCATCCGCGGTCCGTTACCTGCCTGGTATCAGAAAATGGGGTGGATTACACTTTCGTGGAAAAGCAAGCAGTGGAAGGCAACCAGCGCAATGAAGCGGTGAACCGCCTGTTCAGTTTTCCCGCGCCAGCGGAAAAATTTCGCTATGTGAAGTTTGAAGTAGAAGGCACCCTGAAGCTCTTCGACTGGCACCCCTCGGCCGGTGGCGGCTCCTGGGTGTTTGTGGATGAGGTGGTGGTGAGGTAGAGTGCTCTTTTTGGGATTTTGCTTATTTTTAATAATAAACCTAATAACTGGAAAAAATGAAGAAGTTATTAATAGTTTTCCTTGCCTTAATTTTAATTTACTCCTGCGGCCCTCGTGAGCGGCAGTTCCAGGAAGAGTTTACCCTTTTCAACCTTGAAGACACCAACCAGCTGGCTTTTGTCGCCAATCTGTCGCGTCTGTGTGGACAAACATTTGCCGGACGGCAGGTGTTTCTTGCCGAAGGCCGCCAAAGCTGGGCCGACCGCAGCATGACCATACACGTGAGCCTTTGCGAAGACGGGCATATCCACATCCCATTCCATATGGATGAGGACCACTCACGCACCTGGATGTTTATACAGGAGAATGGCCGGCTGCGCTTCCGCCACGACCATCGCCACCCCGATGGCACACCCGAAGACGTGACCCTTTATGGGGGCTATGCCGACAGCATGGGTACGCCCTTTACCCAAAACTTCCCGGCCGACGAGTTTACCTGTGAAATGATCCCCACCTCGTGCAACGCCACGTGGACCGTAAGCATTTCGCCAGACATGACGACCTTTTCCTATCAACTGAAAAACTTAGGAGAATTGCTCTTCCAGGCCGATTTCAACCTGGCGAATCCACTTTAATTTATTCGTCGGGTGAGCGTTGGAATTCTCTGTGGATCAGATATAAAAGGAGACCTTGGGGTATTACTCCGGCAGAAAAATAGAAGGATTTTAACTTCCTTCCGGGAAAAATAATTCCCTTCCCCTTAAGCATTCCTTCGATACTGCAGCGGGCCACTTCTTCAGCCGTTGAAGAAAGACTTCTACCTAACCGACCACTTTTATTAATGCGGCTGATTACTGCATGATTGGTTGGAACTCCGGCAGGAAATACACCCGAAACAGATACTCCGCTTCCTTTTAGCTCACTTCTGAGCGCTTTTGTTAAATACAAAACATAAGCCTTGCTGGCGGCATAAACACTTTTCCCAGGAAGGGGCGAGAAAGCACCAAAGCTCCCAATATTCAGAATATAAGCTTTGGGGGCTTTAATAAATTCAGGTAAAAAGATTTGCTTTAAAAGGGTTGTGGTCAAGATATTCAAATGCAGCATATGGGATACCTTTTGTTCAGGCATGCTGTCAAAACTGCCGTTATAACCTACCCCAACATTATTAATCAGCACGTTAACCTTAAGATCATTTGTCTTGGCAAAATCGTAAACCTGCTTGTGGGATTCCTTGGCAAGAAGATCAATTTCAAGGAAACGGCAGTCGACAGAATAGCGTTTTTGAATTTCTTCTGAAGCAGTTGGCAAGCCAGTATCAGGAAGAGAAACCAACAGCAGGTTCATACCTCGCTTGGCGCATTCAAAGGCAAGGGCTTTTCCAATGCCTGAGCTGGCGCCGGTAATTAGGGTATAGTAGGAGGAAAGGCTATTTGTAATCTCCTCTTTTCCATTGTTAAGCCATTTGTATGTCTTCTCAAACCCTTTCAACAAGGGCGTAATGGTATATCCAAGTTCTTTTTGGGCTTTTTCGCTCGAAAGTCGTCGGTGCTGCAGGTAGCGCTTAACCCAGGAGGGGGTGATCATGGCTTGCTTTCTGATCAGAAAACTACCTACCACCATTAGGGCAGAACTGAGCCACAAAAAAAGGTAGGGGACGTAAAAAAACAAATATTTTTTCCCTGATGCCTGCCTGATGGTTTGAAACAACTCTTTGAAGGTTGCGTTGTGGCCGCCAAGAATGTAATCTTCACCTGGCCGGCTTTTGTCCATTGCCAGTATCAGTCCGTTTACCGCATCATCAACAAAAACATAGTTGCCAAAAGTTTTTCCGTTTCCGGGAATAATCCGCCAACGGCCCTTCTGGTATTTTTCTGCAATCTTTGTCAAAGAGTTGCTTTCGTTCAAAATTCCTGGTCCGAAAACACGCGTTGGGAAAACAGTGATCACATCCAGTCCTTTCCCTTTGTAACCAGCGCAAAGCAACTCGGCTGCTCTTTTTGTTTCAGCATATAAAGTATAATATTTTTCTGGCCTTATACTTCCTTCATTAACATCGGTAATTTTGTCGGTAGGTCCAAAGGTGCCTGCTGTTGATGTGAAAACCACCCTTTTTATCCCAAGTTTATGTGCAGCTTCAAGAACATTCCGGGTGCCTTCAATATTAACTTCATGAAAAAACCTGGCTTCCTTTGCAGTAGGCTTTGCATAACCCGCCAGGTGAAAAACATGGGTACACCCCTGCATGGCTGCTTCTATTGATAAAACATCCAAAATATCTCCCTCGAAAATGGTTACACCTGGCAGTTGCAATTCTTTTGCTTTGTGGGGCGATCTGACCAACAGGTGAATTGAATTTCCCTCAGCCACCAGCCGTTTGGTCAGCGCCATGCCAATAAAACCAGTGCTTCCTGTGATAAAATATTTCATTTGCCGGCAATTTTTTTGGAAAACAGAAATTTCATGTCGGGATTAAAATGGACAGAAAACATTTCAGCCGAAACGGATAAACTAAGGTGAAGGAGAAAAGCGAGTAAAAAAGAGCCCGAGATCAATGAAACCAAACAAAGCACAAATCCAAATGGTATTGCGGCCAGGGTTTCTTTCACCCCATTAGGCAGATGAAAAGCCGAATACAGACCTATGTTGATTAGGATTCCGGGTAAAATTCCAAAGGCAGCGGCTGTTGTAAACAAAAGCAGGCCACGGAAGAGGAATTCATAACCAAAAAGGTAAATGGTCCAGCCGCTTATGCTAATGGCTATTTCTTTAAATCCCCAGTCAGGCAGGCGCATTTGTGGAATATGCGAACTAACATCTGGCTTTCTTGTTGAAAAAAAGGAAGAAGAAACTATGAGCAAGAAAATAATTGCATAAGCCCACAATGGCATGGCACTAAGGCCCCAGACTGAATGTTTGGGTGTGGCGAAATTGTACTTTAAAGAAAAAAGCATTCCCGGAACTAATCCCAATAATAAAAATCCAAGTGTTTTCTGAAAGATAAATAAGTAAACCTGCCCTTTTTTTTCAGAGAAATTTTTCTGAAACCATTTTTTGTTAGCCATAGAAAATGCAGGAAAATAATATGCGTAATAGCCTGTAATTGTCAAGGCCAGGGCAAAAACTGCCTGTTTGGTTTCAAAATCCTCAGTGAAAGTCATGTAGTATTTTGGTATCTAAGTTATTAAAGATTTAATTCGATCAGGATAAATGAGCCGGAAAAAATAAAAAGAGGCCGTCTCAAAGCATCACAGCGAGACGGCCTCTTTTTCTTGGATCAAAAGAACGAGAGATATTATTCCATCGCTTCAATGGCTTTTTCAACAGCCGCAAATATGGGCTGGTTGCTGATCTGCTGGCCAACGGCGCGTTCCATCCATTGGCGGGGTGTCAGTTTGCCCAATGCGAATATGCGAAGGGTTTCCTCGGCAAAGTCTTTTCCGCGGTAATAATCTTCGAGTTGGAACATGATGAGTCTTCCATAAGGGTAGTTCATCAGGTAAAGCGGCGATTGTATCATATGCGAGTAAATGGCCAGCAGCGGAATGTCGGTTTCGCCAAACACATCGGCATAATACTCGTTCCAGATATCCTTTGAAATACGCAATACGGCCTCTTTGAGCTGAGCCGCAGTGGCATTTGGATTGTCGTAGAGCCATTTCCAAACGGCCATGTCTACCAGCGAAACACCCATCATCTCGTAGTTATTCCAGAACACATCGAGCACATCGAGATTTTCTTTCATGGGGTCGTTTTGGCTTAAGCCAAGGAAGTCGAGGTCGCGTGCCTGGAACATAAATGCCAGTGCTTCAGTGAATGCGGTGTTGGGGATGCCGTTTACAAAGTAATTGTCGACCATTTGCACGCTTATGGTTTGCTCCACGTTGTGCCCAAACTCATGAATAGCAATGTTGTAGCCTTTGTAGTCCATGCCGTCGGGACCAATTCGTGTGCGCAGGTGTGAGGGCATTTCGCGCATGGAGGCGCGCCAGGCATGACCGGAGCCACGGGCAGGGTCCACATCGACCTTGGAGGCAATGAAATCGGCCAAAGGGGCATTGAAGCCCACTTCGCGCAATATGCGCGGCAGGTCGCGGTCCATGGCTTCGGCAGTGGGGTAGAGGCGCTTGGTTATACGGTCGAGCTCTTCTTCCGAAATGCTGCTGCGGGCCTTGAAGCCGTCGTACCACAGGTCGAACGGACGCAACGGACGCCCCAGGCGCTCACTTACCATTTTACCCACCTGGCGCAGTTGTGGCGATGCTGCATATTCCCTGAAAAGGCCATCTACCTCTTCGAGCGAGATTTCCATGTCGGCATCAAAGCGCCGCTTGATGTAAGTGTCGAGATTTGGATAATAAGGATCGACATTTTGAAGGGCATTGAAGTTGGCAAGCAAAATTTCGTAGCGCTTCAGGTCTTCGGGCTCGCCGCTAACCGGCTGACCATCCTGGAAAAGCTCATTGGTGAAAGGATTCCACTGATAGTCGGGCTTGTTGATAACTTGTTTTGGAATGTCCTGGTTGATGATGTGTAGCATCACATTGTAAAGCATCTCTTGTTTTTCGAGCCCGCCTTCCTGGCCGTAGTTCGATTTGATCTCGTCGCGTATGTTCCAGTGGGCCAAAAGCTTCATTCCTTCAGGAAAGCGCTTTTCGCCTTCGTTGTTAAGCAGCTGTCCTGCAAAAATATTGTATTCAGAGATGTACAGGCGGCCTTCGCTGTATACCTGGTTCATTTCCTGCAGCAGGCGAGGGGGCACACGGGCCGTGAACACTTCGCCCAGGCGGGCAAAGCCCCATTGGCGGGCATTCCATTCACTACCCCATTCGTTCTTTTCATCAAGGGTGTAATAAGGAAAGTTCAGTGCCACGATAAAGGCGATCTTGTTTTTGTAAAAGTCGTCCTGCACGTGTGCGGTGGGGCTGTAAGCACCAAAGATCTGATCGATTTTGTGAATGGGGCCCCGGTCTTCGTGAATCTGGCGGTTAAGTTCCAGTGTGATACGGTTGCTGTAACCGTATAGGTACTCAAAGTTGTTTGCCAGGCGGTCGAACACCAGGTCGAGCTCCGCCTGGTCGGCGATGAAGTTTTCCATCGCAAAGGCCTCAAATTCTTCTGTGTTTCCGTCGCTTTCGCGCCAAAGCGAAGCGGCCTGCTTCACACCGCGTTCGATGCGGAACTGCAATTCTGCACCATGCTTTTCAGTGAGTTGCGAAATTAGTTTTTCGATGACCGGCAGTCCAATGGGGCTGGTCTCGTCCGTTGCTTTTTCAGCAGCAGGGCTGCATGCCAGCATGATTAATGCAGGCAAAAAAATGGCAATGATTTTCTTCATCTTGTTTATGTTAGGTTGGTTGGTGATTTTCAGGGCAAACCTAAGAAAAATTTGTCATTCCTGAGGCTTTTTCAGCGACTTCAGTTTTTCGGGAATGCTCTCGGCGGCATCGACAAAAGGAAGCAGCACCATATCTGCCCCGGCTTTCTCAAGCTCTTTGGCGGTACGTCCGGTGTAGGAAGTCATGGCGATGTGTCC
>JAWLCS010000013.1:0-17400 GCA_041687035.1 Bacteroidales bacterium
TATTTCAAACGTGCGTACACGTATAAACTACGTTTTAAATACGATTGAAATTCGTTTTAACTCCAAACCGGGTACTGCCCTGATAGGGCTTTTTTCCCTTTTACCTTTGAATAAAGGTCAGGAAAGAAGATTTGGATTGGCAAAACCAGCACAGAGCAATAAAAAAAGGCCGCCCCGAATAACCGGGACAGCCCTTTTTCTTCACGTGTTGTTAATTATATCGTTTCGGTTTCCACAATTTTTGCCAAAATGTCGGCATAGGGAATGATGAGGTAATCCTTGTCATCAAACTTCAGCTCGGTGCCACTGTATTGCTTAAAGATAACCACATCGCCGGGCTTGATCTCGGCGTTTTCGATGGCGGCCATGCTGACCACCGGGGCCATACGGGGTTTCTCTTTCGCCGTATCCGGTATAATGATGCCCGCTGCGGTACGCTGTTCTTCTTTCTTTTCAGAAATATCAAGAATCACTTGTTGGTTTACTGCTTGCAGTTCTTTCATAGTAATTTTCTTTTTAAATTTTCAATATCGTTTGTTCTTTCAATCCGCTTAATGAATTAAATCTCGAGCAATTGTTTGAGGCGGTTCTGGTCGAATCCCACCACCCATTGACCGTTGATATCGGTTTGCGGAACGCCCTGCTGACCCGTTTGGTTTACCAGGTTGCGGGCAGCCTGCTCGTTGCGCGAAACATCCACATCGGAAAAGGGTATGTTGTTTTTGCGCAGCCAGGCTTTCAGGGTATTGCACCAGGAACAGGTGGGCGTTGAATAGACGGTGACTCGCTTGGTTTCCCTGCCCTCGGCGCGTGCTTTTGCTTGGTAAATGGCATTTTGCGCAAGGGCCTTATAATAGTTGCTGTCCTGACAACCTTTGATCACCGCGCTGAATTGACCATGGTCGAAAACCAGGAGCGAAGGCACGCTGGTAACCCCATAATGACCGTGAATGTCGCGTACGCTGGTCACATCAGCGGCAAAAAACGGGGCTTCGGGCTGCCCCTCAAGCGCATTGTCAAGGCTTTTGTATGCGCACAAACTTTGCTCTCCATCCGATTTATAAAGCAACAAAAAGGCTTTTTCCAGGCCTTTGATTTTTTCCAGCAATTCGGAATGTGACTTGATCTGTTCCATTTTTTCAAGACTAATTAATGAACTTAACTTATACCAGGGCTAGTTCGCGGCGGCGGGTCTTCTGCTCATGCAAGAAGTTGGAAGCGGCCAGGGCAGCTACGGTGCCGTCGCCCACAGCGGTGGTTACCTGCCGGTAGCGCTTTACAATGCTGTCGCCGGCAGCATAAACGCCCTCCAGGCTGGTCGACATATCGGGCTTAACGATGATCTCGCCCCACTGATTCAGCTCCAGCACGTCTTGCAAAAACTCGGTATTGGGCACATAGCCAATAAAAATGAACACCCCATCGGTTTGAAAGTTGCGCACTTCGCCGGTATTCAGGTTCTTAATATCAACGCTTTCCAGTTTCTCCTGGCCATGAAAAGCCACAATAGACGACTCCATCACAAAATTGATTTTGGGGTTGCTGCGGGCTTCTTCCACGGCATGTTCGAAAGCCTGAAAATGGTCGAACTGATGAACGATGGTCACCTTCGAAGCATATTTGGTAAGAGAAACGGCCTCTTCGAGGGCTGAGTTTCCGCCGCCCACCACCACAATTTCCTTATCGGTGAAGAAGTCGCCATCGCAGGTGGCGCAGTAAGAAATACCACGGCCTTTGAAGCGGTCTTCGCCCGGCATACCCAGGGTTCGGGAGCGTCCTCCGGGAGTCAGAATAACCGCATTGGCCGTATAAACCTGTCCGGCGGCGGTCACCTGCTTCACTTTCCCTTCCAGCTGCATGTCTTCAATCACAATATTCGATTTAATGTCACAGCCAAAGTTTTTGGCCTGCTTACGCATAATACTGGCCAGTTGGTAGCCGCTTATGCTTTCCACCCCAGGGTAGTTGGCAATTTCGTGGGTCAGCACCATTTGCCCGCCCACCGTGCCGCCATCGAGCAGCAGGGTTTTCAACCTGGCCCGCGACAGGTAGATCCCCGCCGTTAGTCCAGCGGGGCCTGCACCTATCACTATGGCATCATAATGCTTTACTCCATCCATGGCATTAAGCGTTTACGGGCTGAGCAAAATGTTCGTCGAGAATTGTGGTGATCTGCTGACGGTTTTGTATGCTCGAAGTAGCCTTCACTACCTTGCCGTTTTTGTAATAAATGGTAAAAGGAATGCCCATAAAACCGCGTACCTCAGGAAGATTGCGGATAACGTGTGCATCGGGATGGTCAAATTCCATATCATAAAACTTCACGTGGGGGTATTCTTCCTCCAGCTCTTCGGCAATGCCGTAAACGGGAATACACATGGGCCCCATGCGGCCGCAAATAACCATTACGTTTTCGTTTTCGCTGATGATTTTTGCATGATCAGCGGCTGATTCGATGTGCTTCAAATTGGTGTACAACATGAAAAAGATTTTTTAAATGAATATTCTGTTTTTTTGCTGAATGCGTTGCTAATATTTTACTGGTGCAAAATTACCAGCAAGCATGCAAACAAAGAAGAAACAGGGCTTGTGATGCAGCAGGTCTGCAATTGAGATACGACAGGATTTTTATTGAAAAAAATCCGGAGGGGAAGAAAAAAGAAAATCAGAAAGTGCCCGGCAGGGTCTACTCCACGGTTACCGATTTAGCCAGATTGCGGGGCTGGTCTACGTTGCAGCCGCGCATAACGGCAATGTGGTATGAGAGAAGCTGCAGCGGAATGGTAGCCACCAGGGGTACGAAGATCTCGTCGGTTTCAGGAATTTCGATCACGTAGTCGGCCATACCGCGCACAATTTCGTCGCCTTTGGTTACAATGGCAATGATTACCCCTTTGCGGGCCTTTACCTCCTGAATGTTGCTGATTACCTTTTCGTAGGTGCCTTTTTTGGTAGCCAGCACAACAACCGGCATATTCTCGTCGATCAGTGCAATGGGGCCGTGCTTCATTTCGGCGGCGGGATAGCCTTCGGCATGAATATATGATATTTCCTTGAGCTTCAGCGCGCCTTCGAGGGCTACCGGGAAATTGTAACCCCGGCCCAGGTATAGGAAGTTGCGGGCATCTTTAAAGTGGGTGGAAATTTCGTATACCAGGTCGTTTACCTTTAGTACCTCTTCCACCTTGGCAGGAATGGACTCCATTTCGCTGATCAGCTCGTAATAGCGCGACTTCGACAGGGTGCCTTTGCGCTGTGCAATGGCCAGGGCCATGAGCGCCAGCACGGTAACCTGTGCGGTAAAGGCCTTGGTGCTGGCCACGCCAATCTCGGGGCCGGCGTGGGTATAAGAGCCGGCATGGGTGGCACGTGCAATGGACGAGCCCACCACATTGCAAATGCCAAGTATGGTGGCACCTTTCGATTTGGCCAGCTCAATGGCGGCCAGGGTGTCGGCCGTTTCGCCCGACTGGCTAATGGCAATGACTATATCGTCTTCGTAAATCACCGGGTTGCGATAACGGAATTCGGAAGCATACTCTACCTCCACCGGAATGCGGGCAAGGTCTTCAAAAAGATACTCGCCTACCAGGCCGGCATGCCACGAAGTGCCGCAGGCAATCATTAAAATGCGGCGGGCATTGAGAAACTTCTGCTCGTAATCGATAATGCCGCCCAGCACCACCTGCCCTGTCTGCAAGCTAAGCCTGCCGCGCATGCTGTCCTTAATGCTTTTGGGTTGTTCGTAAATCTCCTTCAGCATGAAATGCGGAAAACCACCCTTTTCGATGGTCGACAGCTGCATTTCGAGGTGGTGCACAAAAGGTGTCTTTTCCTTGTTGCGAATGGTTTTAATCTTAAGCTCACCCTTTCGGGGAACAATGGCCAGCTCCTCATCGTCGAGGTACACCACATTTTGGGTGTATTCAACAATAGGCGAGGCATCGGAGGCAATAAAATATTCATCGTTGCCAATGCCGATTACCAGCGGGCTGCCTTTTTTGGCGACAATAAGCTTGTCGGGTTCATTTTCTGAAATCACCACAATGGCATAGGCGCCCACCACATAATTCATGGCAATGCGCACGGCCTCCACCAGCTCCACCCCTTCTTCTTCCTGAATGTTTTCGATCAGGTGCACCAGCACCTCGGTATCGGTATTGCTTTTAAATTCGAAGCCACGGTTTATCAGCTCCGTTTTCAGCGAACCATAGTTCTCGATAATTCCGTTGTGGATAATGGCCAGTTTGCGGCTCTGGCTGTAGTGCGGGTGTGCATTCACATCGTTGGGCTCGCCATGGGTAGCCCAGCGCGTATGGCCAATGCCTACCGTGCCATTCAAGTTTTTGTCGCTGACTATTCCTTCCAGGTCCGACACTTTTCCGTGGCTTTTATAAAGCTTAAGGCCTCCATCGAGCAAGGCCAGACCAGCACTGTCGTAACCCCTATACTCAAGCCTTTTAAGGCCTTTTATCAGTATAGGATAAGCTTCTCGCGGGCCTATGTACCCAACAATTCCACACATATTTCAATAAATAAGGGTGAGAAGATTATTCGAAAAGGGTGTAAATAATCTCCAGTTTCATGGGGTTCTCGGTTTGTCCGGGCCCTCTAAGTACCACGCGCTGGGCGTTCTCGGCCGAGCCCGAAACAATCAAAACCAAATCGCTGTTTTCGAGTTCCCCGCTCAACACCTCCTGCAAATGCTGGGTAATATTAAATTCGTATTGTTTTTTCGATTCGTCTAAAACACCACCAAAATAAGTTTGTCCAATCGAATAATCACGCAAGGCCACAAGCTCTTCATCCTCCGACATCTGCAAAAGAAATAGCCTGCGCGCAGCAAAGAAGCTATCGTTGCTAAATTCCTCCTCTAAAGGAATAATGAGCTTTGCCTGGTTAATGGTCAAGTTATTGATTTCCCCCAACTTATCAATATAAGGCAGTTTTAACCTGGCACGTAGTCCACCCAGTGATTTAAGGAAAATTAAACTGTCATTAGGTTGTCCAGGATTGTTTAGTTGTTCCAGGATAAGTGGGTGGCTTCCATCGAAGTCAAAATGCTCGGCAAAAGTCAGGCGCTTGGCAAAATCGCTTAAGAAAAAATTGTATTGCCGGGGAACGGGCACCGTGTCGGCCGCCTCATGGTAGTAAAGGCGCAGGACGGTATAGAACGAAAACATGTTAATGTTGAAGATAGCTCCACCTTCGTTAAAATTGTCGGCCACGGTAATCTGAAGCCCCTTAAAATATTCGAGGAAGTTGTCTACATTTTCAAAAGCCTCGGTGCCGTTGGCGTTAATTATTTTTTGCCCGAACCAGTCGGAAAGCCTCATGGTAAAGTGGGGGGCAAAAAAGGTGGTGTCGATCAGGGTACTGTCGGTTGGTGCGGGGCGTAAAATACGGTGGCCTATATTTCGCTCCACTACCGCCAAGGGCTGGTTGTTAAAAAGAGAGTCGGCATCAGGCACATGTTCGAGCAACTCATAAACCTTAATGGTTTGAAAGGTTTCCAGATCGCCATAAAATTCGCCGGTGTAGCCCAACGAAAGCACGATAGAGTCGAGCACGGGCTCTTCGCCCAGCGAGAAATCGTTGACGGGCAATCGAAACTGCGTATAGATGCTGGCCCTGACTTTTCCAAAAACCGGGTCGTGCATCAGGCCAAGCAGGTTTTGGTATCCGATATTGGTAGGGATGGTGTCGTCTCTTTCAAAAAATGCAGCAATAGTGACGGTGTCGGTTATTTGATAACCAGCCTGCTCATCGATAAGGTTCAGGCCAATGCCGTCGGGTTCAGCGCAGCTATGCAAGGCAAGAAAAAGGGTTAAAACGGCAATAACCTGAAAGGGGGTACGGAAAAAACCCCCGTCGAAACGGGGGAACAATTGCTTTTTCAAAGTCGGAATATTTTTTTGATTCAGAAAGATCAATGAAAATAACGTGTTTCAGGTGGCAAATTTATAAGAATTTATTCTGAAACCACCGTTTCGTTGACCAATACCTCATCATAAAAATCGTTAAAGGCATCGATATAAGTTTCCATCGACTGGTATTCGAGCAAAGGCTTGTTGCTTTCGCGCGCATATTTCTCCACTTCAGGGTCGATGGTTTCGTGCCCAAAGATAATACCGTCGGAATAGTCGATGGCAGCCTTGCTAATATTAACGAAGGTTGGCTCCTGGTATCCGGCCAGGTGTTCGGCCTTGATTTCCTTGGCGGTAAGTTTTTTGGCCAGCGTGGGGTCGAGCGAACCCGGGAACCCATCATTGTAGATAGAATACACCACCTTGGTGTCGGAAAACATGGGGTTTTCCTTCAGGGCCACTTTTAAATACAGCGGCATAAGGCTTGTAAACCAGCCATTGCAGTGCACGATATCGGGGGCCCAGCCCAGCTTTTTCACGGTTTCAATCACGCCACGCGTAAAGAAAATGGCGCGCTCGTCGTTATCGGCGGCATACTTGCCGGTTTTGTCGGCAAGGGTGTATTTGCGCTGAAAGAAATCTTCGTTGTCGATAAAGTAAATCTGCATGCGCGCAGCCTGGATGGAGGCTACTTTAATAATCAACGGATGGTCGGTATCGTTGATTACCAGGTTCATGCCTGAAAGACGGATGACTTCGTGCAACTGATTGCGGCGCTCGTTAATGTTGCCGAAACGTGGCATAAAAGTGC
The DNA here is from genome assembly GCA_041687035.1 of Bacteroidales bacterium. Classification (GTDB taxonomy): domain Bacteria; phylum Bacteroidota; class Bacteroidia; order Bacteroidales; family UBA7960; genus UBA7960. The sequence goes on from JAWLCS010000013.1 coordinate 6,679, forward strand.
GGATTTCCTTGCCTTTTTCCTGAATACCCTGCGGTAAATGCCGGCCAATAAGGCCCATCTGGCTTTCCTTCAGGTATGGAGTTATTTCCTGTTGAACAAATAGCACTCGGGGTTTTTCCATAACAGTTAGGTAGTTGACAATTAGAAGAAGAAATAGTTTGCAAATTTACGGTTTTTTTTGGTCATTATCAAATTTTCCTTTTAGCTTTGCCGGTTTGTTTTGCGCAGGCATTTCTTTATTCATATATTTGCAAAAAGCTTATTTGCAGCGAGATACATTTCCGCCTTCAATAAAATACAGTTCGTCTCATCATCTCATTATTCATTTGTCGAAAATCCGTTCGTTTTTCAGTGAAGAAGTTGGGCAGGTATTTCAGGGTTTTAATTTTTCTGGCACTTGGCCTGCTGCTGCTTTGGTGGGTTACCCGCGGGCAGGATATCGACAAAATTGTTTCAGAGCTCAGAAACGCCAACTACTTCTGGATCGCGCTGGCTATGGTGGCTGGGGTGTTAAGCCACGTGGCCAGGGCCCAGCGCTGGAATATCCTGATACGCTCCATGGGTTATAAGGTGGGATTGGGCAACACCTTCCATGCGGTAATGTCGGGCTACCTGGCCAACCTGGTGGTGCCCCGCTTGGGTGAAGTGTCGAAATGCGCCGTGCTGAGTAAATCCAACGGCATCCCCTTCAACTCCCTGGCCGGTACCATGATCGCCGAACGCTTTATCGACATGATTACCCTGGTGCTGCTGATGTTTTTCACCATCGTTTTTCAGTTCAGCTTTCTCAAAGATTTTCTTTACAACTTTTTTTTCCGTTCACTCATTTCACAGGGCACTTCGGGCCTGCTGATATTTTCTGTTGCTGCAAGCCTGTTTTTGGTGGCCATGCTGGTGCTGGCATGGTGGCTTAGAAAAAAGCTGAGGGATGCCGAGCCAGACACCTTTGCCTATAAGTTGAGAAGGCAACTGCGCGGCTTTGTCAACGGCATTAAAACCCTTTGGAAAATGGGCAGCAAGGGATGGTTCGTGTTTTACTCCTTGCTGATCTGGGCTTTGTATTTCCTTACGGCATATCTTGGATTTTTTGCTATCGGGGCCACTTCTCACCTTTCGCCCCTGGCCGGACTTACGCTTCTGGCCGTAGGCAGCCTGGGTATACTGGCCCCGGTTCCGGGTGGTATTGGCACCTATCACTTTATTACCATCGCCACCCTTACACAACTGTATGCCATTGCACCTGAGCCCGCCACATCCTATGCCTACATTTCGCACGCCCTGCAAATGGTGGTAATCATTGGCACCAGCGGGCTGCTCTGGATATGGTTCTCTTTCGTGGCAAAGCCAAAACCGCAAATTCAGGAGGCAAAGCAATAGCCGGCTGAACAACCTTGATTTGCAGGTGTTTTATCTTCAATAACCACAAGGGTTTAAAGAAATCTTCATGAGCTCGAAAAAACAAGTCATTGAATCTAAAATCATCCAGGCAGACGACAACAGGCATTTGTCGCGTTTGATAAACAACTGGCGCTTGCGCGAAAGGAAGGTGGTTTTTACCAACGGCTGTTTCGACATTCTTCACCTGGGGCACATCGACTACCTGTCGAAGGCCGCCGACCTGGGCCATGAGCTGGTGGTGGGGCTCAACACCGACCAGTCGGTAAGACGAATAAAAGGTGCGGGACGCCCCATCAACGATCAGGATGCAAGGGCAAGGCTGCTGGCCTCCCTGTTTTTTGTCAGTGCCGTGGTGCTGTTCGATGAAGATACGCCTTACGAGCTCATAAAAAAGGTGCAGCCCCATGTGCTGGTAAAGGGCAGCGATTACAAGGCCGAGGACATTGTGGGTTACGACGTGGTAAAAGCCAGGCAGGGAGAAGTGATAACCATCGACTTTCTCGAAGGTTTTTCAACCAGCGCCATCATTGAAAAGCTGCGCCAGGAAAAATAATGCAGTTAGCGCCCTCAGGCCTTTGTTTTTAATAAAAAATAACACAGCACGTCCATTGGTTTTATTTAATTTCGTTTAACGGTAATCACCGCCTGTATTTGACAAAAAATGGAAAACACACCAAAAAAATATTCCCGCTTTAAAATTTACCTTCCGGTAATCATGGCCTTGGTGCTCATTGCCGGTTTTATCCTTGGGCTCAATTTGCGTCCGCGCGAATCACAGGCTGAGAAGAAATTTTTTACCATTGGCACTGACCGTGGCAACCAGCTCAACAACATCATCAATTTTATCCTGGAGGCTTACGTCGACTCTGTCGATCGTCAGACCCTCACCGAGGAGGCCATTCACAGCCTGCTGAAAAACCTGGATCCCCATTCCGCCTATATCCCCGCAAGGGATTTCCGCGAGATGAACGACCCGCTTATGGGTAGCTTCGAGGGCATTGGTATTGAGTTTAACATGATCAGCGATACGGTGGTGGTTATCAACCCCATTGCTGGTGGCCCCAGCGAAAAAGCCGGCATCATGCCCGGCGACCGTATTGTAAAAGTAGAAGACGAGCCCATAGCCGGCGTCAGCATGTCGACCAGCGAAGTGGTGCGTCGCCTCAAGGGCGAAAAAGGCACCCAGGTAAATGTTATGGTAAAACGCACGGGAGTGAGCGAACTGCTGCCCTTCACCCTGCTGCGCGATCAGATTCCGCAGTATAGCTTGGATGTGGCTTATATGATCGATGAAGAAACCGGCTACATTCGCCTCAATAAGTTTTCAGCCACCACGCACCAGGAGTTTACACTGGCTTTGGAGCGCCTCAAGCGCGAAGGCATGGAAAAGATGATTCTTGACCTGCGCGGCAACGGTGGTGGCTTTTTGGAAGCCAGCATTAACCTGGCCGATGAGTTTCTCGATGCCGAAAAATTGATCGTTTATACTGACGGCAGAAATCGTCCGCGCCAATATGCCCATGCCCGCCGCAACGGTAGTTTTGAAACCCAGCCCCTGGTCATACTGATCGACGAATGGTCGGCTTCGGCCAGCGAAATTGTGGCAGGTGCCGTGCAGGACAACGACCGAGGCATAATCATTGGGCGCCGCTCCTTTGGCAAGGGCCTGGTGCAGGAGCAAGTGCAGCTTGGCGATGGCTCGGCCATGCGCCTTACCGTGGCAAGATATTATACCCCCACAGGGCGCAGCATACAAAAACCCTACGATAATGGCGAAGAAGAATATTACAGCGAGTTTATGACCCGCCTGCTCGACGGGGAGCTCGAAAACCCCGACAGCATAAGGTTTGACGACTCCCTGCGTTTCGAAACGCCAGCCGGACGGGTGGTATTTGGTGGTGGCGGCATTATGCCCGATATCTTTATTCCCATTGAAACGGGCGAACAGTTTGTGTTTTACAACCAGGTGGCCAACCGCGGTCTCGTTTACCGCTTTGCCTTCAACTATGCCGACCGCAACCGCAGCGCCCTTCAACAATACCAAAACGCGGCAGCCTTTGTAAGGGATTTCAATATCAGCCAAACTGTTTACGGTGATTTTCTGACCTTTGCTGCTGCCGAGGGAGTAAACATACCTGCCCGCATCAATGCCGAGAGTGAATCTCTGATCCGCAGAAACCTCAAAGCCTACATTGGCCGAAACATTCATGGGATGGAGGCCTTCTTCCCTGTGCTTCACCAGGACGATAAAGCCTTTCAAAAAGCCCTGGAGGTTTTGAAAACCAACGTTTATTCAAGCATGCTTCTAACTCCGGCAGGGCTTTAAAGTCCGATGTCGGGGGCAATTCTCTTCATGGCATTTACCGAGAGCTCAGCAAACTCGGGCAGGGGAATACCAATTTTTTCGCATTCCAATATGGTTTCGCGCCGAACGCTTGCCGCGAAAGCCTTTTCTTTCATGCGTTTTACAACCGATTTGGGCTTTACACTTTCCACTTTTTTATCGGGATAAACCAATGCAGTGGCGGTAACCAAACCGGTGATGGTTTCACCGGCCGCCAGGGCATGGTGAAACATTTTGCTGCGGGCCTGCCCGTGGGCCGCATCCTCATTATGCAGCATTATGGCCTCAATAATATCTTCTTCCAGGCCATGCTCCCTCAGTATTCTTGCAGTTTCCATGGCGTGGGTATGCATGTCGCCATTGGTCATTTCCACATCCAGGTCGTGCAACAAGCCTGCTATCCCCCATTTGTCCGGATCTTCACCCAAACGTTCGGCCAATGCACGAAGTACGGCTTCTGATGAAAGACAATGGGCAATCATCCGCGGGTTTTTTACATATTGGTGTAAGAGTTCAAGTGCTTCTTCTCTATGCATGATATTTTTTTCAGCGAATTTAAGCCAAATTCATCTTTTTCTGAAATGCAGACCATAGCAAAACCACCCTATTTTCGCACATATCTAAACATTTAATTAATTATTTTTGAATTTTTTTCACGGGAATGGTGATTTTAAAGAAAAATAACTTATTATTGCAGTTCGAAAACACGACATGAACCAGAGCTTTTCATATTTCGCCAGCTATTTTTATTTCTATTTCTATTTTGGTAGAAGTGGGGCTTGGTGGTAATATGTTTGCTTTTGAGTAATAACAATAAGGTAAAATGACCAGGCCCCGCAAATGCGGGGCTTTTTTTTTGCGTTTATGGATACAGTTGCTATACAAGGAATCAGAGGATCTTTCCACGAGGAAGCTGCGGCCCGGTTTTTTAAGCAGGGTTTTGAGCCTGTTGAATGCATGGACTTTCGCAGCCTGGTAAAAGGGGTTGAATCTTCCCGGGCAAAATGGGGTGTTATGGCTGTAGAGAATTCGCTGGCAGGCGGCATGCTGCCAAATTTTTCTTTAATCCGGAACTCAGCCATGCAGATTGTTGGAGAAGTTTATTTGCGGATTACCCAAAACCTGATGGCCCTGCCTGGCGAAACTCTCAGCGACCTAAGGGAAGTACGCTCGCACCCCATGGCTTTAATGCAATCGGAAGACTTCTTTCTCCAGCATCCTGCCATTCGGCTGGTGGAGTCGTATGACACGGCCTTAAGCGCACAAGAAATTGCCAGCAAGCAGATTCGCGGAACCGGCGCTGTGGGTAGCGAACGAGCCGCCCAAATTTTTGGCTTGTCCATCCTGGCCACTTCCATAGAAACCAATAAGGAGAACTTCACCCGTTTCCTTGTCATTGGACCTCAGCCGGCAAACCTGGAAAAAGATGTTCGGGTAAAGGCAAGTGTGGCCTTTATTGCACCCCATGTGCCGGGCGGCCTTGTAAAAGTGCTGAACCCGCTGGCCGAAGCCGGGGTGAACCTCAGCATGCTGCAGTCGTTGCCGCTGGTGGGATCGACCTGGGAGTATATCTTCCATGCCGACATGCTTTTCAATGACCATGACCACGCCAGGGAAATCATCAGCGACCTGGGAAAAAAACTTCAGAAACTCTGGGTCATGGGCCTGTATCAACCCGGGGCCAAACCGCCAGCCGGAAGCAATGGAATGTCGAACCTTTCAAATGAGATGAATCATGTTCATACCAGCGGCCGATAGGGCAGACTCTGTTACAGAATACTATTTTTCGCAGAAGCTCAGGGAAATTGAGCAAATGCGCAAGGAAGGCATTGATGTGATCAACCTGGGCATTGGGAGCCCCGATTTGGCCCCTTCGGCCAAAACCATTGAAGCGTTGGTAAAAAGCAGCTATGAGCAGGGAAACCACGGTTATCAGTCCTATAAAGGAATTCCTGAATTACGCACCGGATTTGCAAACTGGTATGCCAGCCATTTTGGGGTAAAGCTCGATCCGGAACGTGAGATACTGCCCCTGATGGGCTCTAAGGAGGGCATTATGCACATAAGCATGGCTTTCGTAAATCCGGGCGATGAAGTGCTGATCCCTGATCCGGGATACCCCACCTACGGATCAGTAACTTCTTTGGTGGGCGGATATGCAAGGCCTTATGCACTCAAGGAAGAAAATGACTGGCTGCCTGACCTGGACAGCCTAGAAGAAGAAGGCGTGGAAAGGGTTAAACTAATGTGGGTCAACTATCCGCATATGCCTACAGGGGCAAAGGCCAACCCGGATTTTTTTAGAAAACTGGCGGCATTTGGCATCAGGAACCGAGTATTAATCTGCAATGACAACCCATACAGTTTTATCCTGAATGATCAGAAACTAAGCTTGCTTGCGGCAGAAGAAGCAAAGACTGCTTGCCTGGAGCTGAATTCATTAAGCAAGTCACAGAATATGGCAGGCTGGCGTATTGGGATGCTTGCAGGCCACGCGGAATATATCCAGGAGGTACTTAAGGTAAAAAGCAATATGGATTCGGGCATGTTCAGGCCGCTTCAGATTGCTGCCGCCGAGGCTCTCTCGGCTCCGCCAGAATGGTATGATGAGATGAACAGGATATACAGGGAACGGCAAGTGGTTGCAGCAGAAATAATGAATTTTCTGGGATGCACCGTCAGGCCTGACCAGGCCGGCATGTTTTTGTGGGGCAGCATCCCTGAAAAATATGCCAATGCTGTGGAGCTCAGCGACCAGCTATTATATCAGGCCAATGTTTTCGTGACACCGGGAGTTATTTTCGGGAACAACGGGCAAAATCACATTAGAATTTCATTGTGCAGCAGCCTTGATTTGCTTTTGAATGCAAAAGAAAGAATTATCAAACATTTAAATAACTGACCATGATTGTTTGTATTGCCGGATTGGGATTAATAGGTGGCTCGCTGGCCATTGACCTGCGAAAGCGAGGTTTTGCCAGCCAGATCATAGGCGTGGATAATGACCCGCAGCATGCTGCCATTGCAAAACTTGGCGGGCTGGTTGACGAAACCGACACCCTCGAAAATGCAGCAAAACGCGCCGACTTTATAATCCTTGCCACCCCTGTCGATGCCATTGTGAAATTGTTGCCCCAGGTTCTTGACCAGGTTGGAGGTACGCAAAAAGTGGTGACAGACATGGGGTCGACAAAAGCGGGGATAGCCAGGTTGGTAAAAAAACATGCCAACCGCCGGCACTATGTTGCCTCCCACCCCATGGCCGGAACCGAGTTTTCAGGGCCACTGGCCGCCGTTAGCAAGTTGTTCGATTACAAATGCGCCCTTATCTGCGACAAAGACCTCAGCGCTTCGTTTGCCCTGAAAACCGTAAGGAAAATGTATAAAGTGCTGAACATGAAACTGATTTACATGAACTCCGACGAACATGACATGAGTGCAGCTTACGTATCGCATATTTCGCATATTTCTTCTTTTGCCCTTTCGCTGTGTGTGCTCGAAAAGGAAAAGGATAAAAAAAGAATTCTCAGCCTTGCAGGTGGTGGATTTGCCTCCACTGTGCGCCTGGCAAAAAGTTCAGCCGAGATGTGGGCGCCGGTCTTTGAGCAAAACTCCGCTTATGTAATTGAAGTGCTCAATACCTATATCGAAAAGCTCCAGCTCTTCAGGGAACACATTGAAAAAAACCAAAGAAACGAAGTAAACGGCCTTATTCGTGAGGCCAATAAAATCCAGAAAGTTCTTAGCTAATTCAGAAAAACTCAAACATATGAAAACAATTCTTGAAGTTGAACCCATTACCCAATGGACCCACCACAAAAGGAGACCCCTGGTCATTTCCGGGCCATGCAGTGCCGAGACCGAGGAACAGGTTATGCAAACAGCCCGTGAGCTGGCTGCCAGCGGCAAGGTAGATATTTTCAGGGCGGGCATCTGGAAACCCCGAACGCGCCCGGGCACCTTCGAAGGCATGGGCAGCGCGGCCCTGCCCTGGCTAAAAAGAGTGAAGGAAGAAACCGGAATGGGCATTTCGACCGAAGTGGCCAATGCCAGGCACGTTTATGAAGCCCTGAAATACGGTGTTGACTATTTATGGGTCGGGGCAAGAAGCACTGCCAATCCCTTTGTGGTACAAGAAATTGCCGATGCCCTGCAAGGATCAGATGCTACCGTACTGGTAAAAAACCCAATTAACCCCGAACTGGAGTTGTGGGTAGGGGCCATCGAGCGCATACAAAAAGCAGGGATTAAAAGGATTGGTGCCATTCACAGGGGTTTTTCAAGCTATGAAAAAACCCAGTTCCGTAATATTCCCCATTGGCTGATACCGGTTGAATTGAAGCAACGGGTGGGCAATCTGCCCATAATCTGCGATCCAAGTCATATTTGCGGAAACAGGACCCTGCTCCTCGAAGTTTCGCAAAAAGCCATGGACCTGAACTTCGATGGGTTAATGCTCGAATCGCATATTGATCCTTCGGTTGCTTTAAGCGATGCAGCGCAGCAAGTTACCCCTAGAGCGCTGGTATGCCTGCTCAACAGGCTGGTAATGCGCAACCCCGAATCGACCGACAGCAACTTCTTGAATGAGTTGGAGGAACTTCGTGGCAAGATCGATATTTATGACGAACAACTGATAGATATTCTGGAGCAGCGAATGAAAGTAGCCCGATCCATTGCCCAATGCAAAAAGGAGAATAACATTACCATTCTTCAAACAAAAAGATGGGCAGAGGTAGTGCAAAAAAACCTTGCCCTCGGAGTGAAGAAAGGGCTGGGGTCGGATTTTATTAACAATATGTTAAGGCTTATTCACCAGGAATCTATTAATCACCAAAACAAAGTAATGAATGAAGGTGAACCGGTGCCTGATGAAATGAATAATGCCGTTAAAACGAACGTTATTTGATTTGCCTTAAGGCCTCTTCAAGGGTTTTGACGGGCAACTGGCAGGAGCCCATGCTGCAGACATAATACCAGGTGTTTGTTGCATCGTAGCGGTTTTCAAAAACCGGAAGCTCAGCATTTTCTTTTTTTGAAGCGGCCAGGAGCGTATTTGGAAGGAATCTTTGATTTGCCCCTTTCAGTAGTTCTTTTGCCTCCGGGCCACAAATCACCAAAGTGTAAAATGGAAACACATGGTGGAGCAGCAAAATGCCCCAGTTGGTGTAGCTGCTGCTATATTTATTCAACAGCCGCTTCATGTCGCGCAACATATCCGAGCTTCGCTGCCCCCATTCTGGCTTTTCAAAATAGTTTGCCAGGTAAAAAAGGTTTCGGGCCATTACGCTGTTTGAGGCTGGAATAACATTGTCGTGAAACTCAAAAAATGAAGTGGCAAGCTTTTCGCCGGTTCTCGAGGAAAATGAAAGCAGGCTTGTGGCTTCTGCAGAAAATTCAGCAAGGGAATAATCAAGGAGCAGGGCCGCCTTCATTAAATATTTTTCTTCCGAAGAAACTTCAAAAAGCCTGATCAGGCTTTGAGCCAGCCAGGCATAATCTTCAAGAAAAGCATCAATGGTCGGCTTATCTCCTTTCAGGTTGCGGAAAAGCTTTCCCTTTTCAGCCATGGCCAGCTCCATGATTTTATCGGCTGCGGTTTTTGCCGTGTTCAGAAATTCCTCTTCGCCAAAAGTGGCATAGGCATCGGCCAGACCTTTGATCATCATGGCGTTCCACGACACCAGTATTTTGTCATCCAAACCGGGTCTTTCGCGGATCTCACGCGCCTTAAGCAGTTTGGTTTTCGCTGAAGCAATTTTGCTTTGCAGCTCCTCCGGTTTCATATTATGCCTTTCGGCGAAAGCCATATCAGGTAAGTCGCGAAGCAGAATGTTCTGTCCTTTTTCCCAGAATCCTTTCCCGCCAAGGTTATAATATTGCCTGAGCCAGGAGGCATCCTTGCCCAAAACTTGATCAAATACTTTTTCGGTCCAGACATAATAGCGGCCTTCCTCGCCTTCGCTGTCGGCATCGAGTGCTGAATAGAAAAGCCCCTGCGGGGAGGTGAGTTCGCGTTGCACAAAGCCAACGGTTTCGTAAACGACCTGCCTGAAAAGCGGATCGGGCTCGGCCTTGAATGCATTTGAATAGAGCGAAACCAGCTGGGCGTTGTCGTAAAGCATCTTCTCGAAATGCGGAACTTTCCAGTTAGTGTCGGTGGCATAGCGCGAGAACCCGCCACCGATCTGATCGTAAATGCCGCCCATAGCCATTTTGCGAAGGCTAAGCAAAACCTGGTCAAGGGCTTCGCGATTTCCGGTATGAGAGAAATAATGCAGCAAGAACTCGTAATTGTTGGGAAGCGGAAACTTGGGTACGCCCTTGGTCCCACCTTCCTCACGGTCCATATATCCCATAAGGTTATCGAACATCGCTTTGGCCTCTTCCCTGCTGAATTCGGCTTTGCCCCCTTCAAACCTTATAAAACTGCTGGCAGAGACCCCTTCAGTAATTTCCCTTGCCTGTGTTTCCACATCCTTAAGTTTGTTTTGAAAAAGCTCGGCAACCTTTATCAGGATGCCTTTCCACTGCTCTTTCGGGAAATAGGTGCCGCCCCAGAAAGGTCGCCCATCGGGCAATGCAAAACAGTTGAGCGGCCAGCCACCCTGCCCTGTCACCATCTGAACCGCGTTCATATACAGGTGGTCAATGTCGGGCCTTTCTTCGCGATCGACCTTAATACAAACAAAATTCTGGTTCATGAGGCGGGCCACCTCCGCATCTTCAAAACTTTCCTTTTCCATTACATGGCACCAGTGGCATGCCGAATAACCAATGCTCACCAGCAAGGGCTTGTTTTCGCGGCGTGCTTTGGCAAGGGCGGCTTCCCCCCAGGGGTGCCAGTCCACAGGGTTATATAAATGTTGCAGCAGATAAGGGCTGGTTTGACCTTGCAGATGATTGGGATGGGGATGAGCAGCAGACATAATTAATGGTTTTTACAATCCGGTATATTGGCGGCTAACTTTCCAGAGTTT
>JAWLCS010000013.1:17500-75170 GCA_041687035.1 Bacteroidales bacterium
TTGGTAAGCAAAAACGGAGCCAGGTGGTTTACGGCAAGGGTCAGTTCAATGCCATCCTCCGACTCGTTGCGTTTCATTTCCCAAATACCGGCATTATTAATAAGCACATCGAGCCGGTCATATTTTTCGTTGAAAGCCTCGGCAAAACGCCTGACAGAATCAAGCGAAGCAAGGTCACACTCCATCAGATCCACATGACCATTGCCCGTGAGCTGGTGGATTTCTTCACTGAGTGCTTGTCCCTTTGCAAGGTTTCGCACCGGCAATACCAGTTTCATGCCCTTTTGCGCCAGCGCTTTGGCCGCTTCTTTTCCAATACCGGAAGTGGCGCCGGTTATCAAAACAATTTTTTCTTTATCGTTCATAACAAATAGGTAATATTTTAAATCCTGTATCTTCAAAACCAGCAGTCCTTGCATTTGTTCAAACCGCTTTGGCCGTAAACAAATGACAAGCTTTTCCGTTAAGGTTTTTAGTTTAACATAACCTTTATGCGTAAAATGGCATTCTTCATATTTTTCTCGATAGTCATCGTAATCTACAGCCTGGTAAATTATTATATTTTCACTCGCGGATTGCAGGCCTTGCCTGCAGGCAGCGCTTTGCGAGCCTGGTATATACCTGTTTTCTGGACCCTGGCAGCTACCTATATTGCCGGCCGGTTTCTGGAGCGCATTTGGCTGGGATCCCTGAGCGACGCCCTGGTTTGGACCGGTTCGTTCTGGCTGGGTGCTATGCTGTATTTTTTCCTGCTGGTGGTGCTGATCGATATTTTCAGGGTAGTCAATCACTTTATTCCAATAATCCCCGCTTTTGCCCGTGAGAACTTCGCAAACTTCAAGTTGTGGCTGCTGGGTGGCAGCGTGTTGCTGGTGGCTTTGATTGTGGTGGCAGGCTATATCAATGCCCTGAACCCGAGGATCAGAACGGTGGAAATAAGCATACCAAAACAAGCCAATGGTTTGGAAAGCCTCAATGCGGTTGTCATGTCCGACATCCATTTGGGTACCATCATTGGCAATGGCCGTTTGGAACGTATTGTAAACAAGGTAAACGGGCTCAATCCCGACATAATACTGCTTCCCGGAGACATTCTCGACGAGGACCTCGAACCGGTGATCAGGCAGAACGCCGGAGCTACCCTGGAGCAGCTCAGTGCGCCAATGGGCGTATTTGGCGTAATGGGAAACCACGAATACATCGGAGGTGCGGAACCCGCTTATCGCTACCTGACCGAGCATGGCATAAAAATGCTACGCGACAGCGTGGTGAAAGTTAATGACAGCTTTTTTCTGGTGGGGCGCGAAGACTTTCAGAAAGGCCGCTTTGCCGGAAAGGAACGCCTGTCAATTGAAGAACTGATGGAGGGTGTGGATAAAAATTTGCCGGTAATCGTGTTGGACCACCAGCCTTATCATCCTGAAAAGGCAGCCGCAGCAGGTGCCGATTTGATGCTTTCGGGCCATACCCACAACGGGCAGCTATGGCCACTCAACTTCATAACCGATGGCATGTTTGTGATTGGTTATGGCCTGGGGCAGGTTGACGGAATGCAGATGTATGTTTCGAACGGGGTGGGAACATGGGGACCGCCTCTCAGAATAGGAAACCGGCCCGAGATTGTTAATCTGAAAATAAGATTCGTAGAAAATTAATCCTAAAAAGATTGCTCAAGCAACTTATTCGGTTCCCTGGCTTTTTTCGCGTCTGAACCATGAAAACAAGCTTGAAACCCGCTGATAAACATCCTGTACAAAGTGCACTCCTGTTGAAATGCGGGTAGCTACTCCACCCATGGTCACCAAACGCTGCACCCCTTCAAGGTTCTCATGCAAGCTGTTTTCGGCTACCAGCATATCGTAGCGTAAACGGGCCTTTTCAAGCTTAATGTCGTTGAACGATTTTATATTTTTAAAACGGGAAGTATCCATAGGGGTGCTGGTTTATCTTGGTTGTTCTTCGTCATCGTCCTGAAAAAAGGTCTCACCCAGCGATTTTATCACCATGCGGCCAAAGATCTTTTTCCGGAAGATAATGAAAACAATTCCGAGCAGGAGGTAAAAGCCACCCACAATTAACAAACCCAATAGGTAACTTTCGAGCAAATGGCCGAAATAAAGACCAGCAGCACCAGAAAAGAATATCAGCGCCAGAAACAAGATCAAAATAATGACTGCACTGGAGATAAGGCTGGAAACCAGCTTGGCTGATTTTTCAAATGCCACGAGCCCATAATAGGAAACCTTGGTTTCCACAAATTTCAGCAAGTTTTCTCTCAGCTCGGAAATGTTTTCAAAGAATGATTTACCTTCCATTGATCCAAAATTGGATTTCTACTTATTAAGTTCAGCTTTTGTTTCGTCAACTACTTTTTTAACCTTGGCTTTAGTTTCGCCGCTGATCTCGTTGACAAATTCCTTGAGGTCGTCAATCTTTTCGCCAACTTTGTGTGCTACATCATCCGACAACTCCTTGGTTTTTTTCTGAATCTTTTTGCGTGCTTCCTTACCGGTGGTGGGGGCAAACAGCAATCCAGCAGCCACACCCATGGCGGCTCCCATAATAAAACCTACAATTGCTTTTCCTGTTGACTTTTCCATTTTCTGAAATTTAAATGTTAGACAATTATTACTTTTTGAAAACAAGATTCATCGATTCTTCGCTTATTCCTGTTTTTTGTTCGGCATGAACAAATATAGTGAAATTCTATGCTATTAGCAAGGAACTGACAGGAATTTCGGCAGAATAAACAAAAAAATGAGCGAAAAAACGTGTGATCTATATAAATGCAACAAGTTCGCATAGATTTTGTTTAAGCATTTATAAACATGTGCGGATAGATAAATTTTGAGGATTGGCTAATAGTTAATAAATTTACGCACCACATAGCCTAAACAACAGCGGTAAAACTAAAATCAGAACACATGATCAGGAAAGATCTGGGTTTTCACATTTACGAAGTAGAAAAAATTTCAGAACTGGACAAGCGCGAGCAGCGACTGGTGCAACTCTCAATTGAAATGACCGACAAGGCCTATGCCCCTTACTCTGAATTTTTTGTGGGTGCGGCCGTACTGCTCGAAAATGGTGAGATCATAACTGGCAGCAATCAGGAAAACGGGGCTTATCCCAGCGGTCTTTGTGCCGAGCGCGTGGCTGTTTTTGCTGCTTCGGCCATGTTTCCGGGGGTGCCCATGAAAATGATTGCCGTAAGTGCCAAGTCAACCCGCTTCGAAATTAACGAGCCCGTTTCGCCTTGTGGGGCCTGCCGGCAGGTGCTGCTCGAATATGAGATACTGCAGAAGCAACCCATAAAAGTGTTGCTGGCCAAGGAAGATGGCAAAATTCTGATCATTGAAAAGGTGCACGACCTGCTGCCCCTCTCCTTCTCGGGTGACGAGTTGAAAAAGAACGGGCCCCGCTGATTGTGAACATACGTCATTTTTTCTTGTTCCTAATGCAAAGCCAGTAAGGCATCGGCTGCATTTTTAAAAAATCAAACCCATGAAAAAGTTGTTCTTCCCTGCCATAATTCTCTTTGCTGTTACCTTTTCGTATGCTCAGCCCAGGCCTGCTTATCAGTTGTTCGACCGCGAAGGCCGGCAAGTTGATTTCGGACAAATGCTCGGGAAATCGGCCCAGACACAGATTGTGCTATTTGGCGAATTGCACAACAATCCCATTGCACACTGGCTGCAGCTTGAGCTGAGCCGCGAACTTGCCGAAAAGGTTGGCGAGCACTTGGTACTGGGCGCAGAAATGTTCGAAGCCGACAACCAGCTGATCCTTGACGAATACCTCAGCGGGCTGATCAACGAACGCAACTTTACGGCCGAAGCCAAACTCTGGAATAATTATGCCACCGATTACAAGCCCCTGGTTGAACTGGCCAAAGAAAAGGGCATTCCCTTTATTGCCACCAACATTCCAAGACGATATGCTGCTTTGGTAAACCGACAGGGGTTTGAGGGACTTGAAAAACTCCCCGAAGAAGCTAAAAAATATATTGCTCCGCTTCCGCCGGCCTACGACCCTGAGCTTCCCGGCTACAAAGCCATGCTCGAGATGACCGGAATGCCGGCTCATGCCAACCAAAACTTCCCCAAGGCACAGGCAATAAAAGACGCCACAATGGCGCATTTCATATACAAAAACCTGAATCGCAGCGGGGTGTTTGTACATTACCACGGGGCCTATCACTCCAACAATTACGAAGGTATTTTCTGGTACCTGCGGCAACTGGATGAAAAGCTGCAAATAGTTACCATTAGCACTGTTGAACAGGACGACATCAGCGCCTTGGAAGAAGGCAGCCTGGGCCTTGCCGACTTCATTATTGTGGTGCCTGCAACCATGACCAAGACCTATTAAAGATCGTGCAGCAAGTCATCCAAGGCTTGCTCCAGAAGGTCGCTGCGGCTCTCCAATTTCTTTATTCCTTCAAACTTTTCTGCCTGTAGCAAATGGGGGTTTATATCGAGTTGGTTTTGCTCGACGCAAAAAGCATGTTTCGATTCGTTCAGCATCCAACCCAGGTATTCCTGCTCGGTTTGCCCGGGGGTAGGCACCAACAGTGCTTTTTTGCCAAACACCGCCAGGTCCATAAGCGTTGAATAGCCCGGACGGCAAATCACCAGGCGGGCGTGTTTAATAAGCCAGGCCAGCTCGGAGGTATTGGCATGGTTCATCAAAATGGCGTTATCGGTCCATTTCCACATTTCACCACCGGGTTTTCCCAGCACAAAAACTACTGGGTCGCCGGTTTTTCCGAACTGCGTCCTGAGCATGTCTTCCAAAGCGCTGCGTTGGGGCTCGGGGCCAGATATTATGGCAAGAAAAAAATTGGCAGGGAAGCCTTCAGGGAGTGGCTTTTTATATGAAAACTCTTCACATGCCGCAAACCTGCTCAGCGGGCCGACAAACCGGAGTCCGGGCAGTGGCTCTTTGTGCGACAAGGCACCCGACAGACCTGGTGCTTCAGCAAAATCGGGCACCCAGCAAAAATCGTATTTCCCAACAAAAAAGCGGACGATACGCCCGAGCCAAGGCTCCAGCCATTTCATTTTTTTGGGTGCACGGATAAATAGCTGGTGCGTAATGAAACCCGTCCTGACATTTTTATTCCACAGCCCATAGCGGTTGTCTGATATAACTACTTTAGCGCCGGTTTTTTGAATGAGCTTTTTCAGTTCGTGGTGTTCCTTTAAAACAGAGAAAAGCAGCAAAGGTGTTTGCAGAGCCATGCTGAGCAACATATTCCCCTTTTGGGGATAGCGGATGCTTTTCCCGCGAAAGCGGCGAAATAGAGCCCGGTCAGAAAACTCCGTCTGGAGGAAAGCCAGGGAGGGCCCATCGGCGGCAATCACCACCTTACATTTTCGCGAAAGCAAGGCGTTTATTACCGGCACACAGCGTGTAGCATGCCCCAGCCCCCAGTTGAGCGGACAAACCAAAACCACCGTTTGCTTATTGCTTTCCATGCAGCTAAAATTACCAATTTTCGTGGCAAGGCGTTGCTAAAAATTTGGAAAGCATTGTCCAAAACATTTTTTTGCATTATTTTTATTCTGTTTTGAAAAAGTTGTTTTGTCTTAAAGAGCAAAAATGGACCCTCAGCTCAAATATCAGATTGCCTTGAGCCTGATACCCGGAGTCGGTGGCATCACCGCCAAAAAGCTAATCAGCTATTGCGGCGGCGTGGAGGCTGTTTTTAAGGAAAAGAAGGCTGCGCTGACAAAGATTCCGGGCGTTGGCGAAAGCCTGGCCAAGGCGGTGCTTGGTGGAGAGGTATTCGACCGGGCAGAGAAAGAAATACAGTTTATTGAGAAACACCGCATCAGAACCCATTTTTTTCTTGACAAAGACTACCCCGCGCGCCTGAAGCACTGCGAAGACGGGCCCATTCTGATTTTTGTGAAAGGCAATGCCAACCTCAACGCCCAACGGGTGGTGAGCATTGTAGGCACGCGCAACATTACCGATTACGGGCGCGACAAATGCAGCGAACTGGTGGAAGGTCTATTGCCGCACAATGCGCTGGTAGTAAGTGGCCTGGCCTATGGCGTGGATGCCTGTGCCCACAAAAAAGCCCTGGACGTGGGGCTCGAAACGGTGGCCGTGCTGGGTCATGGCCTCGACCGTATTTACCCGCCCCTGCATCAGCAACTGGCCAGGAAAATAGTTGGGCAGGGTGCCCTGCTTACCGATTTCCTTACGGAAACCAAGCCCGATCGCGAGAATTTCCCGAAACGCAACCGCATTATTGCCGGCCTTTGCGATGCGGTGATCGTGATTGAGGCGGCCGACAGCGGCGGTGCACTGATTACCGCAAACATTGCCAACAGCTACAACCGCGATGTGTTTGCCCTGCCAGGGCGCACCACCGACCCATACAGCAAGGGCTGCAATGTGCTGATAAAAATAAACAAGGCCAACCTGCTCGAGAGCGCGGCAGACCTGGAATACATAATGGGCTGGGAGCTAAAAAAAGACCAGAAAAAGGCCATTCAGCCGGCACTGTTTACCGAACTCGATGCCGATGAGGAAAAGCTGGTAGATTTTTTGCGCAAAACCCCCGAAGCCGGCATTGACTTTATTGTGGCCAATGTGGGCTTTACGGTAAGCAAAACCTCTGCCCTGCTGCTGGGGCTCGAGTTTAAAGGCATCTTAAAGCCCCTTCCGGGAAAAGTTTATAAGCTGCTGATTACCTGAAAAATCAACTGTATTATACCTCAACAGCAGAAAGCAGGCTGTCAAAATCTTCAAATTTCATGCGGTAGTCTTCCATGGAGCGGAGGATTACCTCTTTGGCTTCCTCAGCTTCGTAGGTGTGCGTAATTTCCACATCAAGCTTCGTATTCGGAAGATCTTTGTAGGTGAGGAAGTAATGCTGGAGTCTTTCAATAACCGGGGCCGGGCATTCAGAAATGTTTCGCATGGCACCATATACTGCATCGTCTTTGAGCACGGCAATAATCTTATCGTCGGCCTGGTTGCGGTCAATCAGCCTGAATCCGCCAATCGGAATGGCTTCAGCCAAGATGTTGCCATGCGAGATGGATTTCTCTGTCAGGATACAAATATCAAGTGGATCATAGTCACCTTTAATGTCATCGCGGCCGGTCTTTTCAATGGCAAATTCCGCCACTTTTTTATGACAAAGCGTTTGCGGAATAAAACCGTAAAGGGCGGGCAGCACGTTGCTGTATTTTTGCGGTCGGTCAATTTTCAGGTAGCCGCTCACCTTGTCAACTTCGTATTTCACCGTATCGGTGGTCACCATTTCCACAAAACAGGTGAGCTGGTCGGGAGCGTTTTTCCCTATTTCTACCCCATGCCAGGGGTGCGATTTGTAACGAAGACCCATCAATCTGCCGATGGGATCCATAATTCGGTTTGCCATAGTGCTGTTTTTCAGTTTTTTGCAAAATTACGTATTCTTACCTTGCGGGAAGAATTCCTAAGAAATATTATTCTGCTGACAATTATTCGGATACAAGCGGTTTCAATGGCGAAAAATTAATGCCATCGGGTTCTTTGCCTGCAGCAAAATGGCCAATGATTTCAAAGGTTTCGAGGCTGATTACCGTAACGGCATCCGAACGGGTGTTGGCCACATAGGCAAAGTCATTGTCGGGCACCACCAGTCCGATAGGCACCGAAGTGCCTTCAAAATCGGCAAAATACCTTTCGGGGTCCTCTTCGGCGGGCACGGGTGGCGTCATTTTAATGGCTGCAAGCTGCGTGCGGTTTATGGCATCAAAAACGGCCACATCGCCTGAGCGGGCATTGCTCACCAAAAACAGCTGTCCGTTGGGCGAAAATTTGGCACGAATGGGGAAGTCTCCGCAAGGAATAGTGGCCAGCCGTTCGAGGGTTTGGGTGTCGAAAATGGCAATGGTATTCTCGGCCCGGTTTGTAACCCAAACCTCCTTGCCATCGGGCGAAATGTCAATCCCTTCGGCACCCAGGCCACTGTATAACTGAACAAGCAACGCGCCGGTTTCAAGGTCAAAAACAGTGACATTGCCAGTGCGGATACTGGGTACAAATGCACGCTTGTGATCGGGCGTGGCAGCTACCATGTGCGATACATCCTGATCGGTATAAAGCGCCTGAAGCACCTCGCCCTTTTCCACATCAACTACCAGCAGGCTGCGGCTACCTTCGGTGGTAACCAGCATTTTCGTGGTGCCGGCCATCCATTGCATGCCGTGGGGGCGGATGTGCTCGCCCAGGTCGATGGTGCGGATCAGTTCGGCCTGCTCCACATCATACACTGAAAGGGTATTGCCCGGGTTTTCTCGATTGCCGTAGTTGCAAACCACTGCTATGCGGCCGTCGTCCGACACTTCTACCTCATGAGGCTCCAGGCCTGTTGGCAACATGGCCAGAATTTCGCCCGTGGCGCGGTCAAGAAAATACACGTCGTCGCCACTTTTGTTGCCAATAATGATTACCCCTTCATGGGCTGCTTCAGCCTCCCTGGAGGCTTGCTGGCCGCACGATACTGCCAAAACGGCAATTACCGCCGCCATCACAAAATAAATTGCCTTCTTCATTTTTATCTGGTTTGGTGAAACATAAACGAAACACTTATCCGTTTTCATTGAGTCAATAAATTTACTGCAAAAGCGCCAATGGTGTAAAAAAAGTTTTCGTTTTATGCTGGGTTAAAGAACCTTAAAATCTGCAGCCAGCACAATTTTTTATTACTTTTGCAGCCATATAAAGCAGAACCTTATGGCCAAACAGGAAGAAGCCATTGTTGGCAGGCGACTGAAAACCTCTTATATTTCTACCGTGGTAAGCATTACCTTGGTGCTATTCGTTTTTGGCCTGCTGGGCATGGTAATGCTGCATGCCCGAAAACTGTCGGACCATGTGAAAGAGAACCTTGGTTTTAGCGTTATTCTTCACGACAATGCTAAGTCCGCCGAGGTAAGTCATTTGCAAAAAACCCTCGATGTGATGCCCGCGGTTAAATCGACCGAATATATTTCGAGCGATAAGGCGGCTGAAGACTTGATGGAAGAACTTGGCGAAGACTTCATTGAATTTCTGGGTTACAACCCGCTTTTCCCTAGTATTGAAGTGAGGCTGAATGCCAGCTATGCCAACCCCGACAGCCTGGCCCCATTTGAGGCAGAAGTGATAAAAAACCGCATTGTGCGAGAGGTACACTACCAAAAAGACCTGGTTTCGCTGGTCAACGACAATGTAAAAAAAATCGGGATCGGCCTGCTTGTTTTCAGTGTCCTGCTGCTCGCCATTGCCTTTGCGCTCATAAACAACACAATCAGGCTTAGCGTTTTTTCCAAAAGGTTTTTGATAAAAAGCATGCAACTGGTGGGGGCCACCCAGGCCTTTATCCGCAAGCCATTTGTGATACAGGGCGTGATACAGGGCTTGATAGGTGCCACCCTGGCCATATTATTGCTGCTTGGTGTATTATATGCCGGCCAGCGGCAAATACCTGAGCTGGTAAGCTTTCAGGATACCAATATGCTGCTTAGCTTATTTGTGCTGGTCATTTTTCTGGGCATACTCATTAGCTGGATTTCGACCCACCTGGCTGTGAAAAAATACCTGCGCATAAAAACCGATTATCTGTACTTATATTAAACATTAAGGCTTTTCTTGCCACTTTCAAAATAACATTCAGAAAAATCCAAATAAACCATGAGCAAAAAGAAAGAGGAACGCGTGCTTTTGTTCGACCGTGCAAAATATACCCTGCTAATTGCCGGCCTGTTGGTAACCGCACTTGGTTTTGTGCTGATGATTGGCGGAGGCAGTGCCGACCCCAATGAGTTCAGTTACGATCTTTTCAGCTTTCGCAGAATAACCCTGGCTCCTTTTCTTGTGCTGGCAGGTTTTGGCATTCAGATATTTGCCATAATGAAAAAAACCAGCAACGAAGCCGAAACAAAGGCAACCCCCACAACCAAAAAGCCTGCAGCCACAACCGAGGCGAAACCGAGAAAATAATTCTAAGCAGAATTTTCCATGACCTGGATTGAAGCATTGATCCTGGGCCTTTTGCAGGGCCTTACCGAATTTTTGCCTGTCAGCAGCAGTGGCCACCTCGAATTGGGAGGCGTCCTTTTCGACTTGCAGGACCCCGATGCCTTTTTCACTTTCAACATAATGGTGCACGGCGCTACTTTTTTGAGCGTGGTGGTAGTTTTCTGGAAGGATATCCGCGACCTTATCGTGAATCTTTTCCGATTTCAATGGAATGCAGAAACCAAGTTTGCCCTCCTTCTGCTGGCATCAGCTATTCCAGTTGGAATCGTCGGACTGCTTTTCGAAGAACAGATCGAAAGTCTCTTTGAAGGCCGCATTGTGCTGGTTGGCATAATGCTGCTCATAACTGCACTGCTGCTTTTCCTGACGCGTTTTGCACCAAAGAACAACAAGGAGGTGAACTTGAAAAGCGCCCTGCTCATAGGCCTGGCACAGACCATTGCCGTGATGCCGGGCATCAGCCGCAGCGGGGCAACCATAAGCACCGCCCTATACCTGGGCATTGAGCGCAGCAAAGCCATCCGCTTTTCATTCCTAATGGTGCTTATACCCGTATTTGGCGCCAATTTCCTCAAAATACTGAAAATGTCGGGCGACGCCAGCATGGTATCTTTGGGCACCACGCCAATGATCGTTGGCACCCTTGCAGCTTTCGTGGCCGGGCTTTTTGCCTGCCGCTGGATGCTCGAAATTGTAAGAAAAGGTAACATCGCCTGGTTTTCGATTTACTGCCTGGCGATTGGGCTAACTGCCATAATTTACGGCATCTTTTAAACGGAAAAATCCGAAATGGAAAAAAGTGAACAGGTGCAATCCTTCATTGATGGCGCCGTGCTTACCTTCGACAAGCCCCTGGGCTGGACTTCGTTCGATGTGGTGAACAAGGTGCGCTCAATGATGCGCTATGTGCTGGGTATTAAAAAACTGAAAACCGGTCATGCCGGAACCCTCGACCCACTGGCCACCGGCCTGCTGATCATTTGCACCGGCAAGCAAACAAAAAGCATCGAAAGTTTCCAGGACATGGAGAAGGAATATACCGGAACCTTCACCCTGGGGCAAACCACCCCTTCTTTCGACCTGGAGACAAAAACGGATGCACATTTCCCCACTGAACATATTACCCGGGAAATGGTTGAACTTGCAGCCCAAAAGCTTTCGGGCCACCATGATCAGATTCCGCCCCAGTTTTCTGCAAAAAAAATTGAAGGCGAACGCGCTTACGAATTTGCTCGCCGCGGCGAGCATACCGAGCTGAAAGCCCGCAAAATTGTAATCAGCGATTTTGAGATCACCCGCTTTGAAATGCCTGAGGCCGACTTTCGCGTGGTTTGCAGCAAGGGTACCTACATCCGTTCGCTGGCCCGCGACTTTGGCCGCGAACTGAACTCAGGAGCCCACCTTAAAAACCTAAGAAGGACGCGCATTGGAACCTACAGCGCCGAAGAGGCATGGACTATCGGGGATTTCGAAAAACACCTTCGGAATATTGAGGATTTAGGAATGATGATTTAGGATTACTTCATTTAATGATTGGACTAGGTTGTCACTAAAAGACCCTAAACTTCAAATCATCATTCATCAATCATAAATCATAAATCTGAAGGCTGTTTCCAAATATTTGCAAAAAGGTATTGACAAGGCCTCTTTCAAGTATTATCTTTGCACTCCTTTCCCCAAACCGATGCAAATCATTTAAAAACGAACCTTTTCCGCTATTTCTTCTGCCTTTAGGCAATACTTGGCGGAGAAAAATTATTGCTACCCTATGAAGTTATCCGATTTTAAATTCAACCTTCCTGCCGAGCTAATTGCTGAGCGCCCAAACATCAACCGCGACGAATCGCGGCTTATGATTGTAAATCGCGCCACGCAAACCATAGAGCACCGCACTTTTAAAGACATTCTCGAATATTTTGATGATGGGGATGTGATGGTGGTAAACAACACCAAAGTTTTTCCGGCCCGGCTTTATGGTACCAAGGAGAAAACCGGTGCCCAGATAGAGGTTTTTCTATTGCGCGAACTAAACCGCGAAACGCGTTTGTGGGATGTTTTGGTTGATCCCGCCCGCAAAATCCGCATTGGCAATAAACTTTATTTTGGCGAAGACGATAACCTGGTAGCCGAAGTGATCGACAACACCACTTCACGAGGGCGCACCCTGCGTTTCTTGTTCGATGGCACCTACGATGAGTTCAAGCAAACCATCGAAACCCTTGGCGAAACGCCCCTGCCGCGGGAGATCAGACGACCTGTTGAGCCCGAAGACCGCGAACGCTACCAGACAGTTTTTGCCAAGCGCGAGGGTGCTGTGGCAGCACCTACGGCAGGCATGCACTTCAGCCGGCAGCTTATCAAGCGACTCGAACTCAAAGGGGTGGAATTTACTGAGATAACCTTGCACGCCGGGTTGGGCAACTTTCGCAGCGTAGATGTGGAAGACCTGAGCAAGCATAAAATGGATAGCGAAGAATTTATGATTGAGGAAAAAGCCACCAGAATCATAAATGCTGCCAAAGAAAAAGAAAGAAAGGTATGCGCTGTGGGTACTACCAGCATGCGGGCGCTCGAGTCGTCGGTTTCTATTACGGGCATGGTAAAACCCTATGAGGGCTGGACCAACAAATTCATTTACCCGCCCTTCGAGTTCAGCGTGGCCAATGCCATGGTTTCCAACCTGCACTTGCCACAGTCTACCTTAATGATGATGGTATCGGCTTTTGCAGGCTTCGACCTGTTAATGAAAGCATACAAGTCGGCCGTGAAGGAGAAATACAAGTTTTTCACCTACGGCGACGCCATGCTCATTTTATAAATTGCCACCATGCGCAGGTTTGTGCTTATTACCGCCGGCGGCTCGGGCCAACGAATGAAAACCGACCTGCCCAAGCAGTTTCTCGAAATTGCCGGCAAGCCTTTGCTGATGCACACCTTCGAAGTTTTTCTTCGTTTCGACCAGGCACTGGAATTTGTGCTGGTTTTGCCCGAAAACACCTTTGACTTCTGGAAAGAAAGTTGCCTGAAGCACAACTTCAGGCAGCCACACCAGCTGGCGCCCAGCGGGCCCACACGCTTTCATTCGGTAAAGAGCGGGCTCAGGCTCGTGCCCAACGACGCCCTGGTAGCCATACACGACGGGGTGCGGCCACTGGTTTCGGTCGAAGTCATTGAAAGGGTCTTTCACCTGGCTCAAAAAATGGGCAATGCAGTGCCATCTGTTGCTGTAAATGAGTCATTACGCCTGACCGACCATGCCCTCAGCAAGCCGCTTTCGCGGGACAAAGTTCGCATGATTCAAACACCGCAGTGCTTCAGGGCCGACCTGATCAAAAAAGCTTACAACCGAAATTACGACGAAACCTTTACCGATGAAGCCACCCTGTTCGAAGCCGACGGGCACCGCATTCACCTCACCGAAGGCAACCGCGAAAATATTAAGATTACCACCCCCGCTGACCTGAAGATCGCAGCGGCACTGATTGCATCAGGTTTATGATTGATGAATAAAGCTGACAAAGGGGCCTTGCAGAAAAGTTCCAATTTTTTTATTGATCAAATCCTAAATCACCATTCCAAAATCAGAAATCAGAAATCCCTTCCCCAAGGAGTGTGGCTGCCGTGCAGGAAGTAATTTTCACCATTACATAATCGCCGGGTTTATATCCCCTTTCGGGGAAAACCACCACTTTGTTGTGGCTGCTCCGACCTGAAACGAAATCGGCTGATCGCTTGGAGAGGCCTTCTACCAGCACTTCAACCACCGTACCCACATCTTTTTTGTTGCTTTTCAGCGAAAGCTTTTGCTGCAGATTTATTATTTCCTGCAGGCGACTGGCTTTAACTTCTTCCGGAATGTCGTCTTCGTATTTTTTTGCCGCCAGGGTACCTTCTCTTTCTGAGTATTTAAACATAAAGGCAAAATCGAAGCCGACCCACTCCATCATATCGAGGGTTTGCTGGTGCTCTTCGGGGGTTTCGCCACAAAAGCCGGCAATAACGTCAGTGGAGATGGCACAACCTGGAATGAAGCGCCGAATGGCCTCAATACGGTTTTTGTAATCTTCGCTGGTATATTTGCGGTTCATTCGTTTGAGCACACTGCTGCTGCCCGATTGCATGGGCAAATGTATGGCACGGCAAATATTGGGATTGCGGGCAATTACCCCGAGCAGCTCGTCCGACATATCTTTGGGGTGCGAGGTGGCAAACCGAACCCTGAGCAAAGGATTAACCCCGGCAACCATTTCTATCAGTTCAGGAAAACCGGTTACTATTCCGGTTTCTTCAGTTTTCCAACTGTAAGAGTTCACATTTTGCCCCAGCAGGGTTATTTCACGATAACCTGCTTCAAACAGCTCACGGGTTTCGCCCACAATCGTTTGGGGATCACGACTACGTTCCTTGCCACGGGTAAACGGCACTACACAATAAGAGCAGAAATTCTCGCAGCCGCGCATTATGGAAATGAAGGCCGATACACCGTTGGATGCATAACGCACCGGCGTAATATCGGCATAGGTTTCTTCGGCCGAAAGAATAATGTTTATGGCTTTGTGCCCACTTTCGGCATCAAGCATGAGCTGGGGCAAGTCGCGGTAGGCATCGGGGCCCACCACCATGTCGACACGCAGGCCCAGTTCTTTTTCCTCGAGCAGTGAGCTTTTCATGCGCTCGGCCATGCAGCCCAGCACGCCAATTATCAGCCCCGGCTTTTTATTACGAAGGTGCTGAAGTTGTTTAAGGCGGTTCATAACTTTCTGCTCGGCATTGTCGCGAATAGAGCAGGTGTTCAGAAAAATCACATCGGCTTCGTTATGGTCCTGTGTGGTCGAATACTGATTGTCGGTCATTACGGAAGCCACAATCTCACTATCAGAAAAATTCATCTGGCACCCGTAGGTTTCTATATAAAGCTTCTTTCTCACAATTTGATTTTCAATAAGTTACAAATGCTGCTTGTTTTGTCAAGGATGGCAAAATTACTCAAAATAAGCCTTGATTTCAATAAAAAAAACCGTAGAGCCGACCGAAAACCCGTTGCTTTTTGTTTTCTTTGCAAGTTTTTCCGCAAGATTAAAAACAAACCGCCCATTTTCACCTTTAATAATTATAGCAAACAGCCTTTAAGTGGCCCAAACAGCCTGTCCCCAGTTGCTTTGCAGCTTTTCAGGAAAGGATTTATTGTTAAATTTAACGGGCTTTTTTCATATTTAATATTTGTTTTATTACTTTTGGGCGCGAAAAACCAACACTATGATAAAGAACCTGGTCATTGTAGAGTCACCAGCTAAGGCCAAAACCATTGAGGGATTCCTCGGACAAGACTTCCTGGTGAAGTCGAGTTTCGGCCATGTGCGCGACCTGCCAAAAACAAGCTTAGGCATCGAAGTGGATAAAAATTTCACTCCGTTATACGAAATTTCGGCTGACAAGAAAACGGTGATCAGCGATTTGAAGAAGCATGCCGACAAAGCGGAGACCGTTTGGCTTGCCACTGACGAGGACCGCGAGGGAGAGGCCATTTCGTGGCATTTGGCCGAAACCCTTAAACTGGACGAGAACCGTTATAAGCGCATTGTTTTTCATGAGATTACCAAGAATGCCATTCTGAAAGCCATTGATAGTCCTCGGCAAATTGACCAAAACTTGGTTAACGCCCAGCAAGCGCGACGTGTGCTCGACCGCCTGGTAGGTTTTGAACTTTCGCCCCTTTTGTGGCGCAAGGTAAAGCCGGCACTGTCGGCAGGCAGGGTGCAGTCGGTGGCCGTGCGCCTTATTGTGGAGCGCGAAAAGGAGATACAGGCCTTTAAAACAGCGGCATCATTTAAGATTTCGGCCATTTTTGATGTGGAGCACAACGGACAAAAAGTACAGGTTAAAGCCGACCTGCCCAAGCGCTTTTCTACCAAAAAAGAGGCCCAGACTTTTCTGGAGCAATGTGTCGATGCCAGTTTTACAGTAGAGCAGGTTGAAACCAAACCCACCAAGAAGTCTCCGGCCGCTCCCTTTACTACCTCTACCCTTCAGCAGGAGGCCAGCCGCAAGCTTGGCTTTTCGGTGGCCCGCACCATGACTGTGGCCCAGAAGCTTTACGAATCGGGAAATATTACCTATATGCGTACCGACTCGGTGAACCTTTCGGGCACCGCCATTGGCATGGCCAAGGAAGAGATAATAAAATCCTTTGGGGAAGAATACTCAAAGGTGCGGCAGTTTGCCACCAAGAGCAAAGGAGCCCAGGAGGCACACGAGGCCATTCGCCCTGTGTATATGAATGTGTCGAAAGCCGGAGCTGATGCCTCTGAACAAAGACTATACGAACTGATATGGAAGCGTACGCTGGCCTCGCAAATGGCCGACGCCCTGCTGGAAAAAACCACCGTAACCATTGGTATTTCAACAAATAAGGAAAAGCTGATGGCCATTGGCGAAGTGCTTAAGTTTGATGGTTTCCTTAAGGTCTACCTCGAATCGACCGACGACGAAGACGATGAAGCCACTGAAGGAATCCTTCCTCCCATGAAGACCGGGCAGGTTCTTGCGCTAAATGAAATGACCGCCGTAGAGCGTTTTTCGAAAAACCCGCCCAGGTACACCGAAGCCAGCCTGGTAAAAAAGCTCGAGGAGCTCGGCATAGGACGCCCATCGACCTATGCGCCTACCATCAGCACCATTCAGAAACGCGAGTATGTTGTAAAGGAAAACCGCGATGGCGAGACCCGACATTACGACTACCTGCTGCTGAAAAAAAACAAGATTACCGAAACCAAAAAATCGGAAACGTTCGGGCAGGAAAAAAACAAGCTTTTCCCAACCGATATTGGCACAGTGGTCAACAGCTTTCTGATGGAATACTTTATCGACATTTTGGATTACAACTTCACGGCCAGCGTGGAGAAAGAGTTTGACGAGATTGCCAGTGGCCAGAAACAGTGGGATAAGGTCATTAAAGAGTTTTACTGGCCCTTCCACCAGCAGGTGGAGCAAACCCTGAAAACCTCTGAGAAATTCAGTGGCGAGCGTTTGCTGGGCAAGGACCCAAAAAGCGGGCGCAATGTTTACGCCAAGATCGGGCGCTTTGGCCCAATGATTCAGATCGGCGCTGCTGAGGAAGAGGAAAAACCGCTGTTTTCAGGCATGCGTAAGGATCAAAGCCTCGAAACCATTACCCTGGAGGATGCCCTCGATCTTTTTAAACTTCCACGCACGGTGGGCGAGTACGAAGGCAAGGAAATGGTGGCCTCGGCAGGCCGCTTCGGCCCTTACATACGCCACGACGGGCAGTTTTATTCCATACCCAAGGGTGAAGACCCGCTGAGCATTACCTCCGACAGGGCCATTGAGGTGATTGAGGAAAAACGTGAAAAGGACAGACAAAAGGTGATCAGGGAATTTCCTGAGAACCCCGACGTAAAATTACTGAAAGGTCGCTGGGGTGCTTACCTTGCTGCCGGAGGAAACAATTACAAGCTGCCCAAAGGCAAAGACCCTGAAGAATTAAGCCTTGAAGACTGTTTAAATATCATAAAAGAAGGAACCTCTTCAAAAAAAACCCGTACAACCAAAAAAACGACAACCCGCAAGAAGGGTAAATAGTCAATGATTTTTGGGACGTATGGAAATAGTAGATTTTTTTGAACCCATCGACAAGAGCAAGCTCCAGACTGGTCGAAAACAGCACCCTCTGGCCTTGGGCCGCTCAATAAAAAGTTATACCAGCGAAAGTGGATTCCCCGATATTGAGGATGCCGACATTGCAATTATTGGTGTGCAGGAAGACCGCAACGCTTCGTACAACGAAGGCTGCGGGCTTGCCCCCGATTATGTGCGCAAATACCTGTACCAGCTCTTTCAGGGGCCTTTTAAGGTGCGCATTGCCGACCTTGGAAACATTAGGGCAGGCGACCAGGTAAACGACACTTACTATGCCGTTAAAACTACCGTGGCTGAGCTCATCCGCAAAAAAGTCATCCCCATAATCATCGGCGGAAGCCAGGACCTGACCTATGCCAATTACATGGCCTACGAGGCCTTAGGGCAAATTATCAATATTGTGTCGGTTGATTCGGCCTTCGATCTGGGACTTAAGCGCAATGAAGAAATCAATCACCGCAATTACCTCAGTACCATCCTTACCCACCAGCCCAATTACTTGTTCAACTATACCAACCTCGGCTACCAGACTTACCTGGTCGATCAGGATGCCATTGAGCTAATGAACAAACTCTATTTCGACATCTATCGACTGGGAGTGGTTCGCCAGGACCTGGAGGAGGTTGAACCCGTGGTGCGCAGTGCCGATATGATCTCATTCGACATTTCAGCCATCAGGCAGTCGGATGCACCTGGCAATGCCAACGTGTCGCCCAATGGTTTTTATGGTGAGGAGGCATGCCAGATTGTTCGCTATGCAGGCCTCAGCGATAAACTTTCTTCCATTGGCTTTTACGAAGTAAATCCTGCTTTTGATCAGGGCGAGCAAACAGCGCACCTGGTGGCGCAAATGATATGGTATTTCTTTGACGGCTTTTACCATCGCAAAAATGACATGCCCGACCGCCTGCGCAAAGACTCGGGAGAGTATATAAAATATGTGGTGTCGCTAAAAGATTTTAAGAACGAGATCGTTTTTTATAAAAGCAAGAAAAGCGACCGCTGGTGGATGGAAGTGCCATGCCCAGCCGGCTTGCAAACAAAATACGACCGTCAGTTTCTGGTTCCCTGTTCTTATCGCGAATACCAGGCAGCATGCCAGGACGAGATTCCCGAAAAGTGGCTGCAAGTGTATCAGAAATTTCTATAATGAATTGAACGATCTAACAACCAATGGCCAAAATTTAAGTACATTTGCACCTTTAAATATTACCAAACCCATAATTGCGTGATCAGCAGAAAAAAATCCAAAGTATTCTCTTGCAATAACCGCGTATTATTACTGATAAAATTCTTTGCTGCTCCTTATATTTTTGTTTGGTTGATTTTTGGCTCTGACAGATTTTAAGCCAGTAAGCTCTTTGACATGTTGACTCTGAAAAATTTCACTATGGTTTAATTCGAAGGAATTTTAATGTTACTTTTAAAAAACCTTCCGATTATATGCCTGAAGTAGTTTCAAATTTTCAGCATCTTATCAATAAACCAGCTATTTTTGCGTTACAAAAATTAAAAGGACTAAATACTGATCCATGAGATTTAAGGGCCTTGTTGCTACCCTCTTTTTCATTTTCTTAAGCCCGGCAGTTTTTGCGCAGCAGGAACCGCAGTTCAGTCATAATATGTTTAACAACATGGGGATTAACCCGGGTTATGCAGGACTTCGCGGGGCCATATGCGCCACCGGCCTGGCAAGGCAACAGTGGCTGGGTTTTAAAGACGCTGAAGACAATCGGCTGAACCCCGAAACTTACCTTCTTAATGTGGATGCCCCCCTGCCCTTTCTTAAGGGAGGTTTGGCCCTGGGTTTTATGCAGGACAAACTGGGTTACGAAAACAGTGTGGGCATGAAACTTTCCTATTCATACCATATAAAGATGGTGGGCGGTAAGCTGGGGATTGGTGCCCAAGCAGGTTTTCTCGATAAAAGAATCGACTTCAGTCAGTTTACCCCAATAACCGATGGCGACCCGGCCCTTACAGGCTCGGCCGAAGAAACCCACATGTTTGTGGATTTTGCCCTGGGCGGTTTTTTCCAGTCTGACAACAAGTCGTGGGCGGGTCTTTCCTTCTCGCAGTTGCGACAGGCCAGCGGCCAGATCGGAGAAAGCAATCACTTGCTCAAGCGCCATGCTTACCTCACCGGAGGCTATAACCTTTCCCTTCCAGGAAATCCGGCTTACGAACTTACGCCTTCAGTGCTGGTAAAAACAGACCTTGCTTCGGTGCAAATCGATGTAAACGCCATGATCACATACAATAATAGGTTCTGGGGTGGCGTTAGTTACAGGCTGCAAGATGCCGTAGTGTTCCTTTTCGGACTCAATATCGAGCAGATCAGCGTGGGTTATTCTTACGACTTCACCACCTCGCCCCTTGGCAGAAGAGGCCGGAGTTTTGGAAGCCACGAAATCATGCTCCAGTATTGCTTCGACCTGGATCTTGACAAAATCAGGGAAATACAGCGCAACGTGCGTTTTCTCTGACAAGAGCCGAAAAATTAAAAAGCATTTAAAACCAATAGATCAACATAACAACAGTGGTTAATTAATTTGAAGTTACCATGAAAAAACTGATTTTTATTGCTGTGGCGGCGGTTCTTTTTGCCAGTTGTGACCGTTCAGGACGCGGACACCTCACCGGGGTGCTCGACAGACCGGATGCCTTTTATGCCGATCCTCCCGGGATGGTATTCATTCCTATGGGCAGCTTCATTATGGGGCCCTCCGACGAGGATATTGCATATGCACACAACGCCATTTCAAAAACGATTTCGATGCCCGCATTCTATATGGATGAAACGGAGATCACCAACAACCAGTACCGCCAGTTTGTGTTCTGGGTGCGCGACTCCCTGGCCCATAGCCTGCTGGCCACTGTCGACGAGTCTCACCTGATAGAGGAAGACCAGTTCGGCAACCTGCTCGATCCGCCCCTTATCAACTGGAGGACCCGTATTCGCTGGGACGGCGAAGAAGAGCGCGATGTGCTCTCTGAGCTCTACCTGCCCGAGCACGAACGCTTCTTTAACCGACGTGAAATTGACTCGCGCAAGTTGATCTACAGGTACTATACCATTGACTTGACGCGTGCCGCCCGCCGCTCAGAGCGCGACACCCCCCGCAGCGAACTGGTTTATGAATACCAGACACCCGTTTACCCTGACACCCTGGCATGGATTCATGACTTCACCTATTCATATAATGAGCCCATGACCCAGAAATATTTCTGGCACCCCACTTACGACCACTACCCGGTGGTAGGTGTAAACTGGCTGCAGGCAAGGGCTTTCACTATCTGGAGAACGCAGTTCCTGAACAGCTACCTGGCTAGCCGCGAACGACCTTTTGCCATGGACTTCTCCCTGCCCTCAGAAGCACAGTGGGAGTATGCTGCCCGTGGCGGCCTCGATCTGAACCCCTATCCATGGGGCGGGCCCTATATCCGCAACCAGGACGGCTGCTTCCTGGCCAACTTCAAGCCGCTCAGGGGTAATTACATCGACGACGGCGGATACCAGACCGTTATTGTTGGCCACTATCCACCCAACGACTATGGCCTCTACGACATGGCCGGCAACGTGGCCGAATGGACACGCAACGCCTACGACGAATCCTTCTACGTGTTTGGTCACGACATGAACCCCGACTACCAGTACGAAGCCAAACCCGACGATGCTGAAACGCTCAAGCGCAAAGTGATCCGTGGTGGATCTTGGAAAGATGTAGGATTCTTCCTGCAGGTGAGCACACGCAACTATGAATTCCAGGATACCGCGAAATCCTACATTGGCTTCCGCTGCATCCAGACTTACCCCGGACGCGACCGCAACGATGGACGTGGAGCATCCAACGTGTATTAATAATCCATAAACCCTTTGTAAATCCATTTCTGTTCATTTATTAACCCTTTCAGAAAAAGCCTTATGAAATTCGTAAAAACAAAAGCATGGAAAGTCTTCATGTCCAGACTATATGGATGGGGCGCCTCAATCGTTATCCTTGGTGCTTTGTTTAAAATTCAGCACTACCCCTTTGCCGGTCTTATGCTGGTAATAGGTATGGTAACTGAGGCCATTGTATTCTTCTTCTCGGCTTTCGAGCCTTTGCACGAAGAGCCCGACTGGAGCCTGGTTTACCCCGAACTTGCAGGCATTGAAGGTGCCGAACCCCGCAAGTATGATGGTGGCACCCGGGCCATTACCCAAAATGTTACCATTTCAAACACCCTTGACAAGCTGCTCGAAGACGCCAACATTGGTCCCGAACTTATCGGCAACCTGAGCAAAGGCCTGCAAAACCTTAGCGACAATGCCGCCAAGATGGCCGACCTTTCGAATGCTGCAGTGGTAACCAATGGTTACATTCAGCATGTGGAAAGTGCTTCCAAGTCGGTGGTTGAGCTCAGCCAGTCGTATAAGAATGCGGCCGAATACCTCAAGCACGACCTGAGCCTGTCGCAGGAATATGGCAACAGCCTCAAGAGCGCCGTTAGCAGCATGAACCAACTGAGCGAAACCTACCAGAAAACGGCCCAAACCGCCAAAGAAAGCCTGGACGTTTCCTCACAGTTCAACAGCAGCATCAAAAATGTGACAACTTACACCGACCAGCTTGGCGAAAGCTACAGCAAAAACGCCGAGTTGCTCACCAAGGCAGTGGAAGCCCTCGAAGGCAATGCCAACAGCGGCAAGACCTACAGCGAGCAGCTTAATAAAACCGCCAACAATTTGATGGCCCTCAACGCCGCTTACGAGCTGCAGTTGCAGGCTGCCGGCACCCAGTCGGATTCGACTGAAAAACTGAATAAGACTGTTGGCGCGCTGGTTGACAATATCAACGACTCGCTGACCAACACCAAACAGTATAAAGAGGAGATCGAGAAGCTTAATGCCAACATCCGCGCGCTCAACAGCGTATATGGCAATATGCTTTCGGCCATGAATTTCAATACACCCCGTTAGATTTAAACACTTTTGTTAAAGTTTTTTAACAAAGAAAGGATAAAGAACTATGCAAGGTAAGCAAACACCCAGGCAAAAGCTCATTGGCCTTATGTACCTGGTTTTCCTGGCACTGATGGCACTCAACGTTTCGGTTGAGGTGCTCGACTCTTTCCCCTTGATCGACGACGGGATTGAACAGACCAACCTTAACCTGGACCAGAAAATCCAGACAGTAATGAATGACTTTGAAATGCAGGAAGTCATCAGTGCTGAAAAGGTTCAGCCCTTTTACGATGAAGCCAAAAAAGTTAGGGAACTCTCTGACGAGCTGATCACCTTCATTTCGCAGAACAGAGCCTCCATGATCTCAGTTATCGATAACATTTCTGTTGAACAAGCCGCAAATCAAAACTTGCTTGACCTGAAAAATAAGGATAACTACAGTGCTTCATCCAGATTTTGGCTGCAGGACAACAACCAGGACCCCGTGAAACCAGGTGGTCGTGGTACCAGGGCTTATGAACTCCGTGAAAGAATAGAGGCTTATAAAGCTGCCCTCAAGGAAATTGTTGAAGAACATGGCCTTCAGGATGCCGTAAAACTTGGCATGGACTTGGAAGGACCCTTCTTCCTGCCCAACAGTTCGGTAGAAGTAAGCTGGCAGCAATCTATGTTCGACAGGGTTATTCCCGTGGCCGTGGCCACCAACCTGACCCGACTGATCACCGAAGTGCGAAACGCCGAATTTGACGTGGTAAACACCCTTTATGGCGCCATCTCGGCCGACGACTTTAAGTTTGACCAGATTACGGCAAGGGTAGTACCCAGCAGCCAGATTGTACTGGCTGGTGAAAACTACGAAGCTGACATTTTTGTTGCAGCTTTCGATTCCAAGCAGGAACCTACCATTTTGGTTAACGGACAGCCCATACCCACTTCTGGTGGCGTTGGTAAACTGCGCATGCCTGCTTCCGGTACCGGTTCCAGGTCTTTCAGCGGCGTTATCAGGGTTACCAACCCGGCCGGTATTCCTCAGGAGTATCCGTTCCAGAGTAGCTTTATGGTACAGCAGCCCTCGGTAACCGTTTCGGCCGACAAAATGAACGTGTTCTATGTTGGCGTTGATAACCCGGTATCGATTTCTGCTCCCGGTGTTCCAACCGAAAACATTCGTCCCTCCATATCTGCTGGCGCAACCCTTACGCCCAGGGGTGGTACAGGCTATACCGTAAGGGTAAGCCCCGGAACCAGTGAGGTGCGCATTACAGTAAATGCCGTTGTAGAAGGCTCTTCCCGCAGCATGGGTACCATGGTATTCAGGGTAAGAAACGTTCCCGACCCGGTGGCTTACGTAGGTGGCCGCCGCGAAGGACGTATTTCGCGCGAAGAACTCGCACTGGCCAGGGCTATTATCCCCAGGTTGGAGAACTTTGACTTCGACATGAACTTCGAAATTGCCTCTTTTACTATGGCAACACAAGTGGCAGGCGACTTCCGTCAGTACAATACCGGTGGCAACGTTTTCTCACAAGAAATGCTGCAGGTTATTAACAATGCGACCCGCGGGCAGCGCGTAATTTTCGAAAACATTACCACCAGGCCCGGCCCCGACGGCAGGACCAGGACGCTCTCGCCCATTACTTTTACAATTAACTAATACCAAGAATAAACAATTTGGAGGTTATTCCCATGGCAAAAAACGCAATAGTAATCATGATGCTGGGACTGTTTCTTTCCCTGCAATCCGTTGGCCAGGTTATCGAAACAGCACGCGACGGTTTCTACGATAAAATGATGATCGAAGAAAAAGAACCCGCTGCTTTGCCTTATGTTCGAGAAGCCGATGTGCTTTGGTCGAAACAGGTGTGGCAAATCATTGATCTCAGGGAGAAAATGAATCAGCCCCTGTACTTCCCCATTACACCCACCAACAGCCGCCGAAGCCTTATGCAGGTGCTGATCGATGGTATCAGGGAAGGATCTTTGACTGCCTACAGTCCGGATAATGATGAGTTTACCATTCCGATGACACCGGAGCAACTCTTCTCGCAGATCGAGAGATCTCAAACTGTTACCATGCAAAGGCCTGAACCTCCTTACGATGAGTTCGATACTACCCTGACCATCTCTTTCAATCCTGCGGATGTAATGCGATTCAGGGTAAAGGAAGAATGGTTCTTTGACAGCAAACGCTCGGTGCTCGATGTAAGGGTGCTGGGAATCTGCCCTGTCAGGGAAAACATCGACCCCCTTACGGGTGAATCGAGGGGCGACGAGCCGCTCTTCTGGATCTACTACCCCGATGCACGTGCTTCACTCGCCAATTCCGAGGTCTTCAACCGGCAAAACGACGCCCAGCGCATGTCGTACGACGATATGTTCCTGCGCAGATTCTTCAGCAGCTATGTGTATAAAGAGTCAAATGTTCACGACCGGCGCATACAGGAATACTACACTGGCCTTGATGCCCTGCTGGAAGCAGAAAGGGTGAAAGAAGCCATACGTAATTTCGAACACGATCTCTGGGAATACTAGTATTGCCCGGAAAAAGAAAAAAGCTGCCACCAAAGGGTGAGCAGCTTTTTTTGTTTGTTGTTTTTTCTAAATCATTTTTGAGGGATCGACCCATCGGTCAAAATCCATGGCGGAAACAAGACCCAGCTTAACGGCTGCCTCTTTCAGACTCAGATTTTCCTCATAGGCTTTTTTTGCAATTTTGGCTGCATTGTCGTATCCAATATGGGGGTTAAGGGCAGTAACCAGCATCAATGAATTATTAAGATGATCCTGAATCCGTGATTTATTGGCCTCTATTCCTTTCACGGCATTATCGGTAAACGAGTTACAGGCATCCGCAATAAGCCGGGCTGATTGCAAAAGGTTGTAAATCATAACAGGTTTGAAAACGTTGAGTTGAAAATGGCCGCTCATCCCTCCAACAGTAATTGCGGCATCATTTCCAATAACCTGAGCGGCCACCATTGTTATTGCTTCCGGTTGGGTGGGATTCACCTTACCCGGCATAATTGAGCTTCCAGGCTCGTTGGCAGGAAGGAAAATTTCGCCAATACCGCAGCGCGGACCCGATGCCAGCAAGCGGATATCATTGGCGATCTTCATCAGGCTTACAGCAATTGTTTTAAGGGCCCCGCTGGTTTCAACTATGGCATCATGCGCAGCAAGTGCTTCAAATTTATTGGGTGCTGTAACAAAAGGATGTGCCGTCAAATCAGCAATTTTTTCTGCCACCTTTTTGTCAAACCCTTTTGGGGCATTTATGCCGGTTCCAACGGCAGTTCCACCTAGCGCAAGTTCGCTTAGATGTTCGAGTGTGTTCTTCAAAGCCCTGATACCATGTTCAATTTGAGACGCAAAACCAGAAAACTCCTGCCCCAGGGTAAGGGGTGTAGCATCCATAAGGTGCGTGCGGCCAATCTTAACTATATCGTTAAATCCTTCTGCTTTCTGATCAAGGGCATGCTGCAACTTTTTCAGAGCAGGAATGGTCCGCTCAACAATAAGGTTGTAGGCAGCGATGTGCATTGCTGCCGGAAAAGTGTCGTTTGATGACTGCGACTTATTAACATGATCATTGGGGTGCACTTTCTTTTCGCGCTCGCCCAGTCTGCCACCCATGATTTCGTGGGCACGGTTGGCAATCACCTCGTTCAGGTTCATGTTGGTCTGGGTACCGCTGCCGGTTTGCCATACCACCAGCGGGAAATTGCCCTCCAGTTCGCCATCAAGAATTTCATCGCAGGCTTGAAGAATGGGCCCAAGCAATTCTTTGGGCAATATGCCCATATCATGATTTACCTGAGCGGCCGCTTTTTTCAGAATGGCAAAGGCCCTGATCACTTCACGGGGCATAAGCTCATCGCCGATTTTGAAGTTCTGAAGGGAACGTTGGGTCTGGGCACCCCAATATTTGTTGTCAGGTACCTCAACAGGACCCATGGTGTCGTATTCAGTTCTGAACATAAGCAAGATTCTTTTTATTCGACAAAAGAGAAAGGCTCAAAAGCAGAAGACCCTTTGAGCCAATTTCTCAGGCCTGAAATTGAACAATAAACGGCTCACAGGCCGAATAGGTTCAATTTTAAAGCATCCGGTAAAAATCGTTTCCTTTATCATCTACCAGGATAAATGCCGGGAAGTCCTCCACCTCTATTCGATAAATGGCTTCCATTCCCAGCTCGGGATATTCCAGCAATTCAACCTTACGAATGTTTTCCTGTGCCAGAACGGCTGCCGGACCGCCAATAGAGCCAAGATAAAAGCCGCCGTATTTCTTGCAGGCATCGGTAACGGCCTGGCTGCGGTTACCCTTTGCGATCATAATCATGCTCCCGCCATGCTGCTGAAACAAGTCAACATAAGAGTCCATACGTCCGGCTGTGGTTGGTCCAAATGAACCGGAAGGCATTCCTTGCGGTGTTTTTGCCGGGCCTGCATAATAGATGGGATGGTCTTTTATATATTGGGGCAGGCCTTCGCCATGGTCGAGACGTTCTTTCAGTTTTGCGTGGGCAATGTCGCGACCAACGATGATTGTTCCTGATAATGAAAGGCGGGTGCCTACAGGATGCTTTGAAATTAAGGCCAGAATATCTTTCATGGGCTGATTCAAATCAACCTCCACTCCGCCGCCTTCTTCAGCCTTACGGAACGCCTCAGGAATGAAGCTTGCCGGGTTGTCTTCCAGCTTTTCTATCCAGAGGCCATCCTTGTTGATCTTCGCTTTTATGTTGCGGTCGGCGGCGCAAGAAACGCCCATACCGACCGGGCAGGAAGCACCATGACGGGGCAGGCGTATAATGCGGATGTCAAGGGCAAAATATTTTCCGCCAAACTGCGCGCCAATGCCCAGCTTATAGGCAGCCTGCAACACCCGTTCTTCCAGCTCTATATCGCGGAATGCCTGTCCATGCTCGTTGCCGCTGGAAGGCAATTTATCATAGTACCTGGCGCTGGCCAGCTTCACGGTTTTCAGGCAAGCTTCTGCCGAGGTGCCTCCAATTACAAAGGCCACATGATATGGCGGGCAGGCGGCCGTTCCCAGAGAGCGTAGTTTTTCAACAAGATACTTTTCCAGTTTTTCGGGGGTGAGCAAGGCTTTTGTTTCCTGAAAAAGCGAGGTTTTGTTGGCCGAGCCGCCTCCCTTGGCCACAAACAGAAAGTCATACTCCATGCCTTCGCAGGTGCGTATATCGATTTGGGCAGGCAGGTTGGTACCCGAGTTTTTTTCTTTATACATATCCAGCGGCACGGTTTGAGAATACCGGAGGTTTTCTTCGGTATAAGTCTGGTAAACCCCGAGTGAAATTGCCTCGTTGTCGTTTGCCCCTGTCCAAACCTGCTGACCTTTATGGGCAAAAATGGTAGCCGTGCCGGTGTCCTGGCAGAATGGAAGCACCCCTTTGGCTGATATTTCCGCATTTCGCAGCATGGTCAGAGCCACGTACTTATCGTTTTCACTGGCCCCGGGATCATTAAGAATTGCAGCCATTTGCTTAATATGGCTTGTGCGCAGCATAAAGGATGCATCGTGTAAGGCCACTTTTGTAATAAGAGAAAGTGCTTCTGGCGAAACTTTTAAAATGGGTTTTCCTTCAAACTCCGACAGGATTACATAATCACTGCTGAGTTTATAGTAGGCTGTGTCGTCCGGCCCAAGCGGATAAGGGTCCTGGTAAAAAAAGGCAGGTGTTTCCATAAGTGGTGAGTTTTGGCGGGTTAGGTGATGGGGTTTTAGGACATTTAAAAATAGGTTAAAAATTTAAATATCACAAAAATCCGAACATAAATCATTGAAATCCATTTAAATTTGTGTTTGAGAGGCTAGTGCATCTGCCTGCAATGCTTCGTTTTTAACTATCTTTGCAGCTATGGAATCGAACAGACAAAAACGCATTTCGCGCCTGTTGCAAAAAGACCTTGGCGAGATCCTTCAGCTGGAGGGGCGCGGCTGGTTTCCAGGTGCCATGGTTACGGTTACCAAGGTACAAGTAACCAGCGACCTGAGTATTGCCAGGACCTACCTGAGCATTTTTGGAAAAGATGCCAAGGAAGTGCTGAAGCAAGTGGAAACACACACCAAGGAAATCAGGCACCAGCTTGGTTTGCGCGAAAAAAACCAGCTCAGGCACATCCCTACTCTACGCTTTTTTATTGACGACAGCCTCGACTATATCGAAAACATCGAACGCCTGCTCAAAGAATAACCCAAGGGCAATATGAATTACGACCCCATTAAGCATACCCTTGGCAGGCTTTTCAACCGGTTTACCTTTACCCGCAAGGTATTCTATCATTTGCTCGACATTTTACTTTTGCGCACCTGGCATATCCACCGGGAGTTGCGCCGGGTCTCAGCAGGCAAGAGGGGTATTCATGGAATTAGTGTTTTTGATGCTGGCAGCGGCTTCGGGCAATATTCATATTTCCTTGCCAGGAAAAACCCGCGCTGGGAAATTCTGGGCATAGACGTTAAAACAGAAGAAATTGAAGCCTGCCGCCAATTTTTTAAAAAAGCCGGGCTTAAGAATGCTCAGTTTGAAGAAGGCGACCTCACCGTTTTCCGAAAGGAAAATGCTTTTGACCTGATCCTTTCGGTGGATGTGATGGAGCATATCGAACCCGATGAGCTGGTCTTTAGCCATTTTTATCATTCGCTGAAAAACGGCGGTATGCTGCTGATCAGTACCCCCAGCGACCAAGGTGGCAGCGGCGTGGAGAACCATGACGACCATTCTTTCATTGGCGAGCATGTGCGCGATGGCTACGGAATCAAAGAAATAAAAGAAAAACTGAAAAGGGCAGGTTTTGAAAAGGTTGAAGCAAAATATACCTATGGTAAACCCGGAAAAATCTCATGGCGGCTCTCCATGAAGTATCCCATCCTATTGCTGGGCGTCTCAAAATTGTTCCTGATCCTGCTTCCCTTTTACTACCTTTTGGTAATGCCTTTTGCACTGTTACTTAACTTTGCTGATGTAAGAATGAACCACAGCTCAGGAACAGGATTGTTGGTAAAAGCCTTTAAAAATTGATTATAGAATATTGAAATGCGTTTCCCATTTTTCATAGCCCGCCGGTATTTGTTTGCGAAAAAATCGCACAATGCCATTAACATCATCACCCTGGTATCGGTGATTGGCGTGGCGGTGGGAACCATGGCCCTGGTAGTGGTGCTTTCGGTATTCAACGGCTTTGAGAAACTGATTCTATCGTTATTTAACGCCTTTAATCCCGATATGGAGATTCGGCTGCGGGAGGGCAAGGTCTTTTCTGTTGATGATATTCCGCTTGAGGAACTGAAAAACATTCCCGGGGTTGTGCTCTACAGTGAGCTGCTCGAAGAAACCGCCCTGCTAACCTATCGCGACCGGCAGCACCTTGTTACCATGCGCGGAGTAAACAACTCATTTGTTGAAATATCGGGTATTGACAGCATGCTGGTAGCCGGGGAGTTTATCCTGGAGCACGGTGATGCCGATTTTCTGGTGTTGGGCCAGGGTGTGGAATATGTGCTTGGAGCCAACATCAACGATTTTCAGCACATGCTCAATCTTTATGTGCCGAAGCGTGGCCGAAGCACGGGCCTTCAGCCCTCGCAGGCTTTCAACGCCTCGAGCAATTTTGCCAGCGGCATTTTTGGACTGCAGTCTGAGTTCGATATGGAATACATTCTGGTGCCCTTGCGCTTGGCCCGGCAACTACTCGAGTACGACAACGAGGTTACCTCGGTGGTGATCGGGGTCGACCCGGCAGCCAACTTAAGCAGGGTGCAGCGGCAGGTGCAGGATCTGGTAGGCCCTGATTTTGAGGTAAGAAACCGCCTGCAGCAGCAGGACTTTCTTTACAAGGTAATGCGTTCCGAAAAGTGGGCAATTTTTCTTATTCTGAGCTTTATCCTTATCATTGCTTCCTTTAACGTGGTAGGCTCGCTTACCATGCTGGTAATTGAAAAGACACGCGACATACGTATTCTGCATAGCATGGGTGCTTCACAAAAGGTTATCAGGCGCATATTCCTGGCCGAAGGAATCATGATCAGCCTGGGCGGAGCACTGGCAGGTATAATTTTGGGCGGCTTGGTGAGCTGGTTGCAGATGCGCTTTGGCATTATTGGAATACAGGCCGAAGGCTCATTTATTATCGATGCTTACCCCGTTGCCGTTAAAGCAATGGATTTTGTGCTGGTAAGTATTACGGTGTTTGGCATCGGACTACTAGCATCCATCCTGCCAATTAGAAACATTTCTTTGCTGCTCCAAAAAGACAAATAATCTCTCTCTTTTTTTTCATTTTTTCGATCACCCACTGATTATTCTCAGTAAAAAGTCTGGATACCAATAAAGTAACTGCTTCACAGGAAATTAATAAGTCGCCATAGGTTGATTTATTAAGTCAATTTCGTTACTTTTAGCGCGCCAACAAACACAATTCTTTTTTTATCAATTTTAATTTAAATCATGAAGAGATTTTTACCTGTTTCGTTAGCCGTACAAGCCCTTTTGCTGTTTGTAATGGTTATTGGATGGCAGCAAGTAAATGCCCAAGCTGCCCGCATCGACTTTCGTAATGAGCCCAGTGCTGCCGAAGTCAAAACCAATAATTTTCAACGTACTAAAGTTGATTTCAAGTTTCAGGGCATAAACGCAATAAATGTAAAAACCGAGCTAGGCACTTTTTCGGAACTATTTCTTGACCAGGGCTATTCTGTTGGAGCCCCTGGAACCCCGAAACTGCCGGCTTCCAAGCACCTTATTGAAATCCCTTTTGGCGCCGAGGTAGAAGTAAAAGTGTTAAACTACACAACCACCGAGTATCGACTGGCCGATTTTGGCATCGACAACCCGCTGATGCCTATGCAGCCTTCGCTGCGCAAAGACCTTGATGCAAGCCAGGTGCCTTTTGAGTTTAAAGCCGAAAGCTTTACAAAAAATGCCTTTACTGAAAATCCCCTTGCCGAAGTGGAAGTGCTGGGCGTGATGCGTGGCATGCGCATTGCCCGCCTTACCGTAGCACCGGTCCAATACAACCCCGCACAGGGAACCATTAAGGTTTTTAACGACATTGAATTGGAAGTGAAATACTCTGGTGCCGACCTGAGCCTTACAAACCACATTAAGGCTTCCACCTATTCACCCTATTTTGATGTAGTTTATGGCAAGTTGCTCAACCCATTCGGCCTTAAGAATGTTTTTGACAACCACCCCGACCTGACCAAAAACCCCATAAAGATGGTGGTGGTATCGAACCGCATGTTTGAAGAAACCCTGCAGCCCTACCTGGAATGGAAAACCCAGCAAGGTTTCTATCTCACGGTTGGATATACCGACGAGATCGGCAGTACTGCAACTGCCATTAAAAACTTTATTCATGCCCAATACAACGCTGCAACCCCCGATGATCCTGCACCCACTTTTATTGTGTTGGTAGGCGATCCTGCCACCATGCCTGCTTCGGCCAATGGCAGTGCATCAAATGGCGTAACCGACCTGTATTATGCTTCGGTTGATGGCGACTACTTTCCCGAGATGTATTACGGGCGCCTTTCAGCACGCAACGTGCAGGAATTGCAGAACCAATTGGATAAAATTCTTTATTATGAAAAGTATGAATTTACCGATCCTTCATATCTGAACAATGCAACCCTTATTGCAGGCCAAGATGGTACCTGGAATCCGGCTGTTGGTCAGCCCACCGTTAAATATGCAACGGCCAACTATTTCAATGCAGCCCATGGTTTCAGCACTGTATGGGGATATGGCGTATCCAGCGACCCCAACAACCCCAACAATAACTCAGGCTATACCGGCTGCTACGACAATGAGCGCATTTCCGTTAGTTTAATAAACTTTACGGCCCACTGCTCCCCCACCTCCTGGGCAGGCCCTTACCTAACCGTGGCCGATGTGCACAATATGACCAACACCGGCAAATACCCCCTGGCCGTTGGCAACTGCTGCCAGAGCAGCATGTTCAGCCAGCCCGAGTCAATTGGTGAGGCCTGGGTTCGCGCGGCCAACAAAGGTGGAGTAGCCTATGTTGGTTCTGTGCCAAACACATACTGGTTCGAAGACTTTTACTGGGCTGTTGGAGCTTTCCCGATTTCGGGCAACAACAATGGATACGTGCCCACCGCAGAACAAACAACACTTGGCGCCTATGATGCACCATTTGTTTCAGACTACCTGGCAGTAGCTGCCCTAAAATTTGTCGGCAACCTGGCCGTAACCGAAGTTGACGTCCAAGGCTATGCGAGCCACTCCAGCCCGCTGTATTACTGGCAGGCATATCACACCTTTGGCGACCCTTCCACCTTCATTTACCTTACCGAAGGCGAAGAAAACCAGGTTTCGCACATGCCCATTGTGCCCATTGGTCTCGACACTTACACCGTTAATGCATTGCCCGGCTCCTATGTTGCCATTTCGATGAACGGCGTACTTCACGGTGCCGCATTTGTTGATGCATCCGGAGAAGTAGAAGTTCCCATTCAGCCCATACTCGATGGTGGCGATGTGCGCATTGTTGTTACCAAGCACCAATACATTCCTTACATTGTCGATATCCCGGCCGCGGCCCTCGAAGGTCCTTTTATTGTACTCGACAACTTTGAGGTTAACGATGCCGATGGAAATGCCAACCAAATGGCCGATTATGGCGAAGAATTTTCACTGCACCTTACAATCAAAAACGTGGGTGCCGACCCGGTGGGCCAGGTTAACGTTTCAATCTTAGGCGAAGATCCTTACCTAACCATTGGAAACGCTGACAACAGCATAATTTTCGAAGGCATGGAAGCCGGCGAGGTGGGAAACACTTCTACTGTTGAAAATGCCTTCTTGGTAGCCATTGATAAAAATGTGCCCAACCAGCACAAAGCTGCTTTTCAGGTGCATGTTACCGATGGTGAGGATGAGTGGGTTTCCAACCTTCGCATTACTGTAAACGCTCCTATGTTTGAAATCGATCCGGTATTCTTAATCGACGACACTGAGGGCGACAACAACAACCGCATCGATCCGGGCGAAACCGCCACAATAACTTTCAGCGTGACCAACCAAGGCCATGCCACGGCCAACCTGCCGGTTATTTTCCTCGAAGGCTCTTCGCCTTACCTGGCCATTACCCAAAACAGCTTAGAACTTTCGCCCATCGAACCCGGTCAAACTGTGGAGGTACCTTTTGAAGTGGTAGCTCACGATTCGGCGATGGAAGGCACTTTCGTGGAAATGGCCATCGAAATTGAAGACGGCCACTGGTATGGCGCCGAAACAATATTAGTAATCGGGCAAGTACCCGAAATGGAAGTGGGTACAGGCAGTGTGCAATCCAATCAATATCCTTTCTATAATTACTACAAAGCCAACCGTACCCAAATGGTATACAAGGCCAGCGAGCTTGGCTCGGGCGAGAAAGTGATTACTGAAATTGGGTTCAACATTATACAGGTGGCAGACAACTACCGTGATCTTCCCAACTTCAGAATTCTCATTAAACCCACTACCCTCAATTCCATTCCATCAGGTTCGTTTGTCGACATGACCGGTGCCGCCGAGGTATTCTCAGCCGTCACTTACACCATGCCCAGCATCACTGGCTGG
Source organism: Bacteroidales bacterium (assembly GCA_041687035.1). Lineage (GTDB taxonomy): Bacteria > Bacteroidota > Bacteroidia > Bacteroidales > UBA7960 > UBA7960. The sequence goes on from JAWLCS010000013.1 coordinate 51,749, forward strand.
CATATGTGGGACATCCAGAACTACACTTATAATGGTGAAACTAACTTGATAGTTGAAGTGATTTGGGGACAACTGCCCTACTGGACTTCGACATATTACAGGGTTGCTTGTACCAGCTATCCTGATAATTTAGTCGCCTATGGTTATAGCGATACTGCCAATCCTCCGGGATATAATGGTGTTACAGGTACCAGGCCAAACCTTTTCCTCGCTTTTGCAGCCGAACAAACCGAAGATACCCAGGAAGTGGTGTTCATTGCAACCATGGGCGATGACTTCCTTGAAAACGCAGCTGTTAAGATCGGCTCCCTGACAAAACACACCAACACCGAGGGGCAGACCAACTTCACGCTGATGCCCGGCACATACTCCTATACGGCTACTGCTGGTATTATGGAACCCATTACCGGCACCCTGGTAGTGGAAGAAAATGCGCTGGAAATTGAACTGAACTTCACTCCCCTTTACGGCGTTTTATTTGAAATTGAAGATACTTGGGGAAATATTGTGGCTGATGCGTCAATTGCCGTAGAAGAAGACAACCACGAGCCCGGCGATTATGAAATGTTGCCAATGCAGGCCGGCACATACAACTACGTCATTTCCCGCGAAGGGTACCATGAATACACCGGCTCTTTTGAGATTGTGGACACAGACCTGGTGGTACAGGTAACCCTGACCCCCGACGGCACTTCAATAAACGACCTTAATGAAGGGCTAAGCCTGCAGGTTTTCCCCAACCCCACACGCGGGCCACTCCATGTCAGGCTGAACGCTCATGGAAAAAGCGCTGAGGTAAGCCTGACCAACTACCAGGGTCAGCTAATCAGCCAGGAAATACTGAGCCCGGGCACAGGACAAACCCAGCTCGAATTTAACCTGCGTGGCCTGGCCTCAGGCGTATATTACCTGAAAGTGATTACGGACGACCAAACCCGGATCGAGAAAATCATTCTCCAGTAACTTTATTATTCCTGCACTGGCCAAAGCAAGGCCAGTGCAGGTTTTTTTATAACCAAGGAGATTTTTTATGAAAAAACTAGTATTTACCCTTTGTTTTGTATTGGTAGGGCTGCTGCTTCCGCTTCAGGCACAGTCAACGTGGGTTGGAATTGGGAGTTCCCGTCCCCTTCCTGCAGGAATCAACCTGTTAAAAAGTAATATTGAAACCACAGAGATACATTTTTCGCTCGAGGGGTTTTCCGCCACCGATGTGCGCACTCCTAACGGTATGCAGCAAATGATAAGCCTCGACAATGGGGTACAGATAACAGAGAAAGGTGCGCCCGATCTGGCTAAACTTTTCACCTCCGTTATTATTCCCGATATGGCTCACATGGAAGTGCGCGTGCTTCGTTCGCAATACCAGGATTTCGAAAATATCGAAGTGCTTCCCTCCAAAGGACATTTTACTCGCGACATCAATCCCGATGATGTGCCCCTGGTTTATGGCGAAGCATATCAAAAAAACGAGTTCTGGCCAGGCAACCTGGCACAACTGGAAGACCCATTCATTTTGCGCGATTTTCGCGGACAAAGCGTTACTGTTTTTCCCTTTCAGTACAACCCCGTAACCAAAACCCTTAGGGTGTACACCGACATTGTGGTAGAAGTGAGAAACACTGGCCAAACCGGCGAAAATGTGCTGGCCCGCACCAAGGATATTTCGCGCCTCGAAAGCGAATTCCGACAGATTTACAACCATATGTTCCTGAATATGGAATATTATGAAACCAGCAAATATATCCTTGATGAAGAAGGCAGTATGCTGATCATTGTTTTTGATGATTTTGCTGAGGCTATGCAACCCTTTGTAAACTGGAAGCGCACCATTGGACGCAAAACCGAGTTGGTACTCAAGTCGGAAGCAGGTACTACCTCTGCCGCCATCAAGGCTTTTGTTGAGAATTATTACAACGAAAACGAAGACTTTTCATACCTGCTGCTGGTTGGAGATGCTCCGCAGATCCCAACTATTTCGAACTCGAGCGGACATACCGACAATGCCTATGGCTACCTGGTGGGCACAGATTCATATAATGAAATTTTCGTGGGCCGCTTTTCAGCGGAAACTGTAGCGCATGTTGAGACACAGGTGCAGCGAATGATACATTATGAAAGAGACCTGAATGAAACCGACACCTGGCTAAGCTATGGAATGGGTATTGCGCGCAACGAAGGTGCCGGCGGTGGCCACAATGGTGGCGAAGCCGACTATGTGCACATGAACTTCATTCGCGACACCCTCCTTAACTTTACCTATGATGTGGTTTTGCAGGAATACGATAACAATGTGCCGGGCATAACAAATACCAATGCGGCCCAAATGTCCACCGGTTTCAACAATGGGGTTTCTATAGTAAACTTTTGCAACCACGGTAGTGAAACCAGCTGGAGTGTAGGTGGATTTAGCAACACCCATGTAAATAACCTTACCAATGTGGGCAAACTGCCCTTTATCTGGTCTGTAGCCTGTGTGAATGGTGCCTTTGTGAACACTTATTGTTTTGCTGAGGCCTGGATGCGCGCCACCCACAACGGGGAGCCCACCGGCGCCATTGGTACCCTGATGTCGACCATCAACCAGCTGTGGCAGCCCCCAATGACAGGGCAGGACGAGATGGTGACTATACTGGCCGAAAAGCGCGACCACATTAAGCGCACTTTTGGCGGTCTTTCCATTAATGGGAGTATGAAGATGATCCCCTCCCACGGCACATCCGGAGTTCAGACCCATGACACCTGGGTACTGTTTGGCGACCCTACCCTGCAAGTACGTACCGCAGCCCCACAGCCACTTGCAGCAACTTACAATCCGGTGATACTGATCGGGTTCTCTGAGTTTGAAGTGCAGGTGGAAGATGCGGATGGAGCAACCGTAGCCATCACTAGGTTTAATGAAATTGAGGAAGAAATCGAAATCCTTGGCACTGCCACCATCGAAAACGGAACTGCCACAATAACCTTCAGTGAGCCATTGAGCGAACCAGGTACCCTTACCCTGGCCATAACCGGATTTAACAAGGTTACTTATATCGACGATGAAATCCAGGTGATTCCGCCCGATGGCCCTTATGTAATCTTCAGTGAAATGACCATTAACGATGAAGCCTACAACGATAACAACCAGGCCGATTACGGTGAAACCATTCAGCTGAACGTATCTTTAAGGAATGTGGGTATTGATCCGGCGCTGGGAACAACCGCCTTGCTGACCACCGAAAACCCCCATATTACAATAATTGAAGGTGAACAAATTTATGGTGAAATTGAAGAGAGTGGATATGTTACCGTTGAAAACGCCTTTACTCTGAAGATTGCCGATGCAATCCCCGATAACCATAGTGTGCTGTTTAACATCGATGTTACCGATGCGGAAGAAAACGAGTGGTCGTCGAAATTCTCCATGCGCATCTATTCACCCATGTTTACCATTGGCCAACTTGCCGTGAACGATGCCGGTCAGAACGGTAACAATCGCCTCGACCCGGGTGAAACTGCCGACCTGGTGGTTCGCTACACCAATACCGGAGGAGCCCCTGCCATGGCACCTGTAACACAGTTCTTTGCCGAAAGCCCCTACTTCACCGTTTCGGAATATGACGAAGAACTGCCGGTTATCCCTGCAGGAGAATTCCTGGAAGTACCTTACACCGTAACAGCCCACTCAACAATGGTCGATGGCACCATGATTCCGCTCTTGTTTTCCATTGAAGATGGCCACTATTTTGAGTCGGAGCAAAGCCTGATCATTGGCCAGGTGCCTGAAGCTACCATTGGAGACGGCAATAGCACTTCGGGGCAGTTTCCGTTCTACAACTATTACAAAGCCAACCGCAGCCAGATGATTTACCTGGCAAGCGAGCTGGGCGAAGGTGAAAAAACCATCCTGGAAATTGGTTTCAATATTACCCGACCTGCCACAACATTCAACAACCTCCCCAACTTTTTCATCAGGTTTAAGCAAGTGGAACAGGCCGCTTTTACCTCTACTGCATACATTGACATGACCGATGCCACAGTAGTATTCTCGGCCCAAAATTACCAGATGCCCTCCACGGCAGGCTGGCATACCTGGGAAATTGAACCTTTCGAATATGATGGTGAAAGTAACCTGGTTGTTGAAATTACCTGGGGATTGCTGGGTAACTGGGTTAATACTTTCTACCAGGTCGCCTCCACTCCGCAGTCGGCCAACATGGTAGCTTATGGCTACAGCGACTCCAACCCGCTTCCGGCTATCAACGGCATCAGCGCTGTCAGGCCCAATATCTGGATGGCCTTTGCAGCAGACGATATTGCCGACGAACAAGAGGTGACTTTTGTGGTAAAGAATCAGTTTGAGGAAATGATTGAAGAAGCCCAGGTGAAAGTGGGAAGCTACACCATGCTGACCAACGAAGAGGGTGAAACAGGCCTTGAACTACTACCTGGAACCTTCCGTTACACTGCCTTGGCCGAAAACCACAGGCCTATTACTGACCAGTTTTTCAGCGTTTACGAAGAAGATGAGAATATGGTGATCGTTCCTATGATCAAGGTGTTCAAAATGAATTTCTCGGTTATTGATGAATGGGACAACGTGCTTACCGATGCCGTGATTAAAATTGGGAACAATGTGCATGAAGCCGGAAGGTATAATTTTGAAGACCTGCTTCCCGGCAACTACAATATCAGGGTAGAACACGAGTTTTACTTCCCCTTCGAAGAAGTTGTAGAAATTGTTGACGGTGATAAAAACGTCGAGATCATCCTGTATGCCGATGGAACCAATATTGACGAGACTTCCATGGACCTTGTGAGGTTGTATCCTAACCCTGCCAGGGATTATTTCATGCTCGAATTGCCGGTAGATAAGCAAGCTGATGTTTACCTGATTAACCTGCTGGGCGAAACCATTGCCCTGCGCAGCAACATTAGCGGAAGCTTTACCTTTAATGTCCGCCACCTGCAAGCCGGCACTTACTTTGTGCGCATTGTGAGCAACGACGGCATTGTGGTAAAAAAACTCAGCATAATGGAATAAATATTCATTTACCGAAAAAAAAGGCTGACCTTATGCGGGTTGGCCTTTTTTTTTGGAGCGACAATTTTATCAAACTAGTACTTTAGCCTTTAACTTCCGGAGGTTACTTCCTTATCTCAGCACCCAGCTCTTTTTCAAAATTCCAGGCCAGCTTCTGCATGATCTTGTCGATCTCTTTATCGGTGAGTGTTTTGCGGTCATCAAGCAGGGTAAAGCTCACGGCATACGACTTCTTATTTTCGCCAAGGCGTTCGTCCTGGTATACATCGAACAGGCGTACAGCTTTCAGCAGCTTGCGTTCGGTGTGATAAGCAAGTTTTTCGATCTGCGAAAATTTCACGGATCGGTCGATGAGCAGTGCCAAATCGCGGCGCACCTCTGGAAATTTGCTGACCTCAGCGTAAAGAAGTTGCTGTTTTGCAGCATTTTTCAGCAGTGTCTCCCACTCAATAACAGCATAATACACCTCCTGTTTTATATCGAACCGCTTTAGCAGGTTTTTGCTTAGCTTACCAAGGGAAGCCACTTCCTTGTTTTTTACAGAATAAACCAGGCCGTAATCATACACAGGGTTCAGGTTCTCATCGCTTACCTGAAGCACATCGTCGGCAACGCCCATTCTGTTAAGTACCGCATGAATGGCCGCCTTGGTGTCAAAGAAATCGACCTGGGTTTTCTTCACGCTCCAGGTTTCGGGCTGGCGAAGCCCGGTAAGAAAAATGCTGAGTTGCATCCGCTCCTGGAAGGGTGCCAGGGCATTGGCCGAAGCATCCCTTTCGGGATCCTTTGCGTAAATTTTGCCAAACTCATACAACTTCATATCGGACACCTTGCGATTTTGGTTGTAGGCAATGGTATCGAGGCCACCAAATAGCAGGCTCTGCCGCATCACATTCAGGTCCTGGCTCAGAGGGTTGAGGATTTGCACCGAGCGTGCAGGATCGAAGCCTTCGGTTTCGAAATAGGAACTTCGCGTAAGCGAGTTATTCATGATCTCGTTGAAGCCGCGGGCAGCAAGCATGTCGGAAACCATATTCTGCAACCTTTCCTTATCGGGCTTGGGCGAGAGCACAAGTGAAGAGAAGAGTCTTTCGGGCAGCTCCACGCTGTTGTAACCGTAAATGCGAAGTATTTCTTCCACCACATCGGCCTCACGGGTCACGTCCACCCGGTAGGTCGGGATGGAAAGTTGCAGCACATCGCCGCTTTCTTTAAGCACTTTAATGTCGAGGCTTTCCAGTATGTCAATAACTTCCGGCCGTGGTATGGTTTTACCAATCAACGCAGCCGCACGATGCAAGGCGAAATCAACTATGGCAGGCATTACCTTGCCGGGGTATTCATCAACAATTTCGGAAGTGATCTTCCCCCCAGCCACTTCCTTAATTAACATGGCAGCACGTTTCAGGGCTTCGACGGTTATCTCAGGATCGGTACCCCGCTCAAAGCGAAAAGAAGCATCGGTTTTAAGGCCATGAGCTTTGGAGGATTTGCGGATAGACACTGGGTTAAAGAAAGCGCTTTCGAGAAAGATGCTGGTGGTTTTTTCAGTGACTCCCGAGTGAATGCCCCCAAAAATACCGCCAATACACATGGGCTCTGTAGTGCCGCATATCATAAGGTCATCGCCGGTAAGCTTGCGCTCTTCCTGGTCCAGGGTAATAAAGAGCGTATCTTTGACCGGCTTGCGAATCACCACTTTCTTCCCATCTATTTTGTCGGCATCGAAAGCATGAAGCGGATGACCCATTTCGTGCAGCACAAAGTTGGTCACATCCACCACGTTGTTAATAGGCTTATGGCCGATGGAAAGTAACCTTTCCTTAAGCCAGGCCGGAGATTCCTTCACCGAAATGCCCGAAATAGTAAGTCCACTGTATCGTGGGCAGGCTTCAGCATCTTCAATAATTACGGGAATGTGTAAATCATTATTGTCGACTTTATATGCAGCAGTAGAAGGTTTCTTAAGCTTAAGAGTGCCTTTGCCCTGGCGGTGGTTAATTACGGCCACCACATCGCGGGCTACGCCAATGTGGCTGGCAGCATCAATGCGGTTGGGCGTGAGTCCTATTTCAAAAATATAATCTGTTTTTACCTGCAGGTATTCGGCGGCAGGCATGCCAACAGGCACATCGGCAGGCAATACGATGATTCCTTCGTGGTCGTCGCCCAACCCCAGTTCATCTTCGGCACAAATCATACCTTCTGATGCTTCCCCGCGAATTTTCACCTTTTTTAGTTCCATCTCGCCCTTGGGTGTGTAGAGGGTGGTTCCAACAGTGGCCACAAACACCTTTTGCCCGGCGGCCACGTTGGGCGCTCCACAAACAATGGGGAGCAACTCGCCAGTGCCAATATCAACAGTGGTTACCGACAGGCGGTCGGCATCAGGGTGCCTGTGACAGGTTTTTACCTCGCCCACAAAAACACCTTTCAGGCCGCCTTTAATAGTCTCGAATGTTTCAATGCTTTCCACTTCCAGTCCGCAGTCGGTCAGAATCACACCCAACTCTTCGGGGCTCTCATTAAAATCGGCATAGGCTTTCAGCCAGTTATAGGAAATCTTCATTCTTGGTAAATTCTTTAAAAAAGTCTAATTTTTGAAAGGGCTGGCCCTTCCCCGAAAGGGAAAAACAAAAAACCACGGCATACTTTCATGCCAAGTGCAAAAGTAATCATTTTGATAAAAGGAATGATTTGCAGGGAGGTGCCAGAAAACAAAAAACCGGCCTAAGCCGGTTTTCTGTGAATTATAGTTTCAATTAATTCAGTTCAAAAAGCTGAGTGCCCACTTCGCGGCTTTCGGTATAAATGGCCACGCGGTAAATGCCTTTGTCCAATGCATCCTCGGCCGGATTAAAAGCGATGCATGCAACCTGTTGTTGATTTTTATATTCGAAGGCACGGGTGGCGGTGTATTGCACCTGATTTCCGAGCAATTCGAAAGTCTGATTCGGTCCGCCGTTTAGCAGCTGGCCATCAGGCCCGGTGATTCTGATGTAAAAATTACGGTTGCCGGGGTTTGCCAGAATGTTTTCAAGAATGGTAAAGCAAACCTGTATCCTTTCCACGCGGCGGGCACGCTCCGTTTCGCGTTCGCCTCTCCTGGCTGAGCGTGTGGTGATCACTTCAATATTCATAATACTGAGCACGCTGGCTTCTTCAATCTGAGTAGTGAGGCCCTGGGTTTTTACCTCCAGCTCCACCACCTGTTCTTCGGTAAAGGCCAGGGTATTCTTAACCCGCTCATTTTCGCTGGACAGCTGGGTGTTTTCTTCAAGAAGCACTTTTGCCTGATTCCGGTATTCTTCCAGCTCCTGTTCGAGTTGCTCAATGCGGGCTCGTACCTCGTCGATGCGCTGGGTGCCGGCCACCGAACGAATTTGCGCCCTCAGGCGGTTTATTTCGATTTGCTGCTGATTGGACAGGTGCTGCAGGTCGGAGTTTTCGCGGCTGAGGCTCTCATAAGCGCTTTCCAGCTCATTGAGCTGCTTCAGCAATTGATCGGCACGCTCCTGGCATTCGTTGCGCTCAATGGCAGTAGCCAAGGCAAGCTCACGTGCCTGGAAAACCTCTCGCAACACAAGAGCTACTGCAATGGCCAGCAATACTGCTATTACAGAGAGAAAAATAATTGGCGCTATGTTGGCTGATCTTGCAGTTTGAGAAAACCCTTTTCGCTGGGAGGCGTCAGAAAGTCGCTGTTTACCCATAATGACTTTGTTTTGGTTTTCCAAAAGTAAGGATTTGAGGAAACCAAACTACAAAAACAAACGAAAAAATGCTAACAAAAAGCTTGAAAATGCTAACAATTGGCCCTGGTCTACCTGAGGGTAAGGGCTGTTTCGCCCAGGCGGAACTCATCGGTATATAGCGTAATTACGTACAAGCCGGGCTGGAACTCGTCCATACGCTGCCAATAGAGGCACACATCGGTTTCGCGGTTGTCGTAATCGACCACCGTGGATGCCGAGAACTGTAAGACTTCTTCGCCGTGGGTAAAGGAATAGGCATCGTCATCGCTTATGCGAAGGATGGCTCCGTCGGGACCCGAAATGCGCATATATACATTAATGTTTCCTGAGCGCGCAATGGGGTTTTCGGCAATGCTGAAGCATACTTTGATCTGTTCGGCACGGCTGGCTCGGTCGGTGGCCTCTTCGCGGCCACGGCTGCGTATGCGTATGGCCTCGGCGCTAAACTGGTATGCACGCAAAGCGGCGCCCACTTCAACCATGGAGGCAAGTTCTTCACGGTCGGCCTCCAACTCGGTGGTGCGTATGGTAGCCCGCTGAATCTCCTGACGGAAGGCAACGTTTTCATCTTTTAGCACCTGGTTTAATGTCACAAGGCTATCGATATCGCGCACATAGTTCTGGGTAATTTCCTGAAGCAGGTTGAGCTGACGACGAATACGGTAGTAATCGGCCTGAGAGGCAATAAGGCGCTGAATCTCATCGGCATTGGCCATAATTACACTGTCCTTGTCGACCAGAATACTGTCGTATTCCATCTTAACCATGTTATATTCGGCCAGCAGGGAGTCGAGTTCTTGCTGAAGCTCGGTGTTCAGCAAAGTGGCAGTTTCCCTTTCGACCTTAAATGATTGCCTGCTGGTGAAAAGCATTACGGCAAGCACCCCAATAATCAATAAAAGGACAAGAATAGTTCCCTTGTAAATCCGGTCGTTCCTTTTATCAAATCCTGACTGGCTTTTGTTTTCCATTTGAAATAGTTTTTAAGTTTAGTTGGTTTGGTTGGTTGTTATGAAATTTTTTTGGCTTTCCGATGCATCAACGCATAAACACCCTTTAACATTGCGAACAAAAAATGATCTTCATTATTTAATTTGCTCCCGTTTTTTTGGTTTTTTTAATTTTATTGAAAAAAAAACAATTTTAATTGAACCAAAATGACCACTGGGCAAAGAAGCGATTTTTTAATTGTTTGTTACTGAGTTTGAAGTTTTTGCAAATTTAATTATTTTTAAGGAACAAAACGGGAATTGCAATGAAAGCAGCCGCTTACTTGTACGATTTTTTCGGTTTGTTTTTTCCACGCACTTGCCATGCCTGCGGTGAAACCCTGATTTCGGGTGAGCACTGTATCTGCACTTTCTGCCAATTTCACCTGCCTTTTGCGCGCCTGAACCGGGAAAAGGAAAACAAACTCACCGAAATATTCTGGGGCAGGGTTCCCATTGAGACTGGCGCCCCCTTGCTTTACTTTCAGAAAGGCGGCAAGGTGCAACACCTGATACACCGTTTCAAATACAAGGGCTTTCGCGAAATTGGCCATTACCTAGGGGTGCTTCATGGTAACGACCTTAGGGAATCGCCATACTATCAGGGGCTGCAAATGGTAATTCCGGTGCCTTTGCACCCGGCCAAGCTTCGAAAAAGGGGTTTTAACCAAAGTGAAATCTTTGCTGCCGGTCTGTCCGAAAGCCTTCAAATTCCATTGGTGACCGACGGGCTGCTGCGTATTACTCCCACCTCTACTCAGACCCGCAAAACCAGGTTTCGCCGCTGGGAAAACGTGGCGTCAGTATTTCATATTCCCGACCCATCGGTATTTAAAAACAAAAACATCCTGTTGGTGGACGATGTGGTTACCACCGGCTCAACCCTTGAGGCCTGCTCCCAGCGACTGCTTCAGATCGAAGGTGCCAGGGTGTGGCTGGCTACAATTGCCATAACCTCTTAACCACTAAAGCCTTCCGCCAAGTACGGCTGTTTTCCGGTAATGGTTTACGTTGCCGCTCAGGTCGGTCACTTCCAGATGAATAATATAAATTCCGATCGGAGCTTTTTGGTAGTCGTCGGTGGTGCCATCCCAGGTAAGAGCGCCGCTTACCGCCAGCAATTCAGCCTTTGCCAGGTTACGGATCAGCCTACCGCGGCTGTCAAAAATCCTTACGGATGCAACAAAGCCTGGTTGGTCGAAACTGTAGCTAATGGTAAGCAGGTCGTCGTGCCCATCACTGTCGGGCGAAAAGACTTCGGGATATACTTCAATTTCTCCGTCCTGACTGCTGAGCCCGGCGCTGTATTGCGAGTTCTGATAGGCGGGCGTGCCAAAGCCTGCGCTCTGTGCCGCCGAATGCCAGTTGGCGCGGTCCTGCGTAGGCCGGTTGGGGTTAACCCTTTCGAGTGCCACCCCTTTTTTATTCGACAGTAGCGCAAACTGCATATCTTCATGATAGGCAAACAGGTCAATCTCCGTAAGGCTCTTGCTGGCAAGAGCAAGCACTCCGCTGGTATTGGTCATCGAAGGCAAGGAAGCCACCCCTATAAAAGCATGCGGACGGGTGGTCATAAACGTATTGAGCACGGCAGCGGGGCTGGTCGTAAGCACCACAAAATCGCCGGGAAACAACAGGTAGCTTTCGCTGATGATTTCTCTTATGGTAGTAAGAAAGCCTTGTATGGTGTCTTTCGAAGAAATGGTATAATCCTTAAGCTCGATGACTTTTTCCGAGCGGTTGAATAGTTCAATGTATCGGCTGCCCCCATCAGGCGGGTTGAACAAGACTTCATTAATTACCACATCGAAAGCCACCGCAGGCTGAGGAATGCCCACTCTGGCGGTGCGGCGACCCAGCTGATTGCCAGCGCAGTCGGTAATTTGGGCAGGCAGGCTAACCTCGTATATTCTCCCAGCTTCCAAAGGGGTTGCCAGGGTAAGCAGTGCCGCAGAGAAATCGGGAAGAAGTGTTTGAACCGCCAAAATATTTCCCAGCCCGAAATCACTAGCCTGCACCAAGCCCAGCAAGCCCTCTTCATCCATGGATTCGCTGAAAAACAGTTTTACCGTTACTTCGTCCACATAGCCAATCCTGAGCAGGTTGGGCGGGGTGGTGTCGGGATTGATTCCCAGCACCGAGTTGGCGGCACCGGGTGTTCCGCCAAGAAGGCTTTCTGAAGCAGTCCAGTTTCCGGCACCCTGACAGAAGTTCTGGGGATCAATCTTTTCGAGCGACCAGCCTCCTCCTGCCTTGGCAGGGTTGCCATACCAGCTGTCGGAATAATTTACAAAAGACACCAGACGCTCCTCCTGGTCGAAGAGCAACAAGCTGGTACCGGCATTGGTCAGCGCGGTGGTTGAAAGGCCCGGCACTCCCAACACATTGCCGAAAGGCTGAAAAGCAGAAACTGCAGCCTCGGCCACCAACAAAACAAATCCGCCCGGCTCAACCATTCCGAAAGGCAGTACACGCTGGGTACTGCCATGCTGCAATATCCACCCATCGATATTTACAGGAAATTCAGAAGTATTGAATAGCTCTATGTATTCGAAAGCCGGAAGGCCCACTTCGGGCGTGGGGTCGGCCATCAGTTCGTTAAATACCAAATCGTTACGCTGGGCCACATACAGCACAAAACTCCCGGAAAAAGGCACCATGACATTGCCCGAAAAGTCTTCCACATTGTCGGCCTGCAACTCATAAAAAAGGTTTTCTTCGAAGCTATTCACAAAAAAAAGTTGTACCACATTGGGTTGTTGAGAGCTGATAGTGGCCGTAAGCGGGTTGCCAATACCCTGGTTTACATAATAATTGTCAATATCCTGCGAGGTGTTAGGCTCTACCAGCTTGCTGAAGTGCACATTGAGCTGATTGGCCGAAACAACTTCAAGCACGTTAATCACTGGCGGCTCCAGATCGGGAACCATTTCACTCACCACAAAGTCATCGAAATAAAACCGGTTGGCATTTGACACGGTATAGTTGCACACCATGCCAAACCAGGAGGTCTGGATGTGGGTAAGGTCGGTAACGCTACCCTGGGGCACAAATAATTGCCCGCCGGCACCATCGGCCCAAAGCTCCCATACACCGTCTTCGTCGCGGGTAACGCGAATGCGCAAAATATTGTTGGTGGTGCTGGCCAGGTTCTGGCTGCCGGACAGTATTTCAGTCATGGTTTCTCCATCCTGCCTGAACAGGTAAAGCCGCTTGTTCTCTCCTCCATCCTTTCCAATTTGTATGAAATACCCGTTGAGCGGTTCTTTCAGGTTTTGTGCATCGCTAACAAGGTAAATTTTGGGATGGTTGTTGTTTGACGGCGTAAAGGCCAGCCTTACCCAGAACTCCCATTGTGTTTCAAGAGCCAGGCTGCTTTGGGTGGCCAAATACGACTGCCCGGCCTGGGTATCGTTGAGCCTTAGCACGCCCGCTTCTACAATAAACTTGTCGGTATCACCTACCCATTGCGGATTTGAAGTAAAGTTGCCATCGCCAAAATTATCGGAAAACTGGGCCACAGCAAGAAAGGGGAAAAACAGGTAAATAAGCAAACCAAAACACTTGTGCATGATTTTATCTTTTTTGTGGGAGTTAAATATAGTAATTTTGCGTGAACCGGTTTTTTCACCGGTCCTTAAAACACATTCAAACCTTGAAGTAATGAAGATAGCTTTGGTGGGTGCCACCGGCCTGGTGGGTGCTGTAATGATAAAAGTGCTGGAAGAAATGAACTTTCCCTGCGCGGAGTTTATTCCTACTGCCTCCGAGCGTTCGGTGGGCAAGGAAGTTGTTTTTCGCGGCAAGCCACACAAGATTGTGAGCCTGCAGGATGCCGTGGATGCCCAACCGGCCCTTGCCATTTTCTCGGCCGGGGGCAGCGTGTCGAAACAGTGGGCTGAAAAATTTGCCACCAACGGTACTTTTGTGGTCGACAACTCTTCGGCCTGGCGAATGGATGAGCAAGTACCACTGGTGGTTCCTGAAATCAATGCCCATACCCTCTCGGAAAAAACCCGCATTATTGCCAACCCCAACTGCAGCACCATTCAAATGGTGATGGCCCTGGCCCCATTGCACCGTCGCTATGGTATTAAGCGCCTGGTGGTGGCTACTTACCAATCGGTTACCGGCACCGGCGTCAAAGCCGTGAAGCAACTTGAAGATGAGCGTGCCGGGCGCGAGGGCGAGAAGGCCTACCCCCACCCCATCGACCTGAACTGCTTTCCGCATGGGGGCGATTTTGCCGAAAACGGCTACACCAGCGAAGAGCTGAAACTGCTGCACGAAACCCGAAAGATTCTTGAAGCCCCGGAAATGAAAGTTACGGCTACCGTGGTGCGTATACCCGTGGTGGGAGGGCACTCCGAAGCTGTAAATGTTGAGTTTGAAAATGATTTCGACCTTGCCGAGGTTCGCAGCATGCTGGAATCTACTCCCGGAGTGATCGTTCAGGACGATCCATCCATTAACCTCTACCCCATGCCGCGAAATGCCCATAATCGTAACGAAGTTTTTGTAGGCCGTCTGCGCCGCGACACCACCGTGCCTTTTGGCCTCGACATGTGGATTGTGGCCGACAACCTGCGAAAGGGTGCCGCAACAAACGCCGTGCAAATAGCACTGAAACTGGCAGAAAAAGGCCTTATTGCTTAACCTGTCGCTATTTAAACAAGCGTTTTTATTAACTGGCTGAGGTTGACCTATTTTTCTTATTTTTGCACTCTGCAAAACCCCCAGGGTAATTTCTGACAGGTTTCATTTAAAACCCTTTTAATGAACGATACCCAAATTAAAGAATGGCTGGTGCTGGTTAACCCCAATGCCGGCACACAAAAAGGGAAAAAAGACTGGAAAAAGATTTGCCAACTGCTAAAAGAGTTCGGCTTTGATTACCACTGTGTTTTTACCGAAAGGAAACTTCACGCCATTGAGCTGGTGCCCGAATATATTGAAAAGGGCTACCGGAAAATTATTGTTGTGGGCGGCGATGGCACCATGAACGAGGTGGTCAATGGAATTTTTGCCCAGAAAACCGTTCTGCCCATCAACATTACACTCGGAATGATCTCAATAGGCACGGGCAACGATTGGGTTAGAACCTACAATGTGCCCCTTGATTACAAAAAAGCCCTTGAGATTATTAAAAAGGGAACTACCCTTGAACAGGATGTGGGCATTGTTGAATACACCACCAATGGAGGAACACAAACCCGCTATTTTGCCAATATGGCGGGCTTTGGATTCGATGGCCTGGTAGCAAAAAAAACCAATGCAGATAAGGAAAAAGGATCGAGCAACCCTTTTCTGTATCTTGTTAACCTGGCAAGCTCACTGTTCTCATACGATTCAACAAACGTTCGCATCAATGTTGATGGACGCGAAATCAAGGCAAAGGTATTCAGCATGAGCGTAGGTATTGGCCAATACAACGGTGGTGGAATGATTCAGGCCCCCGATGCCCTGCCAAACGATGGCCTGCTCGACCTGACCATCATTAAGCACATGACCAAACTGTCGATCATTTATAATGTAAGAAGGCTTTATGATGGTAGTATTCGCAAGGTAAAGCAGGTTGAGATGCTCACAGGAAAATCCATTCGAATTGAATCCGACATCCCCATACCCCTCGAAGTCGATGGGGAATCGCTGGGGACCTCGCCTTTCCAGTTCAACATCATCCCCAAAAGTTTGAAAGTTATTATTAACCACCTGGGATAGTTCCCAATAATAGTGTAATACGCATGATTAAAGGAGAAGATACCTTCAAGAAAATTATTTCGCATAGTAAAGAATATGGTTTTATTTTCCCCTCGAGTGAAATATACGATGGGCTAAGTGCTGTATACGACTACGGGCAAAACGGCACCTTGCTCAAAAACAACATAAAAGACTATTGGTGGCGCTCTATGGTGCAGTTTCACGAAAATATCGTGGGCATCGACTCGGCCATCTTCATGCACCCCACTGTGTGGAAAGCTTCGGGCCACGTAGATGCCTTCAACGACCCGCTCATCGACAATAAGGATTCAAAAAAGCGCTACCGTGCCGATGTGCTCATCGAAGATCACATCGAAAAACTTAAAGAGAAGATCAACAAGGAAGTTGAAAAGGCTGCCAAGCGTTTTGGCGACAGCTTCGACGAGGCCATGTTCCGTGAAACCAATCCACGTGTGGTTGAAAACCAGCAAAAGATTGAAGACATAACCAAGCGCTTCGTTTCTGCCCTGGAAGAAAACCGCCTTTCTGACGTTAAATTCCTCATAGAAGAGCTGGGCATAGTATGTCCGGTATCGGGTTCGCGCAACTGGACCGAGGTACGACAGTTCAACCTCATGTTCAGCACCCAGATGGGCTCGTTGAGCGAAGATGCCAACCAGATATTTCTGCGGCCCGAAACCGCCCAGGGCATTTTTGTAAACTACCTCAACGTGCAGAAAACCGGCCGTATGAAGCTTCCATTTGGCATTGCTCAGATCGGCAAGGCTTTCCGCAACGAAATTGTTGCACGCCAGTTTATATTCCGCATGCGCGAGTTCGAACAAATGGAAATGCAGTTCTTTGTGAGGCCCGGACAAGAAAAGGAATGGTACGATTACTGGAAGCAGGAACGCCTGCGCTGGCACCTGGCACTGGGTATCCCGGCCGAAAAGTTCCGCTTCCACGACCATGACAAGCTGGCCCACTACGCCAACGCCGCCGCCGACATTGAGTTCGAGTTCCCTTTCGGCTTCAAAGAGCTTGAAGGCATCCACTCGCGCACCGATTTTGACCTGAATGCCCACCAGCAATACAGCGGAAAAAAGCTCCAATACTTCGACCCCGAAACCAACGAGAGCTACGTGCCTTATGTGGTTGAAACCTCCATCGGCCTCGACCGTACTTTTCTGGCCGTTTTATCAAATGCATACAAGGAAGAGAAGCTCGAGGACGGCTCTGAGCGCGTGGTACTGAGCATTCCGCCCGTGCTGGCACCCATTAAGGTGGCGGTACTACCACTGGTGAAAAAGGACGGCATGCCCGAAAAGGCCCGCGAAATATTTGACCGCCTCAAGTACGACTATATGTGCCAGTACGACGAGAAAGACGCCATAGGCCGTCGCTACCGCCGCCAGGATGCCATAGGCACCCCCTATTGCATCACAGTCGACCACCAGACCCTCGAAGACAACACCGTTACCATTCGCGAACGCGACAGCATGCAGCAAGACCGTATTGCCATCGACCACATTGCACGCATTGTGGGGCAACGCATCGACATAAGGCCAAACAAAAACCAGTAACAAGACCGGCAAGCGCTTTTTATTTGCATTGTTAATAAAAATAAAACGTAAAAACTTTATACCACAATTCTTGTTGTGTTTTATATAAAATTGCCGTAGGTTTGGCTTGCGCAAAATTTTTGCAGCTGATATGAATCTGAAGGAGATAAAAGCGCCTGTTAATGAGCACATGAAAGCCTTCGAGTCCCTTTTCAGGGATTCGATGAAGAGCAGCATCCCGCTGCTCAACACCATTACCCGCTTCATCATAAAGCGCAAGGGCAAGCAAATGCGGCCTCTCTTTGTCTTCTTCTCGGCCGAGCTCTTCTCGGGCATCAATCAGCGCACCTACCGTGCAGCCACCCTTATCGAAATGCTGCATACGGCCACCCTCATTCACGACGACGTGGTGGACGACAGCAACGAACGCCGGGGCTTCTTCTCGCTCAACGCCATTTGGAAAAATAAAATTTCGGTGCTGGTGGGCGACTTTCTGCTGTCGCGCGGCCTGCTTCTTTCGCTTGAAAACGACGACTTCGATTTACTTAAAATCGTCTCGCAGTCAGTAAGGGAGATGAGCGAAGGGGAACTGCTGCAGATCGAAAAGGCGCGCACCCTCGATATTAAGGAATCGGTCTATTTCGATATTATTCGTAAAAAGACCGCTTCGCTCATTGCCTCATGCCTGGCCAGCGGCACCGCCTCCACAGGCGCCAGCGCCGACAAAATTGAAAAAATGCGGCTGATCGGCGAAAAAATTGGTATCGCTTTCCAGATCAAAGACGATATCCTCGACTTCGACACCAGCTGCGCAAAAGGAAAGCCCACCGCCGTTGATATTAAGGAGCGAAAGATGACCCTGCCGTTGATCTACCTGCTAAATAACGCCACTTATTTCGAAAAGCGGAAAATCATAAACATTGTAAAAAACCACAATACCGATCGCGAAAAGGTGGCATGGCTCATACAGCAAGTAACTGAAAAAGGCGGTATTGACTACGCCGTGCAAAAAATGACACAATACCGCAACGAAGCCCTCGAAATGCTGCAGGAGATGCCCGACAAACCGGCAAAAGAATCGTTGAGGCAGCTTATCGACTTTACCATTGAGCGTAAAAACTAAAAATTTTTCCTTCCGGGGAAAATAATTGCATTGGCAATTTTGTTTTAAAATTGCATTAAACAACCAGGATTTATTTATGAAGAAATTGCTTTCCACTTCCGGAAAATGGCTGCTTTTGGCCATGATTTTATTTATGGGTGTTTTGACTTCGTGGGGCCAGCAACTGCCCGAACCCCAAAGGCACGACTCCACGCTTACCGGGGACGGAGCTATCCTTAATGGTCAAAAACAGGGCCTTTGGAACTATTTTGACGAGGAAAATTTTCTCCGCGAAAGCGGCCATTTTATGGATGGCCAGCGAAGCGGTACCTGGTCCTTTTTTAGTAAAGACCAAAGTATTCTGGCTCTAATTGAATACGACAGCCTTTTCTACCAAGAGTTTTTTTCAAACGGAAACCTTGCAGGACAGGGGTCTCTGACCACAGACCTCCTGCGCCATGGACCATGGGAATACTTCCACCTTGATGGCAAAACCTGGGCAAAAGGGAATTTTGACCTGGGCAGGCAAACCGGCACCTGGACCTTTTGGTATGCCGATGGCCAAAAAAACGCTGAAATTGCAATGGAAGAAGGCATTACTACCTTTTGGTATGCCGACGGAACCATCGAAATGACCGGGCCGATAAAAGCGGGTTTGCGAAACGGGAAATGGAGTTTTTATTACCCCTCAGGAAGCCTCCGCGAAGAAGGCATGTTTGCCGATGGTAAAAAAAATGGGCCCTCAACCCTATTCTATGAAAATGGAACCCCCGAATTTGAAGGCACTTTTAAAGACGGATTGCTGCATGGCTTTTCCAAATGGTATTTCGAAAACGGGCAGCTCGAATCAGAAGGAAAATCGGTGCTTGATTTACAAGACAGCACCTGGACTTTTTATTTTATCAATGGGAACATTGCTTCGCAAGGCGACTTTGCTGGCGGCAAGGAAAACGGCCTATGGACCTTTTTCTATACAACGGGCGAGAAGCTTCGCCAGGGTCCCATGGTAGAAGGCCAGCGCCAGGGCGAATGGACTACCTGGTATATTGGCGGTGAAATAAGCCACCAGGGAGAATTTGCCAATGACCTGGAGCACGGGGTATGGACCAGCTGGTATGAGAACGGTCAAATGCAGGACCGTGGCACCTTTACCCGCGGCAAAATGGATCAGCTATGGGAAGGCTGGTTTGCGTCAGGACGAAAGCGTTACCAGGTGCAATATTTGAATGGAGAACGCAATGGCTTGTCTACACATTGGTACGAAAACGGCAGCCTGCGACAGGTGGCCAGCTACGAAAATGGCCTCAACCATGGCCAATGGGCCCGCTGGCAGGACAATGGCAACAAACTGGAAGAAGGTCAGTTTATCCGGGGCGAGCGTTCGGGGCTATGGCGCTTTTTCGACGGGCGCGGGCAGAAATACAGGGAGCAGGAATTTGCAAACAACAAGGCACATGGGCGGTTTACTACATTTTTTTCGGATGGCAGCAAACAACAGGAAGGATCTTACAACCAAGGACAGCGCCACGGGTCATGGTCCTACTGGGATAGCCGCGGAAAAGTAATTCAAACCATGGTGTTCGACAACGGCAAAATGGTTTCAAAAAGAGAATTCAACCGGTAACAATCCTAATCGCCGGCAATTTCTATCAGCTCTTGTAAATTGTGCTTCACCAGCAGGGCGTGTTCCTCTTTTAACACTGAAAACTTAACTTCCAACATAAGTGGTCCTTCTGCATCAGGCACAAAATTTACCGTGGGTTCTTCTTCGGCAATAATCCAGGGCATATTGAGCATGGTTTTCGAAACTTTGGCGGGAAGAAAGCCGCGGTTGGATCCTTCGGGAACCAAAAATCGGAGCATATGGCTGTGGCTCTGCCCTTTCTGCGGAGGTGTAGCAATAATTGCATCGCCCAGCTTAGAAAAAGGTACGCGAACCTTTTCGCCTTTTTCTGTCTCAATCAGCAAGGACCGGTATCCCACAGCGGTAATTTTTCCGGAAACAAATCCGGTTTTTATCGATTGTCCCTTGCTAAACCCGCTTTCTGATTTGAGCAACACTCCGCTCAGAAAATCGCGCAGCACATACCAACCAAGAGCCACCACCAGCATTATGGCCATAGCGCTCTGAACTATGCCACGGTAAGGCAGGCCAGCAAAAGCAATGGATGCCGCCCAAAAAGCATAGGTAAGCCACACCACAAACTCAGCCATCGGCAATGAGCGCAGCAGCAGGTTGCGCCAGCGGCTCTCTCCCGGGATAATCACCGCCAAGCGGTTGATGAGCTGCATGGCAAAAAACAGCGCAAAACCCAGAATTACAATATACAGCAGGTTCATAGCAGGTTCTTACTTTTAAGTTTTTCAACCAGGTAAAGGTCAAGGGATGGATCTATGGCAAAAACCCCCTCAAACTTTTCAATAATAATGCCCGAGCGCACCAGCTCCTTCACCTGCTCCTTCACCTTTTCTTTGGGAAACTGAAGGGCTTTGGCCAGTGAATCGGCTGCCAGACGTCGGTGCATTACAAACTGTAAGAGGTAAAAAAGTTGCTCCTGGTTAAGCAGATCGAAAACCGACATGGAAGGAATCTGCAAAGGCTCCATTACCAGGGTTTTGCCGGTGATTTTCTTTATGGAAGCCATCCACAGCGAGATCATCAGCCCCGGGTTGCCGTATGACTGGTCGAAGAAACGGTTGAACATGCGGGCCAAGTCAAGCGCCGTCATTTTGTCTTCTTCCTTTTTGCTGAAAACAAACTTAAGCCCACCGGCATTATGGCGCAACATAATAATATCGCGAAGTTCTCTGGCGTCGAATGGTTTGCAAACAACAGCCGCCAGCGAATAGCTCATCAGGCCACTAGCCTTTTCAATTACTTTAAGTGCGTGCTCGTTGGCATTGATCAAAAACAAGAACTTACGGCCGAAGCGGTCAATAAGATCTTTTATTAGCTCAATGACCTCAAGGCCACCTGGCTTCCTTTCCCACCAGAGCTCCAGGTCGTGAATCACAATCACCTTGCCCGATGGCAGGGCGCTGAGGGCATCTTCCAGGTTTTGAGTATTCACGTGAAGGGCCTTGCCCAGGGATTCGCGAAACAGTTCGGTGCTGGCGTTGCAGAACTTGGGTGCCTTTAAAATATGAATATTGTCGGAGCTAAAGTGCTTCCTTGCCAGGTATTTTGAAAGGCTCGACTTACCCGAGCTGCGTTCGCCGGTAATGATTAGGGCCCCGGACACACCCGATCGGAAGCGGCTAATGGCCTGGCTGCCCTCTCGTATCTGTTCGCTCATTCCCACCCAAAAGTCGTCGCTGGTACCTGACAAGCCCGAGAACAAGGTTGCATAGTAATAAGGCAACTCTTTCATTAAAGACTGATTGGGGGTAATGGCCTCAATAAAAGAAAGCATGTCGCGGTTAGAAAGTTTTCCGGTCTGACTCTTTTCAAAACGGCTGGCCCAAACAATCCCTTCGCTCTTGCTGTAGAGCAGGTTTACCATGTTATTCTGCACAAACTCTTTGACCTGGGTTACCTGCTGCTGCACGGCTTTGGAAAAACGGCCAGTTCCTTTTTCGCGAATCTTCTTCTTCAAATCGAGGCTGGTCTGATTAATGACGGCCGACGAAAGGGGCTCGAAGGCCAATTTCAGTCCCTCGCCAAAAGTTTTAACAAAATCGGCCAGCAAGCTGCGCAGCTTGGTTTCCTCTTCTTTGAGCTTGCTCACAAAATTATTGAGCAAGCGGGCGGTTTGCTCGCGGTCAATAGTTTCGTCGGTGCTGTCGGAATTTTCGCCTTCGCGCAGCAGGCTGAAGTTGATCAGTCGCAGCAAATCCCTGATCCGGCTAAGGCTCATTTGAATCTTGTGCTCGGTTTCGTGGGCCTGAATTTTCACCCTGTCGATGAGCAGGCTTCCCACGTAAAAACCCGCCAATTTCCGTACGCTCACCGCTACCGGCTCAGGCTCAGGCACATTACCCTTTTCTATCTCATCGCTGAAATGCAGGCTGCTAATCTCGATCTGCTCTGGTAGTTCGGTAATCAGCTCTTTTACTTCTTCAAAAAAATCATTATAAAAATCAACCACCACGGGTTGTTTAAGCAACTTA
This sequence comes from Bacteroidales bacterium, assembly GCA_041687035.1. Lineage (GTDB taxonomy): Bacteria > Bacteroidota > Bacteroidia > Bacteroidales > UBA7960 > UBA7960. The sequence continues at coordinate 73,993 of JAWLCS010000013.1, forward strand.
AGGTCGAGCTGCTTTTCCGTTATATCATCCTGTTCGACTCCCTTGGCGACTTCAAGCAGTTCATTCTGGTAAGTCTTCAGGTGTTTCAGCAGGCTGGCTTCGCCAAGGTTGGCAAAGTCCTGGTTATATTTTCTGATTTTGGAATGAATACGGCTTCGCAGTGAGAGAAACAAGAAGTCGAGAATGGCTTTGTTAATAAACAAATTCATGTTTTTTACCCAAAGCCCCGGTGCTTCCAGGAAAAGTGTTTCCTGCTCCGCTCCTTTTTTAAGCAACGCACTGAGATATTTCTTCATGCGCGGGTCAGCGCCTGCATTGTCAAGAAAGTTGCTAAACTGTTGCAGATCGTCGAGCAGGCTGTCGAAGAACTTGTTTCCGGCCTCCACACGGAAAGTGCGGGCTTCCGATTCAAGCACGGCCAGCTGAGCGGCAATGCGGTCTTTCTCCATAGAGATGCGGGCGAGCGCTTTTTCGCGATCGGTACACTCCAGCCGTGTCATCTCAATGATTTCGTGCAGGCTGGTAAGAATTTTGCGCAGGGCCACCACATCGCCAAAAGCATCGAGGGCATATTCGTTGAGAAGCTTGCTTAACACCTCGAGCCGTTTTATAAACAGGTAATAGTGTGCAGGACCCGATACGCGCAACTTCTTTGTAACCTCCTTGCCGGTAAGTTTGATCCAACTGCTGCGGCTGAACTTATACACACGGGCGAGAAACTTGTCGGAACTTTTGACTGCAAAATCTTCGGCCCTGACCTTTATTCTTAAAGAGTCTGGCAAAGACGAAAGCATCAGCTTGCTGTCTCTCACATAGGCCTGTCCGGCATTTTCTAAATATTTGCCCTGATTTTGAACGATGGTCCCGTTCAGATGATTAATCCGCTTGCGGGCCTGATAAGAAAAATCGTTGAGTATTTTAAGAAACTCTTTGGGCTGATTGGCTGGTTCAGTGTTTCTTACGGCTTTCTGAAGCTGCTCAAAAACCTTGTTTGAATAACTGCCCAATTCTGAGTAAAACGACAGCACATCGCCCGAGATGGTCTCGAAAGCCTGGGCGTAGTATTGGCTGGTAAAGTTTTCGAGGCTCTGGCCAGCATTGTACACTTCGTTGGCAACAATTTCGCGTGAAGCGGGAACCAGCCTCGACAACACTTCCGGGACAGGTTTTTCCAGTTT
>JAWLCS010000014.1:0-74347 GCA_041687035.1 Bacteroidales bacterium
ACGCAAAGGATCAGGATAAAATGCCTGTCGCTTAGATGCTTTTGCCGCCACACCAAAAACTTTTCAACCCAGGGCTGGAGTTCCATTTTTCAGGATTTCTTTGAAACGGCTAATTTCCAAAAAATTTCTCAAAAGAAAAATTTTTATCTGATCATTAAGCAATGATTAAGGACAGTTAAGAACCAATCTCAATAACATGTCGCGGTGCGCTGCACCTATATGGTTGATTGCCTGATGGAATGGCTACCAATATTTTGGTGCTCTGCACCGAAAAGCAGAAAAAGAAAACCCAAATCTCTTGCCAATATTTACAAAATCAACTAAATTGCATTTATAAAGTCGATTGTTTTGCAGCAGCGCTGCATAACATTGGTAGCACTTATAATAAAAAAATAAACATAAGGTGCAGCGCACCGTGACATTATTTTCGATTGCAAAATAAATTTTAATTAATAAATTCGGAAATGGCAAACACCTATACCCAACTTTTTATCCACTTGGTTTTCTCACCAAAAAATGGTGATGCATTAATAAAAAAGGCTTGGAAAGACGATCTGGAAAAGTATATTACAGGTATTGTTCAGAAGAATGGCCATAAAATGCTAGCAATTGGTTGCATGCCCGACCATGTGCACATTTTCATTGGGTATAATGTGAACCAGCTTATCCCTGATCTGGTTGAAAAGATAAAAACATCAAGCAATGCCTGGATAAAAGAAAATAGGCTCACCAAATTCAAATTTGAATGGCAGAAGGGTTACGGTGCATTTTCACACTCTAAATCACAGAAACAAACTGTTATCAATTATATCCGGAATCAGGAAAACCATCATGCCAAAGCATCCTTTAAAGATGAATACCTAAATATCTTGCGAAAGAATGAAATCGAATTCGATGAAAAGTATGTTTTTGAGTTTTTTGAAGACTAGAAAGAATTGGGGAAAAACTTGCAACAACTTGTCCTACCGGATTAATCTGCGTTCCTGAAAAACTCTTTCAGAATTTTTGTTTTTGCAGTCCCGACGGCCTTAATCAGTTCTTCTTCGTTGGCTCGTTTTATGCCGGCTACAGATTTAAAGGTGTTTAGGAGTATCTTTTCGGTTTGTGGTCCAATGCCTTTAATGTCTGACAGTTGCGACTTCAGGCTGCCTTTTTCGCGGCGATTGCGGTGGTGGGTAATACCAAAACGATGGGCTTCATCGCGCAAATGCTGAACAATCTTCAGGGTCTCCGACTTTTTATCAATATAAATGGGGATGCTGTCGCCCGGAAAATAAATCTCTTCGAGCCGCTTGGCAATGCCAATGACCGGCACTTTTCCTCGCAGCCCCAGAACCTCCAGGGCTTCCACCGCAGCACTGAGCTGCCCCTTTCCGCCATCGACCACCACCAGGTCGGGCAAAGGCTGCCCCTCGGCCAGCAAACGTTTATAACGGCGAGAAACGACCTCTTCCATGCTGGCAAAGTCATCAGGGCCTTCAACGGTTTTAATATTAAAATGCCGGTACTCCTTCTTGCTTGGGCGTGCATTGCGAAACACCACCATGGCCGCCACCGGGTAGGTGCCCTGGGTGTTGCTGTTGTCGAAACATTCGATATAAGCCGGGGCGTTGGGCAGGTGAAGGTCTTCTTTCATCTTTTGCAGGATGCGCCGGGTGTGGCGCTCGGGATCGACCAGCTCCTTTTGCTTGAGTTTTTCAAGCCGGTGATATTTGGCGTTGCGCTCAGAAAGTTCCAGCAGTTTCTTTTTGTCGCCCCTTTGCGGGATAACAAAGCGCACATCAGGAATGGCCGTTTCGGGTTTAATGGGAACTACCGCCTCGGTGGCATTGCTCTGAAAGCGCTGACGGAGCTCAACTATTGCCATTTCCAGCAGTTGGGCATCGGTTTCATCAAGCTTCTTGCGAATTTCGAGGGTATGCGACTGCACCACCGCACCATTAACAACCTTCATGAAGTTCACATAACCGTGATCCTGGTCGCTGATCACCGAATACACATCCACATTGGTCACCGACATACTCACCACCGTTGATTTGCTCTGGTAGTTTTCAAGCAGTTCGATCTTTTCCTTCACCACGTTGGCCTTTTCAAACTCGTATGCCGCCGCATATTTCTTCATGAGTTCCTTAAGCCGGGCATTCACCGTGCCCAGGTTGCCCTTAATGATCTCTTCGATTTGTGTCATGGTTTCCTGGTAATCCTCGGCACTTTGAAGGCCTTCGCAGGGCCCCTGGCAGTTGCCAATGTGGTATTGGAGACAGACCCTGAATTTTTTGGCCCTGATGTTTTCTTCACTTAAATTCAGGCGGCAGGTGCGGTATTGAAACAACTGGCGGACCAAGTCGAGCAGCGCGTGCATCATCTTGCCCGAAGCGTAAGGCCCGAAATACTTGCTGCCGTCGCGCACCACGTTGCGTGTGGGGAAAATGCGTGGAAAAGGTTCGTTCTTAATGCATATCCAAGGGTAGGTTTTGTCGTCCTTGAGCATTATGTTATAGCGCGGCTGGTATTTTTTGATCAGGTTGTTTTCCAGCAGCAGCGCATCCAGTTCGCTGTCCACAACAATATGCCGCACTTCGGCCACGCGCTTCACCATCACCATTACCTTGCCGCTGTCGTAGTTGTCACGGTTAAAGTAAGAAACAACCCGCTTCTTCAGGTTTTTGGCCTTACCAATGTATATGATTTTGCCCTGCTCATCGAAAAACTGGTATACCCCCGGTTTCCCCGGAAGGGTTTTTAGTGCAAGCTGAATGTTTTCCTGGAATCTGGGATTTATCATAGAGCAGGCCTTTGGCAAGGCAAATTTGGCGATTTTTTTCCAAACCTGCGCCTGGCACAAAACCTATTTGCCCTGACTGTTTTGCCCCTTCTCGGGAAGGTATTTCCAGTACCTTTTGGGCATGAGGTTGGTCATTTGGCGGTGATTTTGCCGCTCTATGATGTTGATGGCATCGTAATATTCCTTCCACAGGGTGCTGTAGAAGTCTTCGTCCATATCCTTCACCTCCTGCGCCACATTGCCCGAGTTGAAGTCGATGCGGTGGTTTTCAAAAACGATTTCCTTAACGCTTTGAAGGTCATAAAAAATCCCGTAGTTCCTTTTGGTATCGTAAATGATCCAAGCCTGATCACCAAACCTGGCCCTGAAATGCCCTGCCAGCAATTTCAAAATGTTATGATCAGGCTCAATGGGCGCAAAAAACATCCCATCAGTGGTTTTTTGGAAGCGCACAAAACCATGGAAGCGATGCACTTCTTTTTTCACCTTACGGGAAATCTGAATCAGGTCAAAAACGTCATCATCAAGCGTGTTTTGCCAGAATTGCCCTGATGAGTCGGCAAAGAGCTTCTGCAGATAGCGCAGCAACACCATCTCTACGACGGGCAGTTCCGAAAGAAAGGCCACTTGCAGCAAACTGGCATTGCGGTGGCTCGACCGCCTGACAACTCCTTCGAGCACACGAGCTGCCCTTTGCAGATCTGTGTCAACCTGCAGGGTTTCGCCCAGCAACAACTGCGATGGCCGTGATGAGGAAATCACCGCTTCGGGAAAGACCCTGCGTTCGAAGCATTCGAACACGCAATTTAGCAGGCCTTCGAAGCTGCCATCGTAAACAAAACAAAGGTTTGATGATACCAGCTTATTCATTTTCAAAAAGACTTAGCTGAATGTTTTGTTTTTCTTTGGGAGGGGCCAGTTTGCGGCGCAGGTACACCGGGTTCAGGTCGCGTACCTGCATGGGTAATTCGCGGCAAAGAATGAAGTAGCGGGCACGGTTCAATGCTACGCCCATGCGTTTCAGGTGGGTGAAGGTAATGCTACCAAAGCGGCGGTTGGCCACAATAAGCTTGGCTGAACGCACCCCAATGCCCGGCACCCGAAGTATTTTTTCGTAAGGCGCCGAACTCAGGTCGACAGGAAAGTAATGCGGATTGCGCAAGGCCCATGCCAGCTTGGGGTCCAGGTTCGGATCGAGAAACAGGTTCTTGCCGCCTAAAATCTCATCATACTGAAATTCGTAAAACCGCATCAGCCAGTCGGCCTGGTAGAGGCGGTTTTCGCGCAGCAAGGGTGGCTTTTGCAGTGCCGGAAGGCGGCTGTCGCCAAGGTTTACCGGCACAAAACCAGAGTAATACACCCTTTTGAGTTGCTGCCGCTTGTAAAAGCCCGATGCCAGCTTCAGTATGTCGAAATCGCTTTCGGGGCTGGCACCCACAATAAGCTGGGTGCTCTGCCCGGCAGGCACAAAGCGGGGCGCCTTTCGGAATTTCGTCCTTTCGGCTTTGTTGGTCTCAATGCCCGTGTGTATCTGGTCCATAGGACTGAGCACGCTGGTGAAATCCTTTTCGGGGGCCAGAAGTTTAAGGTTGCTTTCGGAGGGAATTTCAATGTTCACGCTCAGACGATCGGCATACAGACCGGCCTCGGCCACCAGCTCAGGGCTGGCGCCGGGAATGGCCTTCATATGGATGTAACCGTTAAAATGCTGCTCTTCGCGCAGCTTGCGGGCCACGGCAATGAGGCGCTCCATGGTATGGTCGGGGCTTACCACCACCCCGGAACTCAAAAAAAGGCCTTCGATATAGTTGCGCCGGTAAAAATTTATGGTCAGGTCAACCAGTTCACCAACCGAAAAGGCTGCCCGCGGCACATCGTTGCTTCGGCGGTTTATGCAATAGGCACAATCGTAAATGCAATGGTTGGTATACAGGATTTTGAGAAGAGAAATGCAACGGCCATCTTCGGTAAACGAGTGACAAATGCCCGCCCGGGCGGCATTGCCCAAACCGCCATCTTTTGCAGGGCGGTTGCTGCCGCTCGAGGAGCAGGACACGTCGTACTTGGCGGCATCGGCAAGCACGCTAAGCTTCTTCAACACCCGTTCTTTCATTTACAAGAAAGATTTCCTGATTAAAAACTAATCAAAACCGTTCAATGTAAAATACGCTATATCCCTGAAAAACAAAAAGTTTTTTTCGGAAAAGGACCTTTCAAAACAGGGGCAAGAATAAAAAAATTTGTGACTTCTGTGCCTTCTTCGTGAAACTCTGTGTAACCAAAAACTATACACAAAGGATCTAAAAAAAGACTCAAAAGCCACAAAAGAACTTCGCGCAATAATGTCTTGGCGGTAATAAAAAATTTAAAACCGCGAAGACGCCATGACGCAAAGAAAAAACACAAGGAAAACCTTGCAGGAAAACTTACCTGTCAATTGCGTAACGAAGGCCTACGTAGAACATTCTACCCATAATCGGGCCCCAAATCAAGGAACCATCAAAGTAATCGCCAAATGGATCAGTTGAGGCAATTATGGGGTTCATTTGCCTGAAGTTGGTCAGGTTCTCGCCACCAAGGTAGAGGTCGAAAGCCCTGAGCCGGTAGGTAACCTGCCCCAGCAACATGATATGGGCAGGCGACTGACTTGGCATGCGAAACTGCTCGGGCAGCATGTCGGTTGAAGGAATGCGGCTCGGGCCGTTGAACTGGGCGGTCAGGTCGAACTGCCAGCGGTTACTGCGCGTGGCATATGAACCGGAAAGCAGGCCCTTGTAGCGATTTACAAATGGCTTCACTTCCAGCACATCGTTGATGGTGGTTTTTACATCGGTGTACCGGTAAGCTGCCGTCATCTCCAACCGTCGAAGGGGTTCAAAGCTCATCTCCACCTGGAAATTATTGGCATATGATTTCCCGTTCAGGTTGTAAAAACGTGCTTCATTCACATCGGTATCCACATCCACAATCAGCTGGTTTTGAAAATCGGTGCGGTAATATTCGGCCGTGATGGAAGCATCGTTTCCGAAAAGCATCAGGTGGCGCGATACGCTCCCGCCGTAATTCCAGGCCCTTTCGGGCTGTATTTCTTCAAGCACCCTGATTCGGCGATTGCTCACCAGCAGGCCGGTATTTTCGGCAATAAGGTTGGGCACCCGAAAGCCTTTTCCTGCAGAAGCGCGGAAAGTGGTATGCTCACCCAACCTATAGCGCGCATGAAAGCGGGGCGTCAGGAAAGCACCATAGATGTTATGGAAATCGGCACGCAAACCCGAAATAAAGGTGAAATTTTCGCCCAGATTCATGGTGTACTGACCAAAGACACCCGGCACAGCCTCGCGCCGCTCAAACAGGCTGTCAGCAAGCACTTCACTGTAGTCATCGAAAAGGAAACTCACACCAGTCGTAAACCTATGATCGGGGTTACGCGCAATGTTGTTTTCAAACAGAATATTGGCGTAAAAGGTATTCTGGGTGCCCTCATAGGTAGTCTGGCCGTAATGCGAATCGTGGCTGTGGTGCGAAAAGTCGAACTGGGTGCCAAGGCTGGCATCGGGCATATTGCGGAAAAAGAAACCGGTTTTTGCGAAAGCCTCATAACGGCTGGTGTTGATGCCGAATCCGTAATAATTGTCAGAGCCCCAGTTTTCGTTGTTATGAAAAAATGACTTTTGCCCTCCTTCACGCCCTTCATGCATTATTCTGACCCCAAACTGCGACTCCATAATGCCAGGACGGTCGTAGCGGTAACGGTTTATCACGTTAAACTTCCTGACCAGGGGGTGGTCGAGGAAAGTGTCGTGGTTGTGGTCGATGGTATTGTTGAGCAACTCGCCGTGCGCCATTACCATGGTATGCCAGCGGGGGTTCAGCCTTACTGCCGCATTTACAGAGCTTTCGAGCCGGCCAAAGTCGTTGGCATAGAAGTTATAGAACAGCTGCTCGGCGCTTTCGGGCTTTTTCAGCTCCACGTTGATCTGGCCAGTGATGGATTCGTAGCCATTGATCACGCTGGCAGCACCCTTCGACACCTGTATCGATTCCATCCAGGGGCCGGGCGTATAACTCAGCCCAAATGGCTGCCCTAGGCCACGAAGCGTTGGCATGTTCTCCGTAAGGATCTGGCTGTAAATGCCTGCCAGGCCAAGCAGCTGAATTTGCTGTGCTCCGGAAACCGCGTCGCTGTATGAAACATCGATGGAAGCATTGGTCTCAAATGCTTCAGAAAGGTTACAGCAGGCAGCGCGCTGAAGCTCACTGCTGGTAATTACATTGGTTAGCATGGGCTCCAGCGTGGAGTAATGCGTGCCAGGCCGGCGTCCGGCAACCACCACTTCATCAAGATTGCGGGTTGCTTCCAGCACCACGCTGATCTCGGTGTCGGCAGCCGAAATGTTAAGGGTGTCGCTTTCATAGCCAATGTAGCTAACCACCAACTTATGCGGCAGCCGGGCCGGCTTTTCAAGCTGAAAGCGGCCCTCGGAATTGGTGGCAGCCCCACGGGTGGTGCCAAGCCACACCACATTGGCCCCGATAAGGGGGTTAAGGTGGAAATGATTCCCGTGTGGTTCGCTTTCGTAAACAACACCCTTCAGCATGCCACCTTGGGAAAACAAGCCTCCTGAAATAAAAGTCAGGATGGTAAAAATGAGTGTCTTTATTTTTGAGTTCATGGCTTTCAGGTTTTTTCGTACAAACGGTAGTCGCCCAAATCTTCAAGCAGGGCATTCATGTCGTCTGTTTTAATTTCGTCAGCAGATTTTATTTTAACAGTTGCAGAGGGAAGATCAACCTGCACTTTCTGCACGCCTGCCATCCCCGAAAGGGCCTTATGAACCCGGCTTACGCAGGCATTGCAATGCAGCCCACTTACTGAAAGAGTTTTTTCCATGGCTAAGTCGATTATTCCTGGTTAAAAAGTTTGTTATTCTTCAGCATTTCGGGATCGCGCGGGTATTTGCAGCAATGGTGCAGGTTTTTATAGGTTTCCTCGTCGGTAATGAAATTTTCGGTATCATGACCGGCTTTTGCAATGCTGCGTTCGATCTCTTCCTGACTGGTGCGGTTGGCGCGGAAGTTTAGGGTTAGCAGGTTTTTCTGCTGATCCCAGCTAGCCGAACGCACGCCCCTGACGCTGTAGGCTGCTTTCTCAATCCGGTCCTTGCACATGCCGCAAAGGCCGAGCACCTTGATTTCGGTTTCCACATTGCCTTCAGGAGCGGGCTCCTGGGCATTCATTGGGTTGGAAAATCCTGCAAAAAGAATCAGGATAATAGTGACTACAAAAGATGATATGGTTTTCATAACTTAAAATTTTTCTGGTTAAAACTTGATTTGACACAATACGGCCATGCCTTTCATTGCTGTGGCAAGAAAGGCTCATGCTGTGCTGCAAAAAAGCAGCAAGTTTTAACAGAAAGCTATTTTAAGCTGATGGAGATAAACGAGATAATCGGTCCCTGAAAAGACAGGGGGCGGTGGCCGCTGATAGGCAGCGAAAAAAAGATCATCGGAAACATCTTCCGGCAGGTCAAGCCTGGCAATTTGCAATGGCAGGTTTACCAGGGAGGCCTCCACTTTAAGTGTGGTTGGGGCAACCAGCTCCTCGATCACAAAGAGTTGTGACTCATACTCGCAGCATGAGTCCATTGTAAAGGCCGAGGAACAGGCCATTGGTGCCCCGACAGGAGTGCAGCAAGAAACAGGCTCTTGCGCCTCGGCTGGAGTTTCCGTTTCGCAGCATGATGCCGGATTGTGCAGCGAATATTCGACAATATTGCAGGATGGGCAAGAATGCTTCACCAAGCGGAATCCGGAGGCGGAAACCATAAAGGCCAGAAGCATGGTCCAGAGTGCAATATTTTTTAGAATTTCGCGCATTCCATAAAGTTATTTAAAATCTTTCTAAATAACAAGTTTTATTCGCTAATAATAATTTCCTCAGGCCGGTCGACATAGGCCGGAAACAAAGTGGTGCTGAGCAGGTGCCACTTCCCTTCAAACAAAGCGTAGGTAAGGGTTCCTTCAATGGTGTGCTCGCCTTCACTGAAAGTATTGGCCTCAAACAGGCTAATGATATTTTGCCGTTCTTCTTCCGATTCGGCTGCCTGCAGGGTGGCTTCAAAATTTTCGGCCCATCTTTCATTTACGTCAAAGGAAGTGGCAGTATAACGCTTAGAAATAACATGTCCTTTTTTGACCCGGATGCTGGCTTCAATAAGCAAATCTGCATATTTCCCATCCATATAAGTATCCTGCCTTTTTCCCACTACCTTAATGTCAAGCACCTGCACATAATCCTTATAGATTTCTCTGTTGAAATGATGCTCGAGAGCCAGCCGCACGTCTTTTTTGCCGGGAAGTCCATCTGACTTGCAAGCTGCAAGGCTAAAGAACAGAACGCCAATTACAAAAGCCGAAATAATCTTGTTATTCATATTCGCTATTTTTTTGAGGTCCAAAAATAGTGGAAAAAACAACCTCCCCGAATTTTTTGGCACATAAAAATGCAAGAGGCTGCCCCGGTTTGGAGCAGCCTCTTGAGAGTTTCTGAAAAGAAATTTATTAGAAGATAAATTTAACACCTAGCTGCAGACTCCAGGTCTGGTTAAGGCTGATAATCGGCCTGTAGGTATCGTAAGGTACTTCACCTTCGGGACCACCTGTTACACGAGTGAGTCTGTAGGTGGGAACGTTATCGGTAGCATCCCTTCCGGCATAGGTAAGGGGTGAGCGCTGCCAAGTAGTTTCGGAAACACCCCACTCGCTACTGAGCATATTACCAAAGTTGAGAATGTCAACAGTAAACTGCAGTTTGTAGCGATCAGGCAAACCGGTGAAAACGATATCCTGGGCAATGCGCAGGTCGAAACGGTTCAGCCATGGAAGGATGGCACCATTGCGCTCAGCAACTTTTCCGCGGTTGGCGCTTAGGTAGTCATCCTGCTCAATATAGTCGTTTAGAATTGCCCACTGCTGCTCAGGAGTATAAGTAGTGCCGGCAATGGTTACGGGCAGGAATCTGATTTCGTTTGCGCTGTTTGGAATATACATCAGGCGGGAAGCACGGTCGCCAAAGTTACCAGCATAAACATAGCTGAAACGTCCGGCTTCACCACCACTGTAATACAATGCAAAGGTTGTGGTGTTCCTGGGGCTTATAATAGCCGTGTTGAACGACAAGTAACCTACAATACGGTTGGGTTGATCGAAGCGGCTGTAACCAACTTCGGGCTGGTTGCGGTCTTCAGCAACTTCGTTGGGCCACAAGGATGCAGCCTGCGAACCACCAATCAAACCGTAGTCTTTACTTACACTGCGAGTGTAGGCAAGGCTGGCATAAACACCTGAGCCAAAGTCTTTCTGCAGCTGGGCAGTAAGAGAAGCATAGTAACCTTCATTAATGTTGGTAAGGTACATTACTTCATTAAACTGTGAATTCTGGGTGTAAGAGGTGAAGTAGGGTCTGGGATCTGCACCGCTAAAATTACCAGCAGGCTCAGCCAGGTTGATATTCATAGCCAGTGGACTGTTGAAGTCTTGTGAGTAAATACCCTCGAGGGTTGCGATTACTCCATAGGGCAATTTATAGTCAGCTGCCAGGTTGGTACGCCAAACCTGTGGGAATTTGAAGTTACGATCGGTAAGGTTAATATCCCTGGAAAGCTGAGCATCTAAAGTTTCTGGATCGGGTTTGTATACGCTTGGGTCAGCCTGAAAGCCTTGCCATGCAGGTCTTCCACCTTCGCCCCAAACATTTTCAACCCATTCACCTCCTACAAGGCTGTAACGATCCCAGCCTGTTAAGCCACGGGTTACACCGTTGGCACTAACTTGGTTGGAAATCCAAACAAAGGGAATACGGCCGGAAAATAAACCGGTACCACCACGCACTTGCAGGGAGTTATCGCCAAACACGTCCCAGTTGGCAGCAATCCTTGGCGACAAAAGTAAGCGAGCTTTGGCCAGTTGACTAACGTCAGGAATAATGGACGAACCATCGCGTGGGTCAGTGAAACTGAGTCCTTGGTCAACCAGTGCATCCAGCCTGGGGTTACGGGGAAGATCAATAGGGAAGAATGGCAAATCAACACGCAAACCAGCTGTAACAACCAGGTCACGGGTAATTTGGTATTTATCCTGAAAATACAAGCCAAGTTGTGCGAATGCGGTTTCGTCGAGGGGGAGATCATCTTTGCCCTGATATGAATAACTCATGGCAAAACCGTCAGGGCGTGCATCGGGCAACCTGTTAACAACCACATCCAGAAAGTTCTGGTAAGAGTTAAAGCGATAGAAAGTATTTGCGTTGGGGTTGAAAGCGTTAGCAAAAGTCTGGTATTCGAAGTTTACACCGGCGGTAAGGGTATGCGCTCCCATGAATGCCGAGAAGTTGTTGGTAATGTTGAAAATGTCGTTCTCAAGCAAGTTTCCCACTGAGTAGAGTTCATTACCAAGGGCAAAATAATACCTGGGAGTACCAGTTGTTTCAGCCGGAGGCGGATCGCCATCCCATTCCAGCACTTCAACAAACGGGAACACCTGTCCACCAGGGATTCCACGAGTGGGGTCCTTAATGGCGGTGAAACCAATATTGAGGTTATTGGCAAAACGATTGCCAAACACTGAGTTCAATTCAGCCACAAATGAAGTAACGGTGTTATCGTTGGTATAGTTGGCATTGCGGAAAGTGAGCGCTTCATTTCCAAAACGGCTGGTATTGCCGTAGCGGGTCACGTTTCTAACGCTGTTACCGTTGATGGTCACATCGCGGAAGGCATCGTAATGATTGAGGCGAAGGGCCAATCGGTGGTTTCGGCTGATGTTATAGTCAATCCTAAAGTTAAGACGCAGGCCTTCGCTTGCAAAAGGATAGTTTTCGTAAGGGCCGGTTTCATAACCATAAATGGCCATCATTTGCTGCCTTACAAAATCCATGCGGTCGGCGGGCACCCTGGTTACGTTCTGACCATCTGGCAGAAGACCTGGGCGGGTTGCAAGGCGCTGGTCCCCGGGAACAGATTCTTCTTCCTGCTCCATGCTAACGAAGAAGAAAAGGCGGTCGCGAATAATGGGACCACCAACACTGGCACCACGAATTTTTGTAAAGGCATCCGAAACGTTCAGGGTCTGCTCACCAATTTTGCGGCCAAGCATATATTCGTTTCTGAGAAATGAATAAACCGAACCACGGAACTCGTTAGAGCCGGATTTGGTAATGGCGTTTACATTGGCACCGGTAAAGCCTCCCGAACGAACGTCGTATGGAGCAATATTCACCTGGATTTCTTCGATAACTTCAATACTAATGGGGTTGGTTCCTGCAAACTGACCTGAACCCAAACCAAAGTTGTTGTTGTAAATGTTACCGTCGATGGTATAGTTGTTAAAGCGGTTGTCGCGACCGGCAAAACTGGTTCCGTTGCTCTGCGGGTTGAGGCGGGTAAAGTCGTTGATGCTACGCGAAATGGTAGGCATTAGGTTAATGGTTTCGCTGTCGAGGTTGGTAGTAGCACCTGTACGACCGGCATTGAAAACACGGTCAAGGGTACCGGCTATTACAACTTCTTCGAGCACCACACCCACTTCGAGCATAAAAAATACCAGGCTGCGGGTTTCACCCAGCGACAAGTAAAGGTTGGTGGCCTGGTCGTTCTGATAACCCACGTAACTAACGGTAATCTCGTAAGGACCGCCGGTACGAAGGTTGGGCAGGTTGAAGCGGCCGTCAGCCCTGGTAATGGTGCCGTAACGCGTTCCCGAAGGAAGATGCACAGCCACCACGTTGGCATTGGGCATGGGCTCGCTGGTAATCGTCATTACCGTACCCTCGATAGAGGCGGTAGTGATCCCCTGAGCAAATGCTGCATTCGACCCGATAAGCATGGCGAAGACAGCAATCACGCACATCAAAATGGTTTGTTTTCTCATTGTTTTTTGTTTTGTGATTGAAAAGATTAGGATTGGATTTATTGGTTAACGATTTAATTATTGAAAGTTCTTATACCTCCCGAAAATTGAATTGCAAAATTAATCGCTTACAGCGAAAACAAAAACACTAAAACGCGCTGCAACTTTAAGTTTTTGTTAATTGTTTACTAAGCCCCCTTTTTAAGGGGTGTTAAAGATGGGCAAAAGTATCTTTTTTTCAAACAGCGCGGAGAAAAAGTTATTAACGAGAAATTAACCAAGTTTTTCTTAAAATCGTTAAAAAAACACATAGATTGATCTAAAGCATAAACACGTTTCTACGACTCCCTGCCGAGGCTTTTCCCTTTTGCAATGTAAAGGCAAAGGTAGTGCCTACGCCAAGGGTGCTGCGCACATTGATGGTCTGGTTATGGGCTTCGATGATGTGCTTTACAATGGCCAGGCCCAGGCCGGTGCCCCCCTCCCCTTCGCGAAAAGCCCTGCTCTTGTCGCCACGATAAAATCTTTCGAACACCCTCGGAAGTTCTTCACGCGGAATGCCAATGCCACTGTCGGTTACTTCAATCAGAATGTTTTCGTCCATATCGAAAAAACTGATCTTGGTGCGGCCATTCTCAGTACCATACTTAATGGAGTTGACCACCAGGTTGGTAAGCACCTGTTGAATGCCATGGCGGTCGGCTTCTACAAAAACAGGCGAATCGTAATTGCGGCCAAAGTGCAGCTGAATATTACGCGCCCCAGCCTTTATCTCCATAAACTCCATCACCTCGCGCGCAAGTGAAACAATATCGAAGGTTGAAAAATTTAGCTTCAGCTCGCCCGACTCCAGTTTTGCTATCGCCTCGAGGTCTTCAATAATGCCGATCATGCGATCGATGCTTTGTTCGGTGCGCTGCAGGTATTTGCGATTTATATCCGGATCGTCGATGCCACCGTCGAGCAGGGTAAGCACATAGCCCTGAATGTTGAAGATCGGCGTTTTAAGCTCGTGCGACACATTGCCCAGGAATTCGCGGCGGTAGGCTTCAAGCTTCTTCAGCTCTTCCACCTCTTTCTTTTTGCTGGTGGCCCATTCGAGTACTTCCTGATTGGTTTCCCTGATAATATCTTCTTTGCCAAACACCATCGCCTTTTTCTGGCCTTTTGGGGCTTTCAGTTCGTGTATGGTTTTGTATATCAGCCTTATGCGGTCGTAGATAAAGCGCTCGAGGATATAGCGAAAAAGAAAAAAAGTAATAACAATCAGCACCACATTGCCCACCAGAAGTGTTTTCCAGAGCAACTCGCCATATACAATAAGGGTGGTAATACCATAGGCAAGTGAGAATGCCAGGGAAACGATCAAAGAGGTGATAAGGGCTAGTTTGCGCGGGGTTGCATAGTTCATCATAACTTAAACCTCGAATTTGTAGCCCACACCCTTCACTGTTTTAATATTTTCAATACCGATTTTTTCGCGCAGTTTCCTCACATGCACATCAATGGTGCGGTCGCCAACCACCACATTGCTACCCCAGACGCTGGCAAAGATCTCTTCGCGCGAAAATACTTTGTTGGGCTTGGATGCCAACAAGGCAAGCAGTTCAAATTCCTTTTTCGGCAGGCTAATTTCCTGCTCGTTTTTAAAAATCAGGTAACGCTCGCGATCGATCATAATGCTACCCACCTGCACCCTTTCGGCGGCATCGCCTGCGGGGGCCGATCGGCGCAGCAGGGCTTTTACCCGGCTCAGCAGCAAGCTGGGCTTTATGGGTTTGGCAATGTAATCATCAGCGCCTGCCTCAAAACCGGCAAGTTGCGAATAATCTTCCCCGCGGGCGGTTAAAAAGGCAATAATGCTGTGCGAAAGCTCAGGAAAACGCCGCAACTCGCGACAGGTTTCCATGCCGTCCATTTCGGGCATCATCACATCAAGAATAATCAGGTGGGGAAGCACCTCGCGGGCTTTCTCCACCGCCTCTTTACCATTAAGAGATTTGTGAACCGTGTAACCTTCGCGGGTGAGGTTGTAACCGATAAACTCCAGGATGTCAGGTTCATCGTCAACAAGCAAAATGCGGTAATTGCCTGGTTTCATTTATTGTTTTTAAATGCAAGCCAAAATTAAGTGAATTTTCCCAGTAAAATGGCCCAGCCCCTTCTTTAAAAGGCTCATTTATAGTTTCCTTAAAACTAACTTAACAATTTCTTAATATGGGTAGCTGGCAGCAATTATTTGCTATAGCAGTGACCAGGCCAGGCCGAAGGTCCACACGGTGTTATATTGCCCGCGGTTATACCATGTTTGCGAGCCGCCCAGGTGAGGCCTCAGCGGGGTCACGCCCTGCGAAAAACGGAGGTGGAAGTTGAGGCGGTCGGCTACCGGGTAGTACAATCCGAGCAACACATTCAACTCGGCATCATTGTATGGTTTTTCCTGCCCAAGTTCTATTTCAAGGTCGTTTTCTTTTTCCTGGGCTGCCACCAGGAAAGCGACCGAAAGGCCGGCTTCGAGCGACAATCGCCCAGCCAGGCGAAGGTTTTCCCCGAAAGGGAAATCGTAGATTAACACCAGGGGAACCTCGGCATATTGAAGGGAAAAACGATAGTCGTAAAAATTATTTTTTTCGTTGGGGCGAGAGCGGCTGCCTTTCTGAATATAAAGAAGCTCGAGCTGCAGGCGGCTATAGACACCCACCCCTCTGTTGGTAAAAACGGAAGCAAACCAGCCCAGCTTATCGGGTCCGCCCAGGTTGTCGCCCGACACCTCGCTGGCAGTGATGCCGGCACGAAGGCCGCCATCGAAACGCTGCCCAAGGACAGAACCACCGCCCAGCAGAATAAAGAAAGATACCAGCAAAACGCCAATCCGACTGCAAGCCATAATAAACTGGTTAAAAAAGTTTTAAAGCAAAAAAAATAGTTTTCAAATGGCGTGACAAACAAAAATAACGTTTTTATTTAATTATTTTTATGGTTAAGCGTAAAATGAAGGACAAATTGCAATAAATTTGAAAATACGAATTTGGCGATGAAAACCCGTCGCTTGTTACGTTTATTTTGACATTGGCAAGGAAATCCTCCCGACAGGCCGTTGATGATGGATAACTGAATGATTTTAACCGGGATGCATAATAAAGACCACGCTGAACTATCATCGGAAGAGTTGCTCGACCTTTACTGGTATGCCCTCGACGAAAGCATTGCTTTGCTAATGCTTAATGAGCAAGGGCGTATTACCTATGCCAACAAACAATTCGGCAGCCTCAGCGGATATGCGGTAAGTGAAGTGCATGGCCGTTTTACCGATTTTGTTCACGCGGCTTCTCACCACCCGGGATTCAAAACCGAGCTTGAGAACCTTATTCAGTCGGGTAAGAACTGGAAAAGAGAACTTTGCTTACAGGGCAAAGATGGCAAAGCCATGAAGTTGCTTGTGGCCTTTTACCCATGGCCGGGCCGGCAGCAGCCCCTGCAGCATTTAATCATTTTGCTGCCTGTGGCTAACCAGCAGCAGGCTTGTCCTGGCGACCCGGTGTCGCGCAAGGAGGAGCTCTCACATATTGCCCACGACCTGCGCAACCCGCTCTACAACTTAAGCGCATTGTGCGGACTGCTTTTCGACACCCCCCTGGATGAGCAGCAGCTCGACTTTGTAAAAAAACTGAAGCGAACCACAGGTATCCTTTCGGGAATGATCGATGATATGCTGCTGACATGCCTGGGAGAACAACCCGAAATGAAGCCCGTCATAAAAGCGCTTTCGCTGAAAAAAACCATAGAAGATTTCCATCTGCTCTTTGCCCGGCGCGCCGAAGAGAAAGGCATACATACCGCCGTGGAAGCCGATTTTTCGATGCCCGACTGCCTGTATGGCGACGGCAGGCGCCTGAGCCAAATCATTATTTACCTTTCCGAATTCCTGCTTGCACAGCCAGCCACCCGCTCCATAAGAATTACCGCCCTGGGAGAAGAAAAAAGCAAGGAAAAATTCGAAATATCTTTTTTTGTGCTTGGCCAGTTTGCCCCTTCCCAACCTCCCAACAAAAATTCGTTGCCAAGCGATGCAGATTTCAACCTTACCCTGGAAAAAGTAAAATACAACATCGACCTTTTGCAGGGAAGCATTCTTTTACAGGAAATGAACCGGCAGGCTTTTTATTTTCATTTTCTGCTTCCGTTTAACCTGAACCCACCCGGGGAGACCGAACGCAAAGAAGAAGCCACGGTGACTGAAATTGCGCCTCCACCACCGAGAAACATTAAGATTCTGGTGGCTGAAGACGTGGAGCTAAACCAAATGGTAATGAAGCATCAGTTGAAGAAAATGGGCATTGAAGCCGAATTTGTCAAAACCGGGTTTAATGTGCTTGAAAGACTCAAAACCAATGAATACGATTTGATATTAATGGATGTGCAAATGCCGGGACTCAACGGGTTACAAACCATGGAAGCCATCCGGGCCGCTGAAGCTGCATCTTATTCAGACATTCCCATTATTGGCATAACGGCCAGCATTGGCCAAAACGCCCGGAAAAAATGCCTGGAGGCAGGGGCAAACGACTTTGTACCAAAACCTTATGAGCCCGAAGATCTCAAAAATAAAATAGAAACACTGGTAACTGATTACCGGAAAAAGGAAAAAAAAAATATTACTAATACTTCCCCTGTAAATATCATGACAGAAAAATTATACGACCTCAGCAATCTCGAAGAAATGAGTGAAGGCGACCAGGAGTTTATGGTTACCATGATATCCTATTTTGTGGATAACACGCCGGAAGTGCTCGAAAATCTGAACACCAAAACCCAAAACCAAGACTGGGAAGCAGTGCGACACATTGCCCATAAGCTGAAACCACAGCTCAATTATGTGGGAATTAGCCAAATTGAAGATGAGGTGGAGCAGATTGAGCAATATGCCGACAAAAAAGAAAACCTGGACAAAATACCAGCCATGGTAGATAATACCACCCGGGTCTGCAGGATCGCCCTAGAGCAACTCAAGGAAGAACTGGAGAAACTTGCCCTGGACTAACCAAATCTGGTCATTTAACTCCTTCAAAACTATCTGATCATTTTTTTGTTAACTTCCTGACAGCAGACCCCTCAAAAGGCTGCTAAAGAATCGCTGTATTCCTTTAATTTAAATGGTTTTAAACTGTATGAAGGTTAAAAACCTGGACTTTTTTTAAATGAAATCAGTATTCATACCTAAATACTAACGGTGAAAAATACCCGAAAAATCGGTAAATACCCTGATTCTTTAGTCCCTAATTTTGTCAAATCTTTGTAATGGATTATTGGCGTTTTCTTCGTATATTCATTTGCAGGAGAAAAAAGCCAGTCTGGCCGGTTATAACCGGGTTTTGTATTTTAGATTTTAACAAAAAAGCAACCTGACAGAACAAGCACTACACCCTAAATCACAAAACAATGAAAATACTCGTATGCGAGGATGATTACATGGTTATTAAAGCCATTGAACACAAGCTTACCCGCGAGGGCTACGAAGTCGATGTTGCCAACGATGGCAGGATGGCATCCGAAAAGCTCAGATCGCAGGATTACGATCTGGTAATTACCGACTTGCTCATGCCATTTACAGGAGGCCTCGAACTGATTAACCTGCTAAAGAACGACCTGCAAAAGTCAACTCCTATTATTGTGTTATCGAAAGTAGGTAATGAAGAAACCATTATTGAAGCTTTCAAGCTGGGAGCCGACGACTACCTTACCAAGCCTTTCAGCCCCAACGAATTGTCAATAAGGGTAAAACGATTCCTAATCAAACGCTAGCCTTTCTTATGTATGGATACTGAATCTATTTTTCAGGGCAGCCAATATTCACATAATAACTAGGATGTTTTCAATCCGGAAACATTATGAAAAAATATACCACTTCGATTAATAAATCAGCTTTGGGTCTGAAAAAACTAAGGGGGTTAATATTCCTACTGTTTTTGAGCATCTCGGCCGGCACACAGGGGCAAGCCCTGCCCGTTCCGCAGCTCAACCTTGACGACCTGTTTTTTCAGGCGCAGGATCTGGCTTTTGAGCAGGAAGGATCTGCGGCCCGCGAGCTATGCAGGCAAATCCTTGAAATCAACCCCGATTATCACGATGCAAGCATACTGATGGCACGAACCCTGGCATGGGAGCAACGCTACGACGAGGCCTCGGAAATTTTGGAAGAGGTGATTGAGAAATCGCCTTCAAACAGGAGTGCACTAATGGCCATGACCGACGTACAGGCTTGGGCCGGCAATTTCCGTGAAGCCATTGATTACCTTGACAAAGTGATTGTGAGCGATCCCAACAATCCTGACCTGCTGTTCAGAAAAGCCCAAATGCTTCACGAACTGGGCGAGTACCAGCCCACGGTAATTTTGCTTCACCAGATACTCGATATTGATCCCACCCACCGCGATGCCAAAGACCTGCTATCGACCATTGAGGTAGGACGTCTGAAAAACTTTGTGAGTGTGGGATACCGGGGCGATTATTTCGAAATGGCCAACTCCTGGCACCTTTTTTACGCCGAATACGGAAGACGAACCAACACCTTTGGTACGGTCATCTCGCGCGTGAATGTGGCCGACCGCTTTGGCAATACCGGCCTTCAGTTTGAGGTGGATGCTTATCCATCACTGGGGCCCGGTACTTATATGTACCTGAATGCAGGCTACTCGCCATACGACAAGCTGTTTCCGACTTTCAGGGCCGGCCTGGAGGTGTTCCAGAAGCTGCCATCGGCCTGGGAAGCATCCGCAGGGTTTCGACTGCTCAACTTTACCGAAAACGACCTGCTTATCCTCACCGGGTCCATTAGCAAATACTACCGGCAGTATTATTTCAGCTTCAGGCCGTTTTTCACTTTTGCCAGCAATACCCCATCATCGCAATCATACTTCTTTACCGTAAGAAGGTATTTCTCCTCGCCCGACCACCATCTGTCCATCACGGCAGGCACAGGTTTTTCGGCCGACGACGATGCCCTGATCGGTGCCGAAGTGTACAACCTCGAGAGCAATAAGGTAATGCTTTGGTATCAGCAAAAAGCAACCCCGCAACTTATTATCAGGGCGGGCGCAGGCTACCAGTATTACAAAGGCGGTGTGTGGGGCAATAAATACACGGTTGAGGCCGGCGTTGCTTACTTGTTTTAAAAGAGCGTTGGAAAAATGAAAAAACTCACCACAATGACCAAAGGAAAAATTTATATAACGATTTTTCTCGCCATAACAGGGCTTTGGCTCACTTCTTTTCAAGTTAGCGCCATGGCCAATGCCCCCAGCGAAATAAGCAATGAATCTATTTTTAGCCCCTCGCCCGAAATTGGCGAAAGCGGCTCAGCTCTGCTTGCCTTTGGCGAAGATTCTGATGCCAGCGAAAACCTCAGCCTGTGGCAGAAATTTAAAAACCAATATCAGCAGGCAGGCCTAAAGGTAAAGATCCTGGTGGTAATCGTTATTTATCTCCTCTTCAGTCTTATGATGCTGCTGCTTTACATCCTGATAAACCGCACCATAAAAACCCGCGAGAGGAAACAGGCCAGTGAAATCCAAGGCATTTACCAGGATGAACTTACCGGCTTTCTTTTTGGCGAAGAAAACCAGACCTTCGAGTTTACCGGCATCAACCACGAGGTAAACCGCGATATTTTCATTAACGAGCTTTTATCGCTGCACAACAACCTTTATGGCGAAGCTGCCACACGCCTGCGCGACCTTTACTTTAACCTGGAACTTTACAAAGACTCCTTGCGCAAAGTAAACAACCGCAAATGGAACGTGAAAGCCAAAGGGTTCAGGGAACTAGCCCAAATGGATGTGAAGGATGCCAACCGCAGCATTTCAAAATACATTAACTCGCGAAACGGGATACTTCGCATGGAGTCGCAGCTTGCCCTGGTAAAACTGAATGAGGAAGACCCCCTGGGATTTCTCGATAATTTGAAGTACGAACTTACTGAGTGGGAACAGGTAAACATCCATAACACCCTGGAGTACCACCAGATTTATATTGAATCGTTTGACCGCTGGATGACCAGCGAAAACCATAGCGTCGTAATTTTTGCCACCAGGCTGGCAGGGCTCAATAAGCATATTCATTCGTGGCCCCAGGTGCTCAACCTGCTGGAGCATGAAAACCCCAAAGTGAGACAGTATGCTGTAAAAACCCTCGACATGCTTGAGGTAGCCGAAAACGCTGGCCCTCTGAAAGAGATTTACGAACAGGATCAGCGCCTTGAAGAGAAAAATGACGATGCCTTTTACAACCTCAATATGGACCGCAACAGGATGGCAGCCATCGAAGCGCTGGCTTCCATTGCTACACCTGCCGACCTTCCATTCATGGAAAAAGTGCTTAAAACAGAGAAAGATTTTAAAATCCTTAAACGGGCTGTGGCCATTACTGCAGGTATTTCACCCGGTGGCCCAGAACTGCTCGATCAGGTTTTCGACCGCGCCGATCCAGAACTGAGGAAGATTATTGAAATAACGAAACAAACCGCAGCACAATGATAGAATTTTTTAAAGTACTGCAATTTATAGTTGAAAACGGGATAATAATCCTTACCATTTTCATCTTCGGGTCGTATACCGCCCTCGCCATATTTTCTGCCATTGCCATGTTACGCTACATGCGCAAAAATAGCTTTGTTGACTATAACGTGCTGCTTTCCTCTCCCCTGGCGCCTTCCATTTCGGTAATTGCCCCGGCCTTTAACGAGGGAAAAACCATAGTGGACAATATCAGAAGTCTTCTTTCGCTGCATTACAACGACTATGAAGTCATCATAATCAACGACGGCAGCACCGACGATTCGCTCGACAAGGTGATCAAAGCATACGATCTGGTGCCGGTAAACCTGCTATACGAGGAAAAGCTCAAAACCAAGCCAGTAAAAGCCATTTACAAGTCGCGCAACAAGGCTTTTTCAAAACTGGTGGTAATCGACAAGGAAAATGGCGGTAAGGCCGATGCCCTGAACGCCGGCATCAACCTTACACAAAAGGAGTACATTTCAGCTATTGATGTGGACTCTATCCTGGTGGAAGATGCGCTGCTGATTATGGCCAAGCCTTTCCTGGAAGATTCGGGCCACAAAATTATTGCCTCGGGCGGGGTTATTCGTATTGCCAACTCGTGCAAAATTGAAGATGGGCACATTACAGAGGTCCGCCTTCCCAGAAATTTCCTGGCCCGCATACAGGTACTCGAATACACCCGCGCCTTCCTTATGGGCCGAATGGCATGGAGCAAACTCAACGGTCTCTTGCTTATCTCGGGCGCCTTTGGCATGTTTAACCGCGATGTGGTGATCAACTGCGGCGGATACAATACCGACCTGGTAGGCGAAGACATGGAGTTGATCGTGCGCATGCGCCGTTACATGGCCGAACGCAAGGAAAAATACCGTGTAATTTATATTCCCGACCCGCTTTGCTGGACCGAGGTGCCTTCGAAACTCAAGGTACTGGTGCGCCAACGCGACCGCTGGACCAGGGGAACCATGGAAAGCCTATTCAAGCATTTTAAGTTGTTTTTCAACCCGCGCTACAAATCACTGGGTCTGCTGGGTCACCCCTACTGGTTTTTTCTCGAGTGGCTGGCACCCATTATTGAGTTTATCGGCATTGTGTATTTCATTATCATTGCCATACTGGGGTATCCAAACTGGCCGTTCTTCTTCCTGCTGCTGGCCACAGTTTACCTGTTTGCCATAACCCTGAGTTTCTGGGCCGTGCTGTTCGAAGAGCTTTCATTTCACCGCTATAACAAGCGGCGCGAGGTGGTAAAAATGCTGTTCACCTCACTGCTCGAGCCCATTCTTTTTCACCCCGTGGTGCTTTTCTCTACCCTTCGCGGGAATTTTAAGTTCTTCATTGGTGAAAAAACCTGGGGTAAGATGGAGCGGCAAGGCTTTGTGGAAAATGATAAAAACGAAGTTAAAGAGGTTGAAGGCGAGCACCCCGAATCTGTCGAATCGACTGAAAACGTCTCAAAATAAACCTTTCCAGGTTTTTCCCAACCCCCCGGAAGACCGGCCAACTGGCCGGTTTTCCTGTTTTGGGGCATCAACGGGCATTTATGTTATTTTTGTAAAAAAAACCACATGATCAAATCAATGACAGGTTTCGGCAAGGCTGGTTGCCAGTTGGATGAAAAAAGCATCAGCATTGAGATAAAATCGCTAAACAGCAAGTCGCTCGATGTCTCCTTAAAGATACCCGGCAGTTTCAGGGAAAAGGAACAGGTAATCCGCAACCTTGCCGGGCAGGTGCTCGGAAGAGGCAAAGTGGAGGTTTTCATGAACGTAGAAAACCTGGGCGGCAGCACCGATGTGGCCATTAACAAACCACTCTTTATCAGGTATTTCAACGAGTTAAAAGAACTTGCAAGGGAGCTGAAAACAGCGATTCCAGACGACCTCATAACAGCCATAACCCGTTTCCCCGAGGTGCTGAAGCAGGCCCCGCAGGAAGAAGACGAGCAATCCTGGGCCACAATAGAGGCTGCCATACTCGAAGCCATGCAGCAGGCCGACAAATTCAGGCAATCGGAAGGGGCCCATCTGGCCGAAGACCTGCATGCCCGCATCGAAGCCATTCGTGGGCTTCTTGGGCAAATAAAGCCCTTCGAGTCAAACCGCATCGAAAGCCTGAAAATGCGCCTTATGAAAGGCCTCAACGACCTGAAGGAGGCCGGGCAGCCCGACCCCAACCGCTTTGAGCAAGAACTGATATTTTACCTCGAAAAGCTCGACATTACCGAAGAAAAGGTTCGCCTGACCAAACACCTCGATTATTTTGAAGACACCATGCGCTCGGAAGATAATGCCGGCAAAAAACTCGGTTTCATTTCGCAGGAAATTGGCCGCGAGATAAACACCATTGGCAGTAAAGCCAACGATGCCGACATACAGAAGATCGTGGTACAGATGAAAGATGAACTGGAAAAAATTAAGGAGCAATTGCTGAACATCTTATAACCATGGAAGGAAAACTTTTTATCTTTTCCGCTCCTTCAGGGGCCGGCAAAACCAGCATTGTGCGGGCACTGCTCGCCCAAATGCCACAGCTCGAGTTTTCGGTATCAGCTACCAGCAGGCCCATGCGACCCGGCGAAACCGAGGGGGTGGATTACTACTTTCTGAGTGCCGATACCTTTCGCGAAAAGATTGAGAATGGTGAGTTTCTGGAGTGGGAAGAAGTATACAACGGCAGTTTTTACGGCACCCTGTATTCGGAGGTGCAACGCATTTGGGACAAAGGGCACCATGTCGTTTTTGATGTGGATGTAGCCGGTGGCATTAACATAAAGAAAAAGTTTGGCGAAAAGGCCCTTTCCATTTTTGTGATGCCGCCCTCGATTGAAGAACTGGAAAAACGCCTGGTGAACCGTAAAACCGAAACCCCCGAAAGCCTGAAGAAAAGACTGAGTAAGGCGCGCTACGAGCTGAGCTTTGCCGGTGAGTTCGACATAGTGGTGGTAAACGACAAGCTGTCCCAGGCCATTGAAGATGCACGCAAGCTGGTGGGAGATTTTCTTGAAAACAGCTGACTGATGAACAACCCTGAGCAAAAAACAAGAACCGGCCTTTTCCCCGGATCCTTCAACCCTGTGCATAACGGGCACCTGATCATTGCACACCACCTGTTGCAATACTCCGACCTTGAAGAAGTCTGGTTTGTCATTTCGCCCCACAATCCCTTAAAAGAAAATGCCGGTTTGCTCCCCGACCAGGTCAGGCTCGAACTGCTGAAAATGGCAGTGGAAGACCAGCCTGGCTTTTCGGTTTGTGAGCGCGAACTGAGCATGCAGAGGCCTTCTTACACCTACAAAACCCTCGATGTTTTAAAAAAAGAATTCCCCGAAAGGGATTTTGTGCTGATTATTGGCAGCGACAACCTCGATGTGTTCGACCAGTGGAAAGAGCACAAAAAAATCCTGGCGGAAACCGATATTTACGTGTATCCACGCAAAGGCTCGCCAGGATCGGTATTTTATGATGCTCCGCGGGTGAAACTGGTGGATGCACCCTTGATGGAGATTTCGTCCACTTTTATCAGGGAGGCTTTCCGCAAAGGAAAGGACCCCAGGTATTTAATGCCCGAAAAGGTGTACAGGCAAATTATTACGCAACAGTATATCCCTAAAGATTAAATTCCTTTTTCAGGATCTCAACATAGTCTTCCTTTTCCCAGGCAAAAAATTTCACTTCTTTATACTTCTTCTTCACTATTTTGCCATCCAGTTTCACCTCCACCTCTTCCACGTCAGGGCCATCATACAATACCTCCACTTTTTCGGTGTAGTGGGTGCGGCCAAAATGTCCGTAGGTGGTAGTTCTTTTAAATATGGGGTTCTTCAGCCCAAAGCGCCTGATAATGGCAAAAGGGCGAAGGTCAAAAATTTCCTTAATTTTTTCTGCGATCTGCCCGTCCGACAGATTCACCCTGGAGGAGCCGTAAGTATTAACAAATACGCCAACCGGTTCAGCAACGCCAATGGCATAGGCCAGCTGCACAAGCACCTCATCGGCTACACCGGCAGCCACCATGTTGCGTGCAATGTGCCTTGCGGCATAAGCAGCCGAGCGGTCTACCTTGCTGGCATCCTTACCTGAGAAGGCGCCCCCGCCATGGGCTCCCTTTCCGCCGTATGTATCAACGATGATCTTGCGTCCGGTCAGGCCGGTATCACCGTGGGGGCCGCCAATGACAAACTTTCCAGTGGGGTTTACCAGCAGATTGAAGCCATTCTCAAACAGGGGCCGAATCCTCTCGGGCAGCTCGCTTATGGCTACAGGGATAAGGTATTCCTGAATATCTTCCTTTATCTGCTTTTGCATGGCCACTTCCGCGGAAAAACGGGCCTGATCAGAATCGTCGGCAGGAAGAATAAATTCGTCGTGCTGAGTAGACACCACTATGGTATCGATGCGCACTGGCTGATGGCCTTCGTCGTATTCAATGGTAACCTGCGATTTGCTGTCGGGGCGCAGGTACTTCATTACCTTCCCTTCCTTTCGAATACGTGCCAATTGCTGCAGCAAAATATGCGAAAGGTCGAGCGAAAGCGGCATGTATTCGTCGGTTTCGCGCGAAGCGTAGCCAAACATCATACCCTGATCGCCGGCGCCCTGATCTTCTTCGCGCCCGCGCTCAACGCCCTGGCGAATATCGGCCGACTGCTCATGAATGGCAGAAAGGACACCGCATGATTCAGCTTCGAACTTCAGGGCCGAGTCGGTATAGCCAATTTCTTTCAGCACTTCGCGAACCACACCTTGTATATCTACCCAGGCCGTGGTTTTTACTTCTCCACCACAAACCACCAGGCCGGTGGTTACAAGGGTCTCGCAAGCAACTTTCGATTCAGGATCCTGGCGCAGAAACTCGTCGAGCAGGGCGTCAGAAATCTGATCGGCAACTTTATCCGGATGACCTTCTGAAACGGATTCAGAGGTAAAAAGATATCCCATAATAAAAAAGGCTTAAGTATTCTTAAAAATTGATGCGCAAAGGTAATGAATATAATCAAAAAAAAAGTTCAGATCAGCCAGTAAGTTGCCTGAACACCTGCTCCAGCGATTGCTCCTCGTGATCCATGGAAAGGATGACCAGTCCGTGCTTTACGGCGAAATGAAACACTTCAGGCCGGAGATCGCGCTCGCTCTGTGCAAAGATGCGGCAGGATGCGGGTCCGGTTTCAATCACATCCACCACCCCTTCCAACTCCCGAAGGGTTTCAGCGGGGTATGCCCGGTCGAAAGCCACACGTATGATGCGCGAAGTCTGGTTGAGCAGTTGCACCTGGCTGGTCGGGGCATCGGCCACGATATTTCCGCGGTTAATAATGATAACACGGTCGCAAACAGCTTCTACCTCCTGCATAATGTGGGTGGAGAGCAGTACGGTTTTTTCCTTACCGATGTTGCGAATCAGCTGGCGGATCTCGCCCAGCTGGTTGGGGTCAAGCCCTGAGGTGGGCTCATCGAGGATAAGCACCTGAGGATCGTGAATGAGCGCCTGGGCCAGGCCAACCCGCTGGCGGTATCCTTTCGACAAGGCGCCAATCTTTTTGCCGGCCTCCAGACTAAGCCCGGTAAGGCCTATCATGTTGTTTACGCGCTGGCGCACCCGCTTGCCAAGCTTATGTATGCCCGCCACAAATTCAAGATACTCTTTTACGTACATCTCCAGGTACAGTGGGTTATGCTCGGGAAGGTATCCCACC
The DNA here is from genome assembly GCA_041687035.1 of Bacteroidales bacterium. Taxonomy (GTDB): domain Bacteria; phylum Bacteroidota; class Bacteroidia; order Bacteroidales; family UBA7960; genus UBA7960. Next base: position 26,948 of record JAWLCS010000014.1, read on the forward strand.
ATGCGGCGCACTTCAAGGGGCTGCGAAACCACATCGAAGCCGCAAACAGAAACCTGTCCGCTGGTTTGTGGAAGGTAGCAAGTAAGGATTTTCATCATGGTTGACTTGCCGGCCCCGTTAGGCCCCAGAAGGGCAACCACCTCGCCCTGGCTAACTGAAAAGGAAACTTGGTGAAGGGCCTTTTGCGCCCCATATAGCTTGGTTACATTTTTGGCTTCTATCGACATGTTCGATTGCGGGTTTGCGCTAAATTACTAATTTTATGAAAAATTGGGCCATAATCATTTTTCAATAAAACGGAATTGAAAGGCATTGTTACAAAATCGACCGGGAGCTGGTACACTGTTATGGACGAGCAGGGTCATCGTCACGAATGCCGCTTGCGCGGAAAGTTCAAGATAGCGGGGGTGAAATCGACCAACCCCCTGGCCGTGGGCGATCAGGTGGAGTTTCAGCTGGACCAGGGCCAGCAAACCGCTACCATCACCGGCATATCCGACCGTCGCAACTACATAATCCGAAAGGCCACCAACCTTTCCAAACAAACCCATATTATTGCAGCCAATATGGACCAGGCCATGGTCATTGCCACCCTGGCGGAGCCGCGCACCTCAACAGGTTTCATCGACCGCTTTCTGGTAACCTGTGAAGCTTACAGCATTCCGGCCATTATCGTTTTCAACAAAAGCGATCTGTATGATAAAGAAAGCAAGGATTATATCGAACAGCTAACACAGATGTATCGCGACACAGGCTATCAGACCCTGATCGTTTCGGCCACCAAAAAGGAAAACCTTGAAGCCTTTGAAAACATGCTGCGCGGAAAAACCACCTTGCTGGCAGGACATTCTGGCGTGGGAAAATCGACACTTATCAATGCCATTGAACCCAGCCTCAACCTTAAGGTACAAACCATCTCACAAGCGCACCTCAAAGGAAGGCACACCACCACCTTTGCCGAGATGTTTCAACTTCCAGGGGGTGGCTTTATCATCGATACGCCGGGCATAAAAGAGTTTGGACTGGTGGATTTCGAACCCTGGGATCTCTCGCATTACTTCCCCGAGATGCGCGCCCTGTTCAACCAGTGCCGTTTCGACAATTGCACCCACCACAACGAGCCCGGCTGCAAGGTAAAGGAGGCGGTGGAAAACGGAAAAATCAGCATTTTGAGGTACAACAACTACCTGAACATGCTTATGGGCGAAGAAAGGTAGAATTGAAAATTGAATGTTTAAATTTTTTGAGCAATTTAAGAGTTCAGAACCAGGGGAAGAACAGAAATAATGGCATTCCCTCAAAATCCCAGATCATAATTCATTATTCATAAATATTGCAAGGTGAGAGCGGTAATTCAACGTGTGGAAAAGGCAAGCGTAGAAATTGAGAACAGCCTGCATGCCTCTATCGGGCCAGGAATGCTTGTGCTGCTGGGCATTGAAGAGGCCGACAACCGCGAGGATTTGGAATGGCTGGCCGGAAAAATATCACGCCTTCGCATTTTCGACGATCAGAACGGGGTAATGAACCTTCCTATAGATGAGGTGAACGGCGAAATCATGGTGGTAAGCCAATTTACCCTGCATGCCAGCACAAAAAAAGGAAACCGGCCCTCATACATTCGCGCCGCCAGGCCCGAGCAAGCCATCCCGCTTTACGAAGCTTTTCTGAAACAGCTTGAGAAGGAAACCGGCAAAGCACCCAAAGCAGGTGTTTTTGGCGCCATGATGAAAGTTTCGCTTATTAATGACGGTCCGGTTACCATTATTATCGACACCAAAGCAAAGGAATAATCCCGAATTCATTTTAAGATGACCATACAGGAAGCCCAGAAAAAAGTTGACCAGTGGATAAACACTACTGGCGTAAGATATTTCAGCGAACTTACCAACCTGGCCATGCTTACCGAAGAGGTGGGCGAAGTAGCACGTATCATGGCCCGCACTTACGGCGATCAGTCATTTAAGGATAGTGACCGCGAAAAAAACCTGTCTGATGAATTGGCCGATGTGCTGTTTGTGCTGATCTGCATTGCAAACCAGACCGGCATTGACCTGACAGAAGCACTGGAAAAGAACCTGAAGAAAAAAACGGAACGCGATGGGCAACGCCATCAGCAAAATCCAAAACTAAAAAGTTAAGAAAAGACAAGTCAACAAACGCTTACTAATTGCCGTTGTAGGCCCATTTTAGCCAAACTGCCCCCCAGGTAAACCCGCCACCAAAAGCGGTCAGGATAATATTATCGCCCTTTTTCATCTTGTCTTCCCACTCCCACAAGCAAAGTGGTATGGTAGCATTGGTGGTGTTACCATATTTCTGAATATTTACCATCACCCTATTCATGGGAATGCATGAGCGGCGGGCGGTGGCTTCAATAATGCGCATGTTGGCCTGGTGGGGAACCAACCAAGCGATATCATCGCCCGAAAGGTTATTCTTTTTAATAACGGAGGCAGAAACATCGGCCATGTTGGTCACGGCAAACTTGAACACAGACTGACCTTCCTGATACACATAATGCTCGCGAGCAGCAATAGTTTCGTGGCTTGGAGGCTTCAACGAGCCGCCGGCCTTCATATGCAGATGAACGCGGCCTGAGCCATCGCTGTGAAACTCGTGGTCCATTACGCCCAATTGTTCGGTGGTAGGCTCGAGCAGCACTGCTGCAGCCCCATCGCCAAAAATAACACAGGTCTGCCTATCGGTGTAATCAACAATCGACGACATTTTATCGGCGCCAACCACCACCACTTTTTTGTATATCCCTGACTCCACAAACTTTGATCCAGTAGCCAAACCATAAATAAAACCTGAGCAGGCAGCATTAAGGTCGTAGCTGAAAGCGTTCTTTATCCCCACCTTATCGCTAATAACATTGGCAGTTGCAGGAAACTTCATGTCGGGGGTTACCGTGCAGCAAATAAGCAGATCGACCTCCGAGGGGTCAATGCCACGTTTTTCGAGTAAGCCTTTTACTGCTTCGGCACCCATGTCGGAAGTACCCAAGCCTTCGCCTTTTTGTATTCTCCGCTCCTTTATGCCCGTGCGTGTGGTTATCCATTCATCGGTTGTATCAACAATGGTTTCGAGTTCCTGATTGGTGAGAACATATTCAGGAACATAACCATGCACTGCGGTGATGGCAGAACTAATTTTATTCATAGAAAAAAAGTAAAAACTTAGTCGTTCCCGGTGTTGAAAATTTTACCCTGGGTGTATTGATCAATGGCGTTGTGGATTTTCTCGGCCAGACCTGCTTCAGAAACCTCTTTCGAGAGCAGTATCATGTTTTTTATGGCCTTGCCATTAGATATTCCATGCCCGATAACAACGGTGGCATTGATACCGAGTATGGGAGTCCCGCCGTAATTCTCGTAGTTAAACCTTGAGAAGAAGGGGTCGGCGCCATAGCCGCGCTTAACAATCTGTCGGAACATGGCTTCCATATTTTTAAGAAGAATATTACCGGTAAACCCGTCGCAAACCACAACATCTACCTTGTCTTTAAACAGGTCGCGGCTTTCCACATTTCCAAAAAAGTTGAAGTCAGACGAGTCTTTCATCAGGCGGAAGGCCGACTGCGTGAGCAGGCTGCCCTTGTCTTCTTCTTCGCCAATATTGAGCAGGCCCACTTTGGGGTTCTCAATTTTGTAAACATATTGGGCATATATGGAGCCCAGCAGCCCAAACTGATACATTACGTCGGGCTTACTGTCGGGGTTGGTACCCACATCGATAAGCACGCCCACACGCCCGTCTTCCTTGGGAATAAGCGCGGTGGTGGCCGGACGAATAACGCCCTGCATGGCATTGACACTATAGATGGAACCCACGAGCATGGCGCCGGTGTTGCCGGCACTGGCAAAGGAGTCGAGTTTGCCCTTTTTCAGCATCCGAAAGCCCTTGGCGATACTCGAATCGGGCTTCTGTGCAAAAGCCTTTGTAGGCGATTCGCCCATGCCAATGACCTCTGAGGTGTGCACTATATCAAACAAGGCGGGGTCAGAGCCCTGCTTTGCAAGCTGTTCTTTAATTGCGTTTTCGTCGCCGATCAGGACAATCCTGTCGGTTTCGGGAACTTCCTTCTGGGCAAGGATTGCTCCGGAAACAGTTGCTTCCGGTGCAAAATCACCCCCCATAACGTCCAGACCAATTCGCATTGTTTAAAGTTTGGTGAGCAATACGGATGAACCGTTCAGAAAATTAAGCCTTTGCCGACTTCTCGATAGCAAGCTGGCCACGATAATGACCGCACTCGGGGCAAACCCTGTGCATCAGCTTTGCCGAACCGCAGTTGGGGCAAGTGGTCAATGCAGGCTCAGTAGCCTTGTAGTGCGTCCTTCTTTTGTCCCGGCGGGTTTTTGAAATTTTACTCTTTGGATGTGCCATAGCATTTATTAATTAACGTGTTTTCTCAATCATTAAATTTCAGCCCTTTCAGTGCCTGCCAAAGCGAATTGTCAGTGCCCGCTTCGGCCGGTTTGTTCTTTTCGAGGTATTGGTTAACCTTTTCCAGCACCACGGGGTCGCAACCTTTGCCTGGGATATTGTCGTCCATGTGAATATGCTGCATGGGCAATCCCAGGTGAACGTATTCGTAAACGTATTGCGATACATCGAAATGGCTCTCCCCTGCCGGGATTACGATAATCTCGTCGGTTTGCTCCGAGAAGGAATCGCCAAATTTAACGTACAACTTTCTTTCCACATCAAGGGCTTGCTGGTATAATTCAAGGCAACGGTCACATTCCAGCTCCACAAACCCTTTTATCGAAAAGTCGAGAACCAGCATACTGTTTTGCTTGTCCAGCAAAAGCTCAACCTGCAGCTCCCCCTTGTGCACTTCGGTGAACTCGAAGCAGGAAAAAAAAGTTTCATCGATCCCGAAAGAGAAAGCATGTTTCCCAAGCGAAAGACCTACGAAACCAATATTAAACTGCTTCAACGGATTCAAAGTGCTTTCTTTTTTAAAAGGTTGCAAAGATAAAACTAATCCACGAAATAAAAAACAAAAATCCCCAAGTAATTCAAAATCACTTTTTACCTTGTAACTTCCTGAAAAGAAATTTGCTGCCCGTTGGCAGAGGCCTTTTTATTTAAACGCCTTTTCAAGCAAAGCATCACCGCCCAGTTTAAGGCGGTTGAAATAGGCTGGCACTTCTTTTCCGGTAAGTTGATCTACATACAACTTTGCAAGATATTGCCCCAGCATGAAACCCTGACCGCGCAGACCCAGGAGTAATCCTTTTTCCACATCGATAATCATTTTTGGCTCGATGTAATATCCGGCCCACAGCGCCTGGAATCCTACCGACGAGATCTCAGGGATCCAGTCGATAAAAATTTCCGAAACGATCTCTGCAAAGTCCTTACTGTTCACCTTCAGGTTTTTGTCTGTCTCCAGGGGTTCGACGGCGGGTGAGGCACATCCGATGATCTGCCCTGTTTCGCCCAGCTGCTGCCCGTAAACTGCCACAAAGCCTTTATAGTTGCGGCGGTCAATTAGCATGTCGAGCGGACGGCCTTCGACACCCAGCATGGGCAGGCGACGCGTAATGAAGGCCTGGTGCTTCACAGGATAAAGGCCGGTTTCTATGCCCAGCATTTTGGCAAAATGATTGCCTTGGTCCCCAAGGGCATTTACAAACACTGGTGTGCGATATTCCACATATTCGCCATTATGAAGGCGCACCACAACTTTGTAAAGGTCGCCGGCTTTCTCCACATTTATTAGCTTGCAATCCTCCATTAAAGTGCCGCCCTGCTGCACGCCAATTTTGCGCAGCACCTCTATCACCTTGCCCGGGGTAGCCTGCCAGCACTCGCTGGTTTTCATGGCAGCAATGTATTTGTTGTTGCTGGTGTTGAAATAGGGCGAAATTTCATCCCTGAACTGCGAAGGATTAATCATCACAGCCTTTTGCCATGCCATAGACTCTTCCAAGGCCTTGTACATGGTTTCGTCGTGGGCAAACGTCACATAATTTATCAGGCGAAAATCGATGTTTCCGTGTTTCTGCAGCTGGGCAAACAGCTCCAGGTTATGGCGGGCAATGTCGGTCAGCTCGGGCAGCGAAAATACAGGACGCCCGCCGGCAATGTTGCGCCATGAGGATCCAAAGCCCGAGTTGATCATCACCGGTTCAAAGCCTTCTTCGGCCAGGAAGCGGAACAAGGCGCTGCCTCCGATACCGCCGCCGGCCACCAGCGATTTCACCTCCACAATTCGGCGGGCCTTGCCGTTTACACTGGTAATAACTCTTTGTGCGGCATCCGAGGGAAACAGCTCGCCAATGGTGATCTGGTTCGACATGGGCGCACGCGGGGTGGAGCCGCCGATAAGCTCCACTCCTTTTGGCCTGAGGTTTTGCTTAAGGCGCTGCAGGCAGCGTTTTCCCCGGCAGGGGCCCATACCCAAATGGGTAGTATGCTTCACCTCCTCTACCGAAACAAACTTCCGGTCGCCAATCAGCTCGAGCACCTCCTTAAAGGGGACGTCGTCGCAGTGGCACATAAAGATGTCGCCCACGGGCTCTTCCTCGTAGGTGCCGAAGGTTATCGGTTCGGGATAATCGCGCTTAATGATAAACCCGCGCACCTTCAGCTGCTCTTCCCGGGGCATGCCAGTGGCCTTCACCCTGGCCACATGCGTCAGGTTTTTCTTGCGCATGATGCGGTCAATCACCCCCTCGCCCAAAATATTGGCATTGTTGTCAACAAGGTACACCTCTTCCCCATCATTCATATCGAATTCGATGGGAAGGAAAAAGGTTCCTTTTTCCGGGTTGTAACCAAAAATGGCAAGGCCGGGGCATTGGTACACGCAATCCATGCAACCCACACACTTGTCGAAATCGATTTGTGGCACAGTGCTGGTCGACGATTTGGTGATGGCCCCATACTTGCATGCAAAAGCACAGGGATTGCAGGCAAAGCCATACAGGCAGTCGATCTGTACAAAAGGCTTGCTCATGCGCTCTTCGGTAGGCAGCGCAGGGGCTTCAATCACCTTTATGGGATGCTGCTGAGAGTCGATGTATTCTTTTGAAACGAGCAGGTAGTCGTCGTAGTTGAAGCGCCGTTTCATATTTTCAAGTATCTCGTAGGCTACCTGCTTGCCACGAAGCACTGCACTGGTGCCTTCTCCAATGCGAATGGCATCGCCGGCGCCGTAGCACCTGCGGCCAAACATTTCCTGTCCTTTTTCGAGCAAGGCGTCATCGGGCATTAGACCGGTGCAAATGTTGATCGCATCAATACCCTCTATCACCATTTCCGTTCCCGGGATGGGGCTAAAATTCTCGGCTTTGGCAATCACCGCGCCCCTTATGCCATCGCCCTTTTCGTTGGGCAAGGCTTCGAGTATCATATGCGAAAGCATAATGGGGATCCCCAGTCGCCGCACCCGGTTGGCCTGCACCGGAAAGCCGCCCTCGTGTGCCTGGGCCTCAATAATGGCTTTGACCTTTGCCCCGGCCTGCGTTAATTGATAGCTGGTAAGATAGCCAATGTTTCCGGCACCCACGGTGAGCACATTACGACCCAGCAAGGTCAATTCGGTGTTCATCATTTTCTGTATTACTGCAGCGGTGTAAACCCCCGGCAGGTCGTCGTTATGGAAAGTGGGCAGGAAAGGAACCGCACCCGTAGCTACCACAAAATGCTGGCAATCGATATAAAAAATTTCTTGTGTCCTGAAGTTTTTTACGGCCACCCGATTGCCTTCGAAAATATCCCAAACGGTGCAGTTGAGCATAATGCCCTCATGGTTTTCGCCTGCCAGGGTTTTGGCAATTTCGAAGCCCCTCAGGCCACCATATTTCTTCACTTTTTCGAAAAAGAAAAACTGGTGGGTTTGCATATTGAACTGCCCGCCAATTTCTCCATTACTGTCGACCACGATGTTGCTCACCCCGTTTTCGTTGAGTATTTCGCGGGTGGCCAGGCCCGCAGGGCCTGCTCCAACAATTACCACCTCGGTTTTGTAAACCCTTACCCCGTCCTTCTTCACATATACCGAAGGCTTAGCCACATAGTCGCGCGGAATCTCGGCCACCTCCCTCACCCCATCCACCGGCGTGATACAGATGCGCCGGATCTCGCCATCGACCAGCATCTCGCAGGCACCGCACTTGCCAATGCCGCACTCAAGGCTGCGGTTGCGGTTGGTAAGACTATGGCTGTGCACCGGAAATCCAGCCTGATGAAGCGCTGCAGCTATGGTAAAACCTTTGTCGCCGGTAATTTGGCTTCCATTGTAAGTAAATGTTACTTTTTCGGTCTCCCCGATGGGAATAATCGGGTGCTGGGCAATTTTATGCATTTTAAACCTTTATTGATGGTCGAAAAAATCCGTTTTATAAGAATTTGCGGCATTCAATATTTACGCTAAGCCTTGTAAATAAAGGAATTCCGCTGCAAAGGTAATTTTTTTGAAAATTCTTCTTCGTCCTTTTACAAATTTAAACCCATTCTAAACAAGGAAAACATTACCACAAATTGCGGCTTTGGGCGTAAATTTGCAAAAGCCAAAACAATGACCATGAAGAAATTTGCCTACATTGCCACCACATTTGCATTATTGATCCTCGCAGCGGTGGTTTTCCGAGCCGTTTTCAAAACCGTGACCCCTGCCAGCAACAATGCTTCAGCCAATGCCAGCCAATTTCTTCTACCTGATATTTCCGAACAAAACCCCGGAACCATGATCAGCTTACCCCAACCCACAACCGATGGCACAATGAGCCTCGAAAAAGCCATGAGCCTGCGTCGCTCGGTGCGCAGCTATGTTAACCAGCCCCTCACCATCGAAGAGCTTTCGCAACTGCTGTGGGCCGGCCAAGGCATAAACAACGAAAGGGGTTTCCGCACAGCTCCCTCGGCAGGAGCCACCTTTCCGCTCGAGCTTTTTGTAATGGTAAACAACGTAAAAGGGCTAAAAAAAGGCATTTATCATTACCAAATCGGCGACCATTCCCTTAAAATGACAGACGCCCGCGAACTTGAAGGAGAAGTAACCCGTGCATCGCTTAGCCAAAGCATGATCAGCGAGGCCGGGGTGGTAATAATTTTTGCCGCCATTTTTGATCGCACCACTTCCCGATATGGAGAGCGCGGTATTCGGTATATCCATAACGAAGTAGGGCATGTTTCACAAAACATCCACCTGCAGGTGTCGGCCCTCAACCTTGGCACGGTGGTTATTGGTGCTTACCGCGACGAGGAGGTGGAGGCTATTCTTGACCTGGGCGAAGAATACCGGGTATTGTATATGATGCCCATAGGAAAAATCTGATCTACAGACCATATTATGAAAACCATTAAGGAGTTATTCAAAATAGGGAATGGCCCCTCAAGCAGCCATACCATGGGCCCGCGAAGGGCTGCCGAACGATTTTTGCTAAGGCACCCGCAAGTGGAGCAATTCAGGGTTACGCTCTACGGAAGCCTTGCTGCCACCGGTGTAGGGCACCTTACCGACACCATACTGGTCAACTCCTTTCATCCCAAACCGCTGGAGATCGTATGGAAGCCAGAGGTTGAGCTTCCCTTGCATCCCAACGGGCTGGAGTTTGAGGCCCTTAACGGGGAAAACCTGGTGGAGCGCTGGCGGGTGTACAGTATTGGAGGAGGCGCCCTGATGGAGGAAGGCGAGGCCAACACAATGGAAGAGAACGTGTACAAGCTTCACACCATGCATGACATCCTCAGTTGGTGCGAAGCCCGTGAAAAAAACATGTGGGAATATGTGTTGGCTTGCGACCTGCCCGACACCTTCGAATATCTTGAAAACGTGTGGGAAGTAATGAAAGCTTCCATCGAGCGGGGACTGGAAAACGAGGGTACGCTGCCCGGCGGGCTCAACCTGGTGAGGCGGGCTCCAATGTATTATACCCGCAGCAAGACTTTTGCCGATATGCTTAAGCGCACAGGCCATACCTTTGCCTATGCCCTGGCTGTAGCCGAAGAGAACGCTTCGGGCGGCCGCATTGTAACGGCACCCACCTGCGGCTCTGCTGGCGTGCTGCCGGCGGTGCTTTTTTCGTTGCAAAAAATCTACAAGCTTTCCGACACCCGCATTGTACGAGGTTTGGCCACCGCCGGCCTTATTGGAAACCTGATTCGCACCAACGCCTCTATTTCGGGCGCGGAAGTGGGCTGCCAGGGCGAGATCGGAGCGGCCTGCTCAATGGCGGCGGGCGCTGCGGTACAACTGCTGGGCGGATCGCCACTGCAGGTAGAGTATGCAGCAGAAATGGGAATGGAACACCACCTGGGCCTTACCTGCGACCCGGTAAACGGACTGGTGCAGATACCTTGTATTGAGCGCAACGCCATGGCGGCTGTCAGGGCCTGGGAATGCGCTACCTATGCCCTGCTATCCGATGGAAAACACCGGATCTCGTTCGACGATGTGATAAAAACCATGAAAGAAACCGGCCTCGACATGAAGGCTTCTTACCGCGAAACCAGCCAGGGTGGACTGGCAGTAAACTGGACCGGATACCGGCAGAGAGATCAGAAACCGTAGGTAATTCCTGTAAAAACAGAATATTGGAAAGGAAGTGCGCGTCCAATCATAAGCTGGTCGCGTACCATTGGCATTACAAACATTTGAGCGGTGGGCTCAATGGTAAGGTTCAGGCTTTTGTTAAGGGGTACATTAAGAACAAATCCGCCAAGAGCCGAAAAATTAAACTTCCTCAGGCCATAAGTCTCACCGATAGGTTTTGACATGGTTTTCCGGCCCAGGAAAACTTCGTTGCCCAGCAGATAGTTCATGGAGCCCCCGGCCTTTACGAGCAACTCAGCGCGCTGCAAATCAAGAACCCTGACCTGGGCCAGAAGAGGTATCTCCAGGAAAGAAAAATACTGGCTTATGCCGAAATCGCGTACCGTCAGGTTTTTAGGATCACCATCGGCAAAATACTGTTTATTGGTAATGACCCGGTACGACTCAACATCAGCAAAGAATAAGCTGGGCTCACTTAAGCGAATATTGCCCTGCGAGGTTACGATGGTTTGCGGGTGACCGAAGTTTGTGTTGCGGTCGAGCTCAAACAAAGGCAGGTTAAAAGGATGAGAAAAGGCCACTATGTCATTTACAAACTGCCCCATGGTGCTGTAATTCATCCCGGTTTGCAGGCTAAGCCATGGCCTTAGGCTTACTTTGGCCGAAACACCAATATTAAAAGAGAAAAGCGCGCTTTCCAGGTTTTCGAAAGGAATGCCGCCATTGTCAATTTCTGACGGTCTTGCCAGGTGGCGGAAACTATATTGGGGAGCAATATGTGCGCCTAGGGTAAGAAAAGAGAAATCAATTCCCCTGCGCTCAAAGGCTAATAAAGAAGGCTGCTGCTCAAGGGGCAAAATATCCTGTTGATAATCAAGTGAAGGTTTTTGCAGCGAAGGTTGTTTTTCCGGAATGGAAGCCAGCAAGGAAGCGGGCGAAGAAAAGTTAACAGGTGCCGGAATTTTCACTTCTTCAGTTGCAGATACGGCACTGACAGGTGTTTCCGTAAATACAACAGCTGGGGTGGTTGCGGTCAGCTCTTCAGCAAGAGCAAGTTCTGTGGTAATATTGGCATCAGGAGAAACAAAATTTTCGGTGGTAAACCCGGGCACTTCGCCGTAAGGCTGAAAAGTAAGAAACCAAAAGGACAAGGCACTCACCAGCAATATGGCCAGCCCTGCGGCAACCCTGTAAACCAATGGCGCAATACGGCGGGTGACAGGCTGAGCTAAGCCCAGTGAAATGCCATACCAGACATGGGCAGGAGGCCGCGCTTCAAAATCGGCGAAGGCATCTCTTATCTTCTCATCAAAATTCCTATTCTCAATAACCATGTCAGTAATCAAATGGCTCTTTCAATAATTTTTTGTTCCCTTGCAATCCATTCTTGCAAAATGGTGCGGGCTCTCGACAGGTTGGAGCGCGAGGTCGATTCGGAAATCCCAAGCAACTCGCCTATCTCTTTATGGTTCATTCCTTCGAGTACCGAGAGGTTAAAAACCAGGCGGTACTGATCGGGCAGCAATTGTATCAGGTTGAGCAACTCGCCAAGGCCCAGCTTTTCAGGCCCGCTGTTGTCTTCTGTGTGGCTTCCATTTTCATTGAGATCATCTACCGAAAGGTGATAAATACGCTCGCGGTATTTCTCAATAGCGGTGCGTATCATGATCCGCTTAATCCACCCTTCGAGACTGCCCTGTTCCCTGAGGGTATGTAGTTTCTCAAAAACCTTTATGAAGCCCTCCTGGAGAATATCCTGGGCTTCGTCGTGGCTACCGGCATAACGAAGGCACACCCCATACATCTTTTTTGAGAAGTGGGTGTACAACTTATACTGGTCGGCCTTATTGTTTTTAAGACAACCTTTAATGATTTTTTTCAGGGAATCCATCAAATGAATTCTTTAGCCAAAAACAAAGATAAGAATTCCTGTAAAATGATATACCCTGTAAAAAAACGTTTTCAAATATCAAAGAACGTTGAGGCAAAACGATTTAACCATCTTACCCGAAGCCGGGCTACGCCAGAATTCAGCAGCGCCGGCACGAAACAATCCCGCGACAGACCAGGAGGGAAACCTGGCCTTAGCGGAAAAGTACTTATGAATTATAGGGGAAACAAGCCGTGTGAAAAAGGTTTCAGGGAAATGGCCGCGGGTTAGTTGTTTGGTTAATGTTGTTTGCAGCTTCTTTACCCGAACAAAAGCCCGGGAAAAGTTGGTGCGGCCATTACCGTGTACCCCTGAAACGCATACAAAACCTGAAAAACGGAAAATATATAAAAGGAGAAATTTCCGCTATAAAGAAACAGGTCTAATGGTATTTAAAACCATTCAAAATGTAAAGAACTTTTTGCCAAAAACACGTGGTGTATTCTTACAATTTATAGACGGTAATACCGATGCAAACGCTGCGTTGACCGCGAAAAAAAATTATGATTGATGATTGATGATTAATGATTAAACAAAACGAAATGATTAATAACAACAATTAATCAGGTTAAATTAATGATTGAAAAAATTTTATCACCTATGAGCTTTCACTCATTTTTATGAAATCGAGCATCAGGTCCATATCAAACTGGCTTATCCCGAATTTTTCCAGATGTTTTCGATCTTCGTTAAACGAAGCTTTAAAGTCTGTGAAGCTACCCATGCGTTCCAGGCTCTGGCGATAGCATTTCAGCGCCTCGTCAGCTTTTCCCTGGCACCAAAGCACATGGCCAAGGTTTTCGAGGTCGTGGGGATTGGCCGGGTCGTTGGCCAGCAGGCGTTCCAGGTAATCTTGCGCGGTTTCGAGCTTCCCGATAAGGAATGAACACCAGGCCAGGGGGCGGCGAATGCGATGATTTTCAGGCGCCAGCACTTCAATTTTAAAGTAATAGTCGAGGGCTTCCTCGTAGCGCTCCAAATGCACCAGGCACTGCCCAATATTGGCCTGCACCTTCAGGTCGTCGGGTTCGGCTTTTTCTACCTGGCGGTAATAGCGCAGGGCATCTTCCCAATGGTTCAGGTACTTGCTGCAAAAAGCCAGTTTACGCATGATCCAGGGGCGATCAGAATCGATCAGATCGGCTCTCAGGTAATAGTCGTAAGCCTTGTCGAACTGCCCTTCTTTCTCATAGCAGTAGGCAATTTTTTCGAAAAGTTCTATGTTGCTTTTATCGTTTCCCAGCATTCCGAGATAAACCTTTAGGGCATCAGAATAGAACTTTTTGTCGAAAAACAATTCGGCAATATTTCGTATGGTTTTCTGGCCCGAAACCAGGTGCTTTACAAAGGCAGTGTCGTATAAGTCGACACCCAAGTCGAAAATGTCATCAACCTCCTGCCGCCAGGGGTGAATCTTAAAAAAACGATACAGGTCCTGAAAATACTGTGTATAAATACTTTTGGTAGCAGCGAAGCTGTTAAGCAGGCTTTCGTCCTGCTCAATCTCAGAGAAACTGCTCATTTCGTTGCTGAGCATATTCATCATCATGGCCTTTTGCTGCTCGGGCACCAAGCTCAGGTTAAGGCAAAACGAGTACTTGTCGCTGTTACACATAAAATAGCTGTTTTCCAGCTTTTGCACCAAGGGGCCCAGGTCGGTTTGTCCGCTGCCCGAACCCATGCCCGTCTGAATGGCCTCATTTTCAAAATAAAAGGGCACAAACCAGTTGCTTATTTCGCGGAAAAACGGGAAGCCTTTCAACTGTGAAAACGCACTCATAAACACATCCATACCCTCGAGCTGCATCTCGGTGAACTCCTGCAGCTTGTCGAGCAGGCCGGGTGCATCTTCAAATACCGTTTCCCAGTCGGGATTTTTTTCCTCCCCAAATTCCTCCTTAAAAATCTGGTCCAGCTCCAGCTTTTCTTCAATCTTCGGGCGCATCTTGAGCATGGCAGGCATAATCTCCTCTTCCCACTTGCGGCGCACTTTTTCGGTTTCTTTCGACTTGGTAAACTGAATAACAATGGCTTCAATGTGCTTTTCAATATCAGGAAACTCGCGGAAGGCAAGGGTTTTTTCTTCCAGCACCGGATAAAGGTAAAAGCGGTCGTTATATTTTAGAAATGCTACAAACAAGCCCACCATTGCGCGTTCCCACACCAGCTCTTCCTTTTTTTCAGCAAACCGAAACAGGATCATAAATTTGCTCACATCGAAGTAGCGCAGCAGACTCAGGGTGAGGGCACTCACCACCAGTGCCTTGTCGTGCCAAGGCAGTTTTTCTGAGTCGCAGGCGGCATTGAGCAGTTCTATCTCGGCATCCGAATATTTGTCAGTAAGCCAAATAATGTTGAAAATTTTTATCAGCGCCTCTTCGCGCAACGGCATCTGGCTGCTGTCGCCCACATTCACCTCCTTTAACAAACCTGAAAGTTGCTTGTCGAAGGTCAGCTGTTCCAAATAAGCCAGCGCCTCACGTCGTTCGAGTCGTCGCTCCCGCAGCAGGGCGTTTTTTATCTGGTAGGTATTGTTGCTTCGGGCATCGGTAAGCAGAATTTCCTTCAGCTCATCGGCTAGTTCTAGCAGGCTGCGGATCAGATAATGATACACCTTTTCGCGCTCGGGATCATGGGCAGCTGCAAAGGAATGCTTCAGAATGTTGCGGTAGGTCTCAAGCAGGCTGTCGAGCCGGTCGTTTATAAATTCCTTCTGCGTTTCCTTTACCAGCAGGCGAAGCCGCTCCATGGCGCCATAAACCTGACGGGTATGCAGTAAATTTACTATTGTTCGGTATTCCTGTAAAACTTTTTGGTGAAGCATAACAATATTTTTTGATAAGGCAGACGAATAGCCGCGGGCAAAACCGGTCAAAATTTATGCCCTTTACCAAATAAACAAAAAAACCTCCAAATTGTCAGAAAACCGGGCCGTAAAAAACCGGCCGTTTTGTCAGCGAACGATGGTTATAACGCCTTCGGCCGTTCGGCGCTCGTCGCCACGGGTGTATGTGAGCACATAAAAATAGGTTCCAGCAGGGGCATCGCGGCCATCCCACCAATTGTTGTAGTAGTCAGAATGCTCAAACACCTTTTTCCCCCAGCGGTTAAAAATGACCATCTGCGCCTGGTAATGCTCCAGGTTTAGTATTTCGAAATAGTCGTTGATCCCATCATTGTTGGGAGTAAACACATTGGGTATGGTAAGCTCGCAATTCTGTTCGGTTACCGAAATGTCGAAAAAGTCAAAACAACCTGTTTCCTCATCCGTTACCTGCACCATGTATAAGCCAGGGTTTTTGGCCATAATGGTATCATACACCGCACCGGGAATTTCCACATTATTGAATGACCACTGGTACGACCATACTGGGCTCGTATTGTTTAAAGGCGCCACGCTGAGCAAGGTGGAGTCTCCTTCGCAGATAGGAAGTTCAATTTCGGAAACAATTTCTGCTTCGGGCAGCGGCCTGACATACACCACCAAAGTGGTATCGAAGGTGCAGCCAAAGTTGTCGGTAACCTCGAACCTGAAGCTGTGGTTCCCGGTTTCTTCCACCGATACGGCCACTGGGTTGCCCTGCAGGGGAGTCGTTCCCTTATACCACCTGCGCTGCACAATCTCTGGAAAAAAGATGAGCGAATCGGGGTAGAAACCTTCGGCAAAAAAGAGGCTCCAGCTGAAGATAAAACCGTTGTCGCCCGGCACCTGGTCTTTTACCCTCAGGGTCCATTCGCCGTTGAGCGGGCAGCCCACCAGGGCATTGAGGTTTTCGTCGGGCGTATACAGGCCGGCCGGCAGATAAGCCGCATTGAAATAGTAGTTTCCGGCCTGGTCGGTATATTCGTGAAAAAGCGGTGCGGTTTGTCCCATGGTACCATAGGCAGGCTCGCTCGAAAAGCAGTAATTGTAACCCACTCCAGGCGTGGTATTGTCCCATATCACGGGTTCGCCAAGGTTTGCCGCTCCCGTGCCATATTCTTTAAGGGTGATACGATTGCCGCTGGGGCACTCCATTTCAAACTGTAGTTGCCCGTTAACGGCATGTTCAATATTAAGGCATATCCGGTCAATATCAAGGGCTGACAGGATAACATCATCCTCTCCGAAAATGTCAAAAACCAGCGACGACTCGTATATTTCGCTAGTGCCATCGGGTATGGCCACCGTTTCGGTTACCGAAGTGGGGAAACCGGTCCAAATGGTAGGCGTAGCAACCCCTACCAGCGAAAAAGTCTCGCCCGAACAGGCCGTATCGATGGTGGCAATGGTTCCGTCAAAACTGGGGAAGGTGCCCAGTTTGATCACCTCCGTGACTGAGGCTTCACAACCATTGCCAGGGTCGTTGGCAACCAGGGTCAAAGGATAGGCACCGGGGTCAGAAAAGGTGGTTGAAAAATTCGGGCCGGTCATTTGCATGCCATCCAAAAACCACTGGAAGGTAATCTGCGAAGGGTTAAAGGAAATATTTTCGGGAAGATAAGTGGCCAAAGCGGTGAAATCGACCAGCCCGGCATCGGGGCAATAGTCGAAGGTACCGGCTGCGGGGTTTATTGTTGCCACAAAGGTTTCGCACAGACTAAGGCATTGCAGCGCTGCCTGCCAGCCATTGCCCTGCTCTGAAGGCGACGACACAAAACGAAAATGCAGGCAGCCATCAGAGGCGTAAACGCTGCGGCCCTGCAACTGGGTACCCGTGGCTTCCCAAAGCAAAGGTGCTGAAGCATCGGGGCCATCGTAAACATATAGTACATCGCCATTCCCAAGCTGAAATTGCCCGAAGAGAACCTCCAGCACTGGCTGCAAGGCATCGCTGCTGCAGAAAGTTACCGAGAAATCTTCGTTGGGGCCATAAGGTGTCTGAAAATTGCCGCCACTGTCGGTAAAAGTTCCCGAGCATGACTCAACCGTTTGGCCGTTGTGCACATCAATGGGAAAATTTACCTGGGAAAATCCCGAAAGGGCAAACGTAAAAAGAAAGGAAAAGAGAAAAAGTCGGATATGAAGCATGCAGAAAGTTTTGTTTGCACCAGGGTGCCATTCCGGTGCATTGGTTTTCAATGATAAATACGGTTAAACTTAGTGTTTTATTTTGTGCAATCCGTAATCTCCAAAATTAAAAAAAATATGGTTTTTTAATTGTAATTTTGCAAGCTATGAAAAACATAAGGAACTTTTGTATAATTGCCCATATCGACCACGGAAAAAGCACCTTGGCAGACCGTCTGCTTCAGACCACCAAAACCATCAGCGACAGGGACTTTAAAGACCAATTGCTCGACAACATGGATCTGGAACGTGAGCGTGGCATCACCATAAAAAGTCATGCCATACAAATGGATCATGAGTTTGAAGGGCAGCAATACAAACTTAACCTTATCGATACACCTGGCCACGTAGACTTCAGTTACGAAGTTTCGCGCTCTATTGCCGCCTGCGAAGGCGCATTGCTTATCGTGGATGCCTCGCAGGGCATCGAAGCACAAACCATTTCCAACCTTTACCTTGCCCTCGATCACGACCTGGTGATCATTCCGGTACTGAACAAAATGGACTTGCCCGGTGCCATGCCCGAAGAGGTGGCCGACCAGATTGTCGACCTGATTGGTTGCGATCACGAAGACATCATTCCTGCCAGCGGAAAAACCGGATTTGGCGTGGATGCCATCCTGGAAGCCATCGTAAAGCGCATTCCGGCCCCTAAGGGCGACCCCGAAGCCCCGCTGGAGGCCTTGATTTTCGATTCGGTATACAACCCTTTCAGGGGAGTGATCGCCTATTTCAGGGTAATGAACGGTGAGATACGCACCAACGAACGTGTAAAGTTTATGAACACCCGGCGCGAATATAATGCCGACGAGGTGGGTGTGCTCAAGCTGGCGCAGTTGCCCAAACCGGTGATCTCGGCCGGCGATGTGGGCTATATCATTTCCGGCATTAAGGATGCCCGCGAAGTGAAGGTAGGCGATACCATTACCCACGTGAAGCGTCCGGTGAAGCAAGCTATCCAGGGTTTTGAAAATGTGAAGCCCATGGTTTTTGCCGGCATATACCCGGTTGAAACGGATGATTTCGAAGAGCTACGCACGGCCATGGAAAAGCTGCAGCTCAACGATGCCTCGCTTACCTACGAGCCCGAGTCATCGGCAGCCCTGGGCTTTGGCTTCAGATGCGGGTTCCTTGGCATGCTGCATATGGAAATCGTGCAGGAACGCCTTGAAAGGGAGTTCGATATGACGGTGATTAACACGGTACCCAACGTGTCGTACCATGCTTTCACCACCAAGGGCGAAATGAAGGTGGTAAACAACCCTTCCGACCTTCCTGGTCCCAACGTGCTCGACTATATCGAAGAGCCCTATATCGTGGCCCAGATCATCACAAAATCAGAATTTATTGGGGCGGTCATGTCGCTGTGCCTCGACAAACGTGGTATTGTAAAAAACCAGGTATACCTTACCACCGACCGTGTGGAGATGACCTTCGAAATGCCACTGGCCGAGATTGTGTTTGATTTTTATGACCGCCTGAAGACCATTTCCAGGGGTTACGCCTCTTTCGATTATCACCCTACCGACTACAGGCACTCCGACCTGGTAAGGCTCGACATTATGCTCAACGGCGATCCGGTTGATGCGCTTTCGGCCCTGATTCACCGCGTTAACTCCTACAACTTCGGGAAACGGATTTGCGAGAAGCTTCGACAACTTATCCCCAGGCAGCAGTTCGACATTGCCATTCAGGCTGGCATTGGCTCAAAGGTTATTGCCCGCGAAACAGTGAAGGCCCTCCGCAAGGACGTTACCGCCAAATGTTATGGGGGTGACATTTCGCGAAAGCGCAAGCTGCTCGAAAAGCAAAAGAAGGGGAAAAAGCGCATGCGCCAGATCGGAAATGTGGAAGTGCCTCAGCAGGCCTTCATGGCGGTGCTCAAGCTCGACGACTAGTCCTGATCTTCTGGTTCAGACTTTTCTTTGTGACCGGCGCCAGCCACCACAATGCATATCTCCCCTTTTACCGTACCCTTTTCAAAATGCGTCACCAACTCCTGCAGGGTGCCTCTTGCATTCTCCTCGTGCATTTTGCTAAGCTCACGCGAAACGCTGGCTTTTCGCTCATCCCCAAAGACCTCGGCAAAGTTTTTCAGGGTTTTTACCAGGCGGTGGGGCGATTCATAAAATACCATGGTACGGGTTTCGCCGGCCAGGGCTGCCAGGCGGGTGCTGCGTCCCTTTTTCTGGGGAAGAAAACCCTCAAAGCAAAAGCGGTCGTTGGGTAAGCCCGAATTGACCAGAGCCGGCACAAAGGCCGTGGCGCCAGGCAGACATTCTACCTCTATCCCCTGCCGAATGCATTCGCGAACCAGCAAAAAACCGGGGTCGGAAATGGCCGGAGTGCCTGCATCGCTGGCCAGCGCAATACTCATACCCGAATTTAACTTAGCAATAAGGGTCTGCAGGGTTTTGTGCTCGTTGTGCAGGTGGTGTGCCATCATGGGAACCTTAATGTTGTAGTGCTGAAGCAGCTTACCGGTGGTGCGGGTGTCTTCGGCCAGCAGCAGGTCTACCTCGCCCAGTATTCGAATGGCCCGCAAGGTCATATCCTCCAGGTTGCCAATGGGCGTAGGTATGATGTAAAGCTTGGACATTTTTTCGAAAAAAGAAACAGGGCTACCGCTCCATGTAACGCCGCTGCACAAAGTTGGCCAACTTCTCAATGGTTTGGGCCGAGCGCTTCTCGTCCCAGCCCAGAAGGTCGTTGAGTTCGTTCAGGTAATCGAAGGCTTCATGCATGTTGCCAAACTCGTTGAGACGTGCAACAGACTCGTTGTAAACCTGAATGTTTCCACCAAAAAGTTCGTTAATAAACAGAAACTTTTCGTTTACTCCAATGGCAGCCTTCAGGTTTGAAACCGGGGTCATTTGCATGCGGGCGCCAATACTCCGGTCCTCCTTCTGTGCCACGATGCGTTTATGCAGGGAGTTGTCTTCACCTACCAGGCGTTCGCCCACGCTGGAGCCAGTGGTTTGTGCAGAAAACAAGTCAAACAATGACCGGGGCCCATTGCTTACCTCTCCCTTTATTGGTGACTTTGGTTCGGGTTGTTCAATAGGGGTGGGTTCAGTTTGAGGTTCCGGCTCAGATTGAGGCTCAGGTTGAGGTTCAGGCTCGGGCTCGGCGGGAGTTTCTGCTTCTGGCTGGGTTTCAGGGATTGCCTCATCAGAAACCTCAGGCACCTCCTCTTCAAGGGGTTCTTCCAGGGGCTTTTCGGCTGCAGCTGCCTCCGGCTCCGGCTCCGGCTCATATACCGGCGATTCTACCACAGGTGGTTCCACCAGGGTTTGTGATTCTGGATTTTCAAAGGCATGGTGCTGACGACGACGCAACATATCGAACTCGCGATAGAGCAAGCGCAGATCTTCCATAACAAGGTCTATCTCCAGGTCAGGGTGCTGGCTGGTTTGTTGATTGATACCATGAGCACGCTCCACAATCTCTTCAAGTAAATGAATAATACGGTCCTTTATCTCTTGCATAGCGAAAAAACAAAATAGGTTCTACAAAAAACTTAGATCAAAATCAATACAGGATGATGTAAAGTTTATGTTTATTTTTGTGCCTGCCGGGCATAAAAATTTCGCATAAAGGTAACAAAGATTAAAGAAAGACGCTGCATGTTTCTTGAAAATGACATAGATCGTTCGCGACGCCGTGGCTGGATAGAGGTAATTTGCGGAAGCATGTTTTCGGGCAAGACCGAAGAACTGATTCGCCGGCTGAAGCGGGCAAAAATTGCGCGCCTGAAGGTTGAAATTTTTAAGCCAGCCATCGACACGCGCTACGACGAAGAAAAGGTGGTATCGCACGATGCCCGCGAAATTATGTCGACCCCGGTGCCCTCCTCTTCAAACATTCTTTTGCTGGCCAGCGGTGTGGATGTGGTGGGTATCGACGAGGCCCAATTTTTCGATCCCGAGCTCCCCCATGTATGCAACCAACTTGCCAATGCCGGCATACGCGTTGTAGTGGCAGGCCTCGATATGGATTTCAAGGGCAAGCCTTTCGGGCCCATGCCTGCCCTGCTGGCAATGGCCGAGTATATTACAAAGGTTCATGCCGTATGTGTGGAATGCGGCACCCTGGCGCAGTACTCACACCGCACGGTCCTTAGCGAAAAGCTGGTGGTGCTGGGCGAAACCGAAGCCTACGAACCCTTGTGCAGGGCATGCTACCAGAAGAAGAATGGGTAAGGTAAGGTGCAAAGAGATTGGTGGATTCGTATATTAGTTAATTGGTAAAAAGTCCTTTTTTAAGGAACTGACATACTTTTTTACTTTGAACCCAGACTGCCCACCAAAGGCGGGTAAACCGTCAGGCAGGCTTGAACCTGAAACTTTGAACCTAATCCTCTAAAACCTCTTTCTGATCTCGGCGGTTTCTTTTTCAAAGCCCGGTTTTTCGAGCAATGCAAACATGTTTTTCTTATAGGCTTCCACGCCGGGCTGGTCGAAGGGATTCACTTCCAGGATATAACCACTAATGGCACAAGCCATTTCGAAGAAATAGAGGAGCTCACCCAGGTGATGGGCGTCGAGCCTCGGAATAATCACTTCCAGGTTGGGAACTTCTCCATCCACATGGGCAATCATGGTGCCTAATCTAGCCATACGGTTTACCTCACCAATACGCTTTCCGGCAATAAAATTAAGACCATCCAAATCGTCAGCATCATCAGGAATTTCAAGTTTCTGATGGGCAGCCTCAACGGTCAGCACGGTCTCAAAAAGATTGCGCAAACCATCCTGAATGTACTGGCCCATGGAGTGAAGGTCGGTGGTAAAGCCCACCCCTGCCGGGAAAATGCCTTTCTGCTCCTTTCCCTCGCTTTCGCCGAAAAGTTGTTTCCACCATTCCACCACGAAACTGAGTGAAGGGTTGTAGCTGGCCAGTATCTCGGTGGTTTTTCCCTTACGGTAAAGGATGTTGCGTGCAATGGCATACAGGGCGGCCGGATTGTGGTCGAAGCGGTCTTCCTTTCTCAGGAAGTCTTCCATGGCTTTTGCACCCGCCACCAGTTGCCTAATGTCGATACCTGCCACGGCAATGGGCAGCAGCCCCACCGGGGTAAGCACTGAGAAGCGTCCGCCCACATCATCGGGTATCACATAGGTTGCATAGCCTTTGGCGGTGGCCAGCTTTTTCAGTGCACCTTTTGAGGCATCGGTCACGGCAAAAATTCTCTGGGCCGCAGCCGCTTCGCCATATTTTTTTTCGAGGTGACTTTTGAGCAGACGAAAGGCTACTGCCGGCTCAGTGGTGGTGCCCGACTTGCTGATAACAATTACAGAGTAATCTTTTTGGTCGAGCAAGCGGAGCAAGTGAACCATGTAGTCTTCATCGAGCTGGTGCCCGGCGTAAACTACCAGCGGAGCCTTGCGCTCCTGCTTGTTTTGCAGGGTAGAAAAAGGGCTGTTCAGGGCATCGATCACGGCCCGTGCGCCCAGGTAAGAACCTCCAATGCCGCAAACCACAACCAGCTCCGACTGTTCCTGCATTTTTCGGGCGTCGGCCTCAATCTGGGCCATCAGGTCGGTAGTTATGGAAGAGGGCAGG
Source organism: Bacteroidales bacterium (assembly GCA_041687035.1). Classification (GTDB taxonomy): domain Bacteria; phylum Bacteroidota; class Bacteroidia; order Bacteroidales; family UBA7960; genus UBA7960. The sequence continues at coordinate 50,009 of JAWLCS010000014.1, forward strand.
TCGACCCAGCCAAGGAAATCGTTGCCGGCACCCGTCTTGTTGTAAATATTTGTGCGGTGCAGTTCAATCTCTGATTCAAAAAGTGCGATTTCATTTTTGCTGATAAAGTCGCTGGCTTTTCCCAGGTTAAATTTTAATCCGGTCATGACAAAAAATTTTGTTGAATTTATAAAAAATTCCCCGAAAGGGCATAAAAAAACACGGCAACCTGCGTAAAAACCGGCAGCCGTGTTTTACAGCATTCATATATTAGCTCAGTTTTCTGGCGATTTCAACCACCTCGAAGGCTTCGATAATGTCGCCCACCTTCAGGTCGTTGAAGCGGTCAATGTTGAGGCCACATTCGTAGCCTGCGGAGACTTCCTTCACATCATCCTTGAAGCGCTTGAGCGAACCGAGGTTTCCGGTATAGACCACGATGCCGTCGCGAATAAGACGGATGGTGGAGTTGCGATGGATCTTTCCATCGAGCACCATACAACCGGCAACGGTACCAACCTTGGTAATCTTGAACACATCCCTTACTTCGAGGTTTGCAATGATCTTTTCTTCAATTTCGGGCGAGAGCATACCCTCGATGGCCGATTTGATTTCGTTAATGGCATTGTAAATTACGCTGTAGAGCCTGATGTCGATCTGCTCCTGTTCGGCCAATTTGCGGGCGGCCATCGAAGGCCTTACCTGGAAGCCGATGATCACAGCATTGGAGGCTGAGGCCAGCAGCACGTCGCCTTCGGTGATCGGACCAACCGCTTTGTGAATGATATTGACCTGCACCTCTTCGGTGGTGAGTTTGAGCAGTGAGTCGGCCAGTGCTTCCACCGATCCGTCCACGTCGCCTTTCACGATAATGTTGAGTTCCTTGAAGTCGCCAATGGCGATACGGCGTCCGATCTCGTCGAGGGTAATATGTTTTTGTGTACGCAGGCCTTGTTCGCGATAAATCTGGTGGCGCTTGTTGGTAACCGATTTTGCCTCGCTCTCGTTTTCCATCACGTGGAAGGTATCGCCGGCCTGGGGAGCGCCATCGAGGCCAAGGATCAGCACGGGGCTTGCGGGGCCGGCCTCATTGATACGAGCGCCACGTTCGTTGAACATGGCTTTGATCTTTCCGTGGTGCACGCCAGCCACCACAATATCGCCAACCTTCATGGAACCATTCTGCACCAGTACGGTGGCCAGATAGCCACGGCCCTTGTCGAGCGAAGACTCAATTACAGTTCCTGAAGCCCTGCGGGAAGGGTTGGCTTTAAGGTCGAGCAGCTCGGCCTCCAGCAATACTTTCTCGAGCAACAGATCCACGTTTGTCCCTGACTTGGCAGAGATTTCCTGGCTCTGAAACTTTCCACCCCAGTCTTCAACCAGCACATTAAGTTTGGCCAGTTCTTCCTTTACCCTTTCAGGATTGGCAGCGGCCTTATCAATTTTGTTAATGGCAATCACAATGGGTACGTTGGCAGCCTGGGCGTGGTTAATGGCTTCCACGGTTTGGGGCATCACGTTATCGTCGGCGGCCACCACAATAATGGCTACGTCGGTAACCCTTGCACCGCGGGCACGCATAGCCGTAAAGGCTTCGTGGCCAGGGGTGTCGAGGAAGGTGATGGTTTTGCCCGAATCAAGTTCCACAGAATAGGCCCCGATATGCTGGGTAATGCCACCCGCTTCACCACCAATCACATTGGTATGGCGAATACGGTCGAGCAGCGAGGTTTTTCCATGGTCGACGTGGCCCATAACGGTAACGATGGGTGCGCGCGGACGCAGGTCTTCTTCGCGGTCTTCCTCTTCTTCAATATCTTTTTGCTCGTCGAGGGCCACAAACTCCACATCGAAGCCAAACTCGCTGGCCACAATAGTTATGGTTTCGGCATCGAGGCGCTGGTTTATGGATACGAACAATCCGAGGCTCATGCAAGTAGCTATGACCTCGTTGACGCTTACATTCATCATATTGGCCAGCTCTGAAGCCGGGATAAACTCAGTCACCTTCAGTACTGTTTCTTCAGAAGTCTCACGAGCAATTTCTTTCTCGCGCTTCTTCTCGAAGATGTCTCTTTTTGTGCGGCGATGCTTCGATCCTTTGGATTTTCCACCACCACTGCTCAGGGCAGCGAGTGTTTCACGCACCTGGCGCTGAATTTCCTCATCAGAAACTTCGGGCTTGATATGGTCGCGCCGTGGCGGCCTCTTGGGTTTGCCCTGGTCGGTACGAGCACCCTTGTCGGTTTGGGTGGCACTCACATCCACCTCTCCGGTTTTTTCCTTTTTGTTGATGCGCTTGCGCTTGCGGCGCTTCGACTTGTTGGGATCGGAAGAGGATGCAACCGGTTTCTTGGCCGCTTCCTTGGGCTCGGGCAACTGAATAGTGCCCACAATGGTGGGGCCGGATAGCTTGGTTCGCTCGGGCTTATAAATTTCGCTCTTCTTTTCTTCGGGCTTCGCGGCAGGTGTTTCCTGTTCGGCAGGCTTTTCCTCTGCTGGCTGCACGGGCTTTTCTGCCTCAGGAGCTTTAACTTCGGCCTCTGGTTTAGCCGCTTCGGCGGGTTCTTCCTTTTTCTTGCTTTTCTTTTTGGCCGGCCTGGTGGCTTCCAGGTCCATTTTGCCAACCACCTTCAACCCGTTCTTTTCCTTCTGGTTCTCAGCGGGCTGCGGTTCCTCGGCAGGCGCCTCAGCCACAGGGGCTTCTTTTTCGACCGGTTTTTCAGCAGCAGGCTTTTCCCTTGGCTGCTCAGCGGGTTTCTCTTCAACAGGCTTCTTTTCCTCGAGTTTACCCACCACCTTAGGTCCGGGAAGCTTCACTTCTTCCCTTACAGGCTGCGGCGCTGATACCGGCTTGTTATCCTTTATGAAAAGTTCCTTTTCTTCGGCTTCTTCTTTTGCTAAACCAGGCTTCTCAGCTTCACGGGCGCCTTTTGGCTCCTCAATGGAAACAGGCGTGCGAACAACAGACTGCAAACCTTTGCCAAGGGTATCTTCCTTAAGCTTTTTTTCTTGCTGGAATTCCTTATACAACAATTCATAGGCATTTTCCGAGATCTTTGTATTGGGGTTGTTCTCGACAGAAATGCCCTTTTTGCCCAGAAAATCGACAATGGTAGAAGTACCAATGTTAAATTCCTTTGCAACTTTACTCAAACGTTTTAATACAATACCTTCAGTCATATTCAGGTTTAGGTTTTCAAAAAATCGAAGCCGGCGAAAAATCTTGCAAAATTACATAATTTATTCGAACTCTGCCTTTAGTATCCGCATAACCTCCAGAATGGTTTCTTCTTCGAGGTCGGTGCGTTTCACCAGGTCTTCCACACTGAGGTTGAGCACGCTCTTGGCGGTGTCGCAACCAATATTCTTAAATTCGTTGATGACCCACTGTTCAATTTCGTCAGTGAATTCCATCAGGTCCACATCTTCCGTTTCCACATCGGTGTCGCGGTACACATCAATTTCATATCCGGTAAGCAGGCCTGCCAACTTAATGTTAAAACCACCCTTGCCAATGGCCAGGGAAACCTGGTCGGGCTTAAGGAACACCTCGGCGCGCTTGTTCTTATCGTCCAGGGTAATGGAATTGATCTTGGCGGGGCTCAGGGCGCGGGTAATGTAGAGGTTGGGGTTGGTGGTATAGTTGATCACATCGATGTTTTCGTTGCGCAACTCACGCACTATGCCATGAATCCTGGAGCCTTTCATGCCCACACAAGCGCCTACCGGGTCGATGCGGTCGTCGTACGACTCAACGGAAACCTTGGCGCGTTCCCCGGGCACACGAACGATCTTTTTTATGGTAATCAGTCCATCATACACTTCGGGTACTTCTTGCTCAAAGAGGCGCTCGAGGAATACGGGCGAAGTACGCGAAAGGATAATCAGGGGGTTGTTATTCTTGTTTTCTACACGCGAAACCACGGCACGCACTGAGTCGCCCTTGCGGAAAAAGTCGGAAGGGATCTGCTCGGTTTTAGGCAGTATCAGTTCAATGCCTTCGTCGTCGAGGGCCAGAATTTCTTTTTTCCATACCTGGTAAACCTCGGCTGTGATCAGGTCGCCTACGCGCTCCATGTATTTTTTGTATACGCTGTCTTTTTCAAGCTCAAGAATTTTGGAGGCCAGGTTCTGGCGGATAGCCAGGATTTCGCGACGGCCAAAGTCAGCCATCTTAACAGGCTCTGAAACCTCTTCACCGATTTCGAAGTCAGGTTCAATTTTTATGGCTTCCGAGTATGCAATTTCGGCGCTGGGTTCTTCTACCTCCCCATCTTCGACAATTACACGGTTGTGCCACACCTCAAGGTCGCCCTTGTCGATGTTTACAATGATATCAAAATTATCAGCCGATCCATATTTTTTCATGAGCATGTTACGAAAAACATCCTCGAGGATCAACATCATGGTAGAGCGGTCAATATTCTTAAATTCCTTAAACTCGGAAAACGACTCAACCAAATTAATACTTTCCATATTCATACTGTCAGTTACTTGTTATACCTGTGTTTTTTAAAACAGTCCTAGCTGAAAGAAACCTGAATCCTGGCTTCTTTAATATCGTTAAAGGCAAAAAAGACAAATTTGTCTTCTTCGGCTTGATCTTTTTTCTTCTTTTTTCCGGCACCTTCTTTTTCAATTTTAATGCCCTGATCGTTCACTTCCACAAGCTTCCCGCGGGTTTTCCTGAGGTCGTGCCCCAGCACCATAATGTTGCGGCCTAAATTAATGTGGTATTGCCGCAGCATTTTCAGGGGCGACCCCACGCCAACCGACGACACTTCCATGTCGAAATCTTCCTTGTCGCGGTCGAAGAACTTTTGTATGTGCTTGCTGAGCAAGGCACAGTCGGCAATTTTGATGCCTTTTTCGCCATCGAGCAGCACCTGCACCCGATTTCCCGGCCGCACATTAACGCTTACCAGGAAGTTTTCTGAGCCTTCAAGGTATTCGTTAACAATGGCTTCAACTTTCTTTTGGTCAATCATATCAGTGGTACCCAATGAAAGAGGGGACTTAATTGCCCCCTCAACAAAATGGCGTTCTGCAATATTCTGCGCAAAAGTAATACTTTTTTCGCAATTAATAAAAAAACATCCCTGTTTTTTAGCACATTAGGATGCATTGAAACAGGGATGCCGGGGTCGTTTTGCGGCAGGGATCAGAATCCCCTTAAGAAAAGCTGGTAGTGTGTGTCGAAGCTTTCTTTTGCCATCTCAGATATTTCGTTTTGATCGTAGGCGCTGGCCAGAAACTGTATGCGCTGCAACACGGCCAGGGCTTCCTGCTTGTTGCGCTCAAGGTAGCTGGCACGGGGGCCGGTTATTGAGAAGTAATACTCCAGGTCTTGCGAATACAGCTCGACCAGGCGCCGTGTAATGGCACCGGCTTTTTCGAGCTCATCGGCATAATAATAGGCTTCGGCCAGCAGCAAGTTGAAATAGTTGAAAGGCACTTGGTTTTCGGGCATCAGCTCCATGGCGCGGTCGAGCACGGCCACAGCCGAGTCGATCTTCTCTTCCTCGATCAGGGCATGTGCCAAACGTTGCATAATGTTGCGGAAGTTCACGGTAAGGCGGCGGTGGTCTTCGTTAAGGTACACCTTCGGGTCATTGATATTGCCCCACACAAACTTGTTCATTATGTTGTCGTAGAGTATGCGGGTGTTTATGCGCCCGGGCTGCCCTTCAATGTCGGGAGTGCGAATGGGCACCAGCCGGTAGGCCATGCCTTCGAGCTGGAAGTACTCTTCGAGGCCCATATAGGAATCACCGCCGGTGGTGATGGCAAAATAAACGGGGCGCTCCCAGTTGTTGGTGGCCAGAAAATCGAGCACCATCAAATGGTTTTTATTGAGGCCAAATTCGTCGATGGTCCATTCGATGGCGGGCACGATCAGGTGGGCATCTTCAGGCGCTACGGTGCCATTGGCAAGCACTTTGGCTGCATCGACCGGCAGGCGGAAATTCTTGGTAGGAATATAATCTTCATAACCGCGAGAGGTGCGCAGGCGGGTGCGCTGATCGTCATTGCCCACAAACTGCACAATGCTGCGCAAATCCTGATAGCCCGTGAGGTTTGGGTTTTCAACTATATACACAAAGTCGCGCGTGCCATCGCGATACTGATGTGGCTGCAGGCTGAAAGGCACCGGGTAGGCATCGTAAGTTTTGCGCCGCATCATATTGTTGATATACCAGTCGGTATTGAGCAAGCTCAGGTTCACCACCTTCACGTCGGTGCGTATGCCTTCCACCTCCTGCACATACCAGAGCGGGAAGGTATCGTTGTCGCCATTGGTAAAGATAATGGCGTTGGGCGCGCAGGAATTAAGGTAGTTGATGGCCACATCGCGGGTAAGGTAGCGGCCCGAACGGTCGTGGTCGTCCCAGTTATCCTTTGCCAGGAGTGCGGGTGCTGCCAGCAGGGCAATCACTATGGCCGAAATGCCTGCCAGCTGCCCATTCAGTTTTTTCGAAAGAAAGTTATAGATGCTCAGCACCCCCAGTCCAATCCATATGGAGAAGGCATAAAACGAGCCTATATAGGAGTAGTCACGCTCGCGCGGCTGGTAGGGCGTTTGGTTCAGATAAATAACGATGGCCAGCCCCGTCATGAAAAACAGCAGTGCCACCACCAGGGTGTCATTGGGCCTGTGGCGCAGCTGAAACAACATGCCTATGATCCCCACCAGCAATGGCAGCATATAGTAGCGGTTGTAACCACGGTTTGTCGACATACTGTCTGGCAGATTATTCTGGGGGCCCAGGCGGGCAGCGTCGATAAAATTGATTCCGCTCACCCAGTTGCCTTCCACCGGGCTGCCATGGCCCTGAATGTCGTTTTGCCTTCCGGCGAAATTCCAAAGGAAGTAACGCCAGTACATATGTCCCAACTGGTAGGCAAAGAAAAACCTGAGGTTTTCACCAAAGGTGGGCTTATCGATCACTTCCACCTTGCCATCAGGACCTGTAAACCTTATAGGCCGGCCTTTTACGTTGCCCCAGTTTTTGTAACCGCTGACATGAATTTCGGGACGGCTGCTGTGCATCCTGGGAAAAACGGTGGTAAAGGCGGGATCATATACCGGCTCCACTCCTGTTCGCGGGTTAATTACCTCGTAGCGCTTGGTTTCGCGGTTCTTGCCAAAAACGGGGCGTCCGTCGGTGGCATCGATCATGGGCGAGTTATAGTAGGGACCATGAACCAGCGGCCAGGATCCATACTGCTCGCGGCCCAGGTAAGCCTTCATGGCCAGGGCATCCTTGGGTGCGTTTTCATTAATGGGCACATGGGCGTTGGAACGTACCACCAGCATGAAAAAGGATGAATAGCCGATCACGATAAAAGTGAAGGCCAGAACAATGGTGTTTAATACCACCTTTTTGTGCTTATGGGTAAAATACAAACCAAAGATAATGCTGCCGATAAGGAAAATGAAAAAGGCCAGGGTGCCTGAATGAAAGGGCAACCTGAGGGTGTTCACAAAGAATTTTTCGAACCACCAGTCGATGGTGAGCAGCCCGGGGATCATTACGCTCATGATAAAGCCCAGCAGGGCTAACGAAATAATGCCGGTAATGATAATGCCCTTGGGAGTGGGTTCGTATTTTTTAAAATAATAAACAAGCACTATGGCAGGAATGGCCAGCAGGTTTAGCATGTGCACCCCAATGGAAAGGCCAATGATGTAGGCAATCAATACCAGCCACTTCAAGTTGTCTTTTTCGTGGGCGGAGGCTTCCCATTTAAGAATGGACCAGAAAACAAAGGCGGTGAGAAATAGTGAGGTAACGTACACTTCAGCTTCCACGGCAGTGAACCAGAAAGAATCGCTGAAAGTAAGGGCCATGGCACCTACAAAGCCGCTGCCAAAAATCGCAATGGCTTTGTCACGGGTTACTTCTCCGGTAGCAGCTACCAGTTTTTTCGCCAGAATGGTAATGGTGCGAAACAAGAAGCTAACTGTAAGGGCGCCAAAAAAAGCCGACATGGCATTGATCCAATAAGCCACCTTGGCAGTGTCGCCCAAAGAGAACAAAGAAAAGATGCGGGCCATCATTTGATACAAAGGGGCCCCTGGCGGGTGCATTACTTGTAATTTAAAGGACGCCGAGAGGCGCTCGCCGGCATCCCAGAAACTGGCCGTGGGCTCAACGGTCATCATAAATACGGTGGCTGCCACGGCAAACGCCGCCCAAGCCAGGTAGTTGTCGATCTTTTTGTACAACTTTTCGTCCATTGCTGTCAAGGGATTTTTGTGGTAAGATGACTAAACAGGCCAAAAGCAAACGCCCGTTTTTAAATCGCCTGCGAAGTTATGAAAAAACAAAGGAAAAAATCGGGTTTTTAACATTCATTCACAAACACCTAGATTACAGCGTTTAACCTTTATTAATTCATTAAACGAAATGCCGGTTTGAATGGTATTGAAACGGATAATTTTTAAAAAAATAATTGCCCGAAAAAAAAATAGTTTTATCTTTGCAACCCGAAACCAAAAGTATTGACCGATGGTGTAACGGTAGCACTGCAGATTTTGGTTCTGCCTGTTCAGGTTCGAATCCTGATCGGTCAACAACACACTGAAACCGCCTTATTTTTCATAAATGAGGCGGTTTCTTTATTTCAAACCCTTTCCTCGCCTAAATTGCAATTTTTGCCAACAAAACACAAAAACACTATTGCAATTATCAAATATCTGTTTTAAATTTATAACCTTAAAAGGCTATGTTTTCTTTCCTCCCAGGAAAGGACCAGGTTTTTCTTCTTTTTTTATGACAAAATAGGTCTGTTAGCCTTCTGACCGCCCCTCGTTTTACCCCCGGACCTCCCCCTACCCCGGGTAAAGGACACGGACCGCAAGGTCCCGGCATGCACTGCATGCATACGTCTTTTTTTGTAAAGCCCTTTTAATTTAACATTTTCTGATTGCCAGGTTTCATGTCAAGGCTTATGGCCCTTGCTATGCAGCTGCAAGTGCATCCTCTTTTTCCGAAGAAATCACGATTCCCAATTCATCTTTTAAAACCAAAACCCATGAAAAAGTTAATCACAATTTTTCTGATGCTGTGCTTTTTCAGCGCAGGTGCCACCAGCTGGCGGCTGAACAACAACCCGGCCGTGGATGCCGATTTTACCGCTTTCCAAGCTGCACACGATGCGGCTTCGGCCGGAGATACCATTTACGTTGAAGGAAATGGACATCAAGCCCATTACGGCAACATTACCATTTCTAAAAGGCTGATCATTATAGGGCCGGGTTATTTCCTGAATGAGAATGATTCGACTTATGCAAATCCAATATTTGCAAGATTTCTGAGCATTTATATTCAACCAACGGCAACTGGAACCGAAATTTACGGTTTATATATTTATACCCCCGATGCCAACACTAACAAACTTAGAATCAGGGCTTCAAATGTTATTATTTCCAGAAATACCTTTTATTTAGATGGTTACAACACGATTTGCTTGGATGCAAATATTGAGAATGTATCCATTACTCAAAATTATACTTATCGCATTGAGACATCTTCCGGGTCAATTGTTGCCAATAATATACTCATCTCCAACAATTATATCAACCAAGATGTTTACCTGAATAATCTTTCCAATGCCATTATTTCCAATAATGTCATCAGGGCTTATGTGTCGAATGTTTTTTATTCTCAAATCAAGAACAATATTTTATATCAGTCACACGGCGGAGACGTGCTCAGTGTTCAGAATACCGGCAATTACATTGCCTATAACCTGGTGGCCGGGAGCTTGGTTTCCGGGGCAAATTATGGCCCGGGCAATGTTGGAAACGTAAATATGGCCAATGTTTTTGTTGGTTACCCAACCCAGGGTAGTTACAGCACTGACGGGCTATGGCAATTAAAAGCTGGCAGTCCTGGCATTGGCGCCGGCGAAGGGGGCATCGATTGTGGAATATTTGGCGGGCCCCTGCCCTATGTGCTGTCAGGCCTACCAGCCATCCCCCGCATTTATGAAGCCATTGTACCCACGGCAGGCTCAACTTCATCCGGACTTCCGGTTATTATCAAGGCCAAATCGCAAAACTAAGTCTCATGAAACGGCTGATCCTATTGTTTTGCTTTTGGATGACCTGCATACCTCTCTGGAGCCAGCAGATCGTCCAGGCGGAATATTTCGTTGGCGAGGACCCCGGATATGGAAACGCCACCCCCATTGCTGTTACAGCCGCACCGGTTGCCGAAATGAACTTCAGCATTCCGCTAATCGGCCTTGGTTTTGGCATTCATACCTTGTATGCCAGGGTAAAGGACAGCAATGGCGCCTGGTCGCAGACCTTCCGGTGCGTCTTCCTGGTGCAGCGACTGCCGCTCGATCCGGATTTCCTGGTTTCGAAAATGGAATATTTCTTTGATGATGACCCGGGCTTTGGGCAGGGCACACCCATCGAATTCCAGGCCGGGGCCGATATCACCGCCGCCATCGAAATCCCACTTTCATCCTTATCGGAAGGCATGCACACCCTTTGCGTGCGAACCAGGGACAGCAAAGGCAGCTGGGGACTGCAGTTTTACCGCACTTTTCTTGTAAAATTACTCCCCCAGGACCTGGTGTACCAGGTAAATTACATGGAATATTTCTTTGATGATGACCCGGGCTTTGGGCAAGGCACACCCATCGAATTCCTGGCCGGGGCCGATATCACCGCCGCCATCGAAATCCCACTTTCATCCTTATCGGAAGGCATGCACACCCTTTGCGTGCGAACCAGGGACAGCAAAGGCAGCTGGGGACTGCAGTTTTACCGCACATTTCTGGTGAAATTACTCCCCCAGGATCTGGTGCACCAGGTGAATTATATGGAATATTTCTTTGATGATGACCCGGGATTGGGGCAGGGCACGCCCATTGGTGTGCAGCCTGGTGAGGCGATTTCCGTGGCGGTTGAGCTGCCGCTGGACGAATTATCCACGGGTATGCACACCCTGTACGTGCGCACCAGGGACGACAAAGGGAGCTGGGGACTGGTTTTTTACCGGAGCTTCCTGAAATTTTTCACTGCCACCGATGAAGCCCTGGTTTCCCGAATGGAGTATTTCATAAATACTGATCCCGGTGCAGGCAATGGCATTGCCGTTGCAATGAACACCCCACGTGAGGTGGCCATGAAATACTTCATGGTCGATCCCCAGCATCTGCAGCCCGGCACCAACACCCTTTACATCAGGACGGTCGACACCCGCGGTCGCTGGGGCTTGGTATATCACACCACCTTCGAAGCACTTCAGGCTGAAGCTTGCGATGGCCCTGTTGACCTAACTGCCGACAATGTGACGGAAACCACCGCCAGCCTGGGCTGGACCGAACAAGGGCAGGCCACTTCATGGGACCTGCTGTGGATACCTGGCGGAATGGACTATACCGAAGATGGTGTGGTTGGTGCAGACATTGAAGCCAATCCCAATACGGTGCAGAACCTTTTCCAGGCCACGCAGTACGATTTCTACGTGCGCTCGGCCTGCAGCGACGGGCAGGTGAGCCCCTGGGCCGGCCCGGCACAGTTCCATACCCTGCCCCTGGGCTACAACCAGCTCAGCCTGCTGGCCGACCCGCCCAATGGAGGTACCCTGACCGGCGAAGGCTCTTATGCTTATGGCGAAACCATTACCATCACCGCCGCGCCGAACAACAACTTCGTGTTTCAGCACTGGACGGGCGACACCGATTACATCAGCGACCCGCAGCAAGCCACAGCAGTAGTAACCATGCCGGCAGAACCCATAACGCTGACGGCTCATTTTCTTGATGCAACAAACTTGGCCGAGATTACAGAGCAAAGTCTGAAGGTATTTCCCAACCCGGCCAGAAACCAGCTCAATGTAGAATTTTACAGCAAGGGCAAAGAGGTGGTCATTCAGCTTATGAACAGCCAGGGGCAGATCGCAGATCAAATGGCCATTGAAGAACCAGGCAGGATAAAAGCCAGCTTCAACACGGCTACGCTGCCCAGCGGCCTCTACCTGCTGGTCATTCGCAGCGAAAATTCGAATGTGGTGAGGAAGGTGGTGATCAGGCCGTAGGTCTGACTCGGCTGATGGGCCGTGCCCGCTTACCATCGGGTGACGCGTGTTAAAAAAGCAGAGACGTTGCATTTTAGACCGTTGCATTTTAGAGCCGCAATGCATTGCGGCTCTAAAATTTATTAAACTGCTTGGAGGCGGGCAATAGCCATACGACCCCTTCAGGGTCGAAGAATAAATTGCAAAAACCTATTTGCTATAGACATGTGATCCCTTCAGGATCATTATTATACAGGTAATAGACCGCGATAATGCCATATACGTTTGATCTCTTCGGGATCATTAATTGGTGATGAATTAATGCCAACAGGAACAAAACAGATCACATTCATTGATTTCTGACCCCGTAGGGGTCACATGTCTATAACCCGAAGAACCTAAATAGGTGTCAACGACCCTGAAGGGGTCGAATGTATACCAACACCCAAATGTCAAAAAAAAATAAAATTTGTATTTTTAATCAGACAAATCAAACCCCGTCATGACTCGGAACGCAACCTTTTCACAAATTTACATTCACGTAATTTTCGCGGTTAAAGGAAGAAACAGCCTCATCAAAAAAGAATGGGAAGAAGAGCTTTTCCAATACATAACAGGAATTGTTCAGAAAAAAGGCCAAAAAATGCTGGCTATTAATGGCATGCCCGATCACATGCATTTTCTGATTGGGATGAAACCTTCCTGTTTGCTTTCTGACTTAGTACGAGAAATAAAAAAATCCACTAATAACTTCATTAAGGAAAAGAAGTTTTTGAAGCACAAATTTGAATGGCAGGAAGGTTTTGGTGCCTTCTCCTACAGCCATTCCTCTTTCGGAAGGGTTATCGAATATATTGAAAACCAAAAGAAGCATCATGCAAAAAAGACCTTTAAGGAAGAATATATCGGGTTTTTAAAAAAGTTTGATGTGGATTATAGAGAGGAATTTTTGTTTGAATGGATTGATGAACGTATTGGAGAATAAGGTATTTAAACCTAAAATATTGAATCTTCTCCCTTTAAAAATAATAACCCCATTAAAAAAATGCGACCCCTTCAGGGTCGAAAAAATAAATTTGGAAAACATTTTGCTAAAGACATGTGATCCCTTCAGGATCATTACCCATTTGAAAATAACTGCAATCATAGGCTATAGGAATGTTATCCTTTCGAAATTATTGCGTTGAGGAAAAAACGTGAAATCCGAATCAAGACAATTCACCTGAGACTTTTCTGACCCCGTAGGGGTCACATGTCTATAACACAACAAACCTAAAGATCAACCAGCAACCCTGAAGGGGTCGTATAATTTTATTCCCCAGAAACACATAAAATCAAATTTTCTGTTTTTAAAATGTTCTTTTTATTATTTTAGCACGGCTTTCCCCTCCCCTCAGGCTGTTAGATAGTGGTTACCATTTGCGCATGGGCATGAAGAGGTTGCTTGCTTTCCTGGTGAATCCCTTTGTTTTACCTGTAATACCCACGGTAATCATAATCCTTTTACTGCCTTTTAATTATGACCGGTTTCTTTTGACCATTGAGCAAGCAGAAAAGTTAAACGAAAATCAATATGTTTGGTATGAGGATGTAACACTCGATGGAAACGCTGAAAAAATCCAGATTATTGATCAAAAACATCTTACCAGGGTTTTGGTATATGATCACAAGGGGCGGCTTTTTAACCAGTGGAATTTCAAGGGACATATTGATTTCTATTATAAACCAGAGATAATAATCACTGGCGATTATAACAACAGTGGTAAAAAAACCCTTTTTTTTCTCACCCTTTCAAACGATAGTATTTTTCTTCATGCCATTCATAATTTAGAAAACCAGCAACCTTTTTTTCGAGACCGCTTTATTTCGACCATGGGACCCGGTAAGGGGAAACCTGACATTCATTTTTTTAGCGGGGAAATGGATGACCTTGATGAGGATGGAATTAAAGAATTGATATTTGGCTTGAATGGTGGATTTTCCCTTTTCCCGAGAAATATTTTTGCCTATTATATTGAAAAAGATTCCCTGGTTCAATCACCTGAGTCATCTTATTATCTGGCTGGATTAATCCAAGCGGATATTACTGGCGATGGGAAAAAAGAGATCATTCCGCTAGGTTCTGCTACTGCAAACGTTTCACCTGATCAGGTCAGATTTCATGACTTCAGCAACTGGCTGATGGTGCTTGATCAAAACCTTGAATTTCTTTTTGAACCTGTTGAACTTTCCGACAGGAGATATGGAGTAAGTTTATTTGTGACAAAAAGAGATCAGGAGCACTTGATAAAAGCTTTTCTCCTCCCAATTGATGGATCTGGAATTACCCGGCTGATAACGTTTGATCAATTTATTGAGAAGATCGACAGCGTTGATTTTCAATTAAACCTTCAGCTGGTTGAATTAATTGAAACCCCGCAAGGAGACTCCCTTTGGCTTAGTTTTGATGAAGAACGGGGAACGCTTGTTTTTAACAATCAGTTCAAAATCATCAGAACCATGCCGGGTTTCAGGCTTCATGGTTGGTCTTTCTGGGAGAAAAACTTCAGCAAGGAAAAGGATAAGCAAATTATTGCACTTGATTTAATGTCAAGAAGCATTAACGTTTTCAGAAATGGGCTAAAACAACCTGCAAAAACTCAAATTGACTGGTCAACCAATATGGTTAACCTGCTCTCAATAAAAGAATCCACCAGCGCCCCGCCAAAGATCAGTTTGCAGTTAGGGCGCGACCACTATCTGCTTAACTACGGTCCCAACCCGGCTTTTTATCTCAACTTTCTGTTCTTTTTTTTGATTTATGCGGGCATGCTGGGCTTTGCCCTGGCTACCCGTCGGATTCAGCAAAAGCAGATACAGCGCCAACTCGACACGGAGAAAAAGATCACCGAGTTGCAGCTGAGCATGGTAAAAACCCAGCTCGATCCCCACTTTACCATGAATGCCATCAACGCAATTATACATTCGGTCAATCAAAACGAAAAAGAAAAAGCCAACGAAAACCTTCACCGGTTTTCGCGATTGTATCGTTCGCTGCTGCTTTCGGCCGACAAAACCCGCCGCAGCCTCGAAGAGGAACTCAACTTTTGCCGTGACTACCTCGAGCTGGAAAAAGCACGATTCGACCATGCATTCGATTTCGAAATCAACATAGCCGAAAACGTGGACATGCAGCAGCAGGTACCCAAGATGGTTGTGCAGACCCATGCCGAAAATGCGGTGAAACATGGCCTTTCGGCCGTTCCACAAGGTGGTAAACTCCGCATCGACATCACCACCGATGGGCAGCAACTTGAGATCGAAATCAGCGACAATGGCATAGGCAGGCAGCAGGCCGCAAAAAAAGCAGGCACCTCCACCGGAAAAGGGCTTGCATTAATGAAAGAATTTTATCAACTTTACAAAAAGTATTACAAACAGGATATATCTGCCGATATTCAGGATATATTTGACGAGGAAGGCAAAACCTCAGGGACCAAAGTAATCATTAAAATCAGCCGGCACGATGAGAGTAACTGATACCTTTGAACCATCAGTAAATGCGGCCATTGTAGATGACGAACTGCATTTTATCGAAGAGATGAAAAGTCTGCTGGCCAGCGAGCCCAGGGTCGACATAGTTGCCACCCTGCACGAACCCCGGCAGGCCATCCCCAGGCTGCTGGCAACCAAACCCGATTTGGTTTTTCTCGACATTCAAATGCCCGAGGTAAATGGCTTCGATATTGTTCGCGAACTGCGGCAGGCTGCTTTCGAGCCCTCCATCATATTCGTCACGGCATACGACAATTTCGCCATCGAAGCCATAAAAAATGCCGCTTTCGATTACCTGCTCAAGCCCATCGGGAAGGATGCCCTGCAACACAGCCTCAGCCGCTATTTCTATAACCACGCCAAAGAGGAACGTTCGGCAAAATACATGAACCTGCTCGAAAGCGTGGATCAGAAGAAAAAAATCAAGCTCAGCAACTCGGGCGGGTTTATCCTGCTAAACCTGGAAGACATCATTCACATCCAGGCCGACTGGAATTACGCCAAGATTTACACCTCGAAGGACCAATATGAAACCGTGACCATGAACCTTGGCATGCTCGAAAACACCCTGCCCGAAAAAGGCTTCATGCGCATCAACCGCTCCCATATCATCAACCTCAACTACCTCACCCGCGTGCGCCGCCTGGCCCGCAAATGCTACCTCGAAAAAAATGGGGAGGAGTACGAGTTTTGTATTCCGATTACCAGGATCAGGGAGCTGGAGAAGAGATTATAAAAAAAGGCGCTCTCGCGCCTTTTCTTTTATGACGCCCAACCAATGGTAAAGCCTTTCATTTTTTCATTTGGATAATTTTGAAAAGTTTTGCATATTTGTCGCAACTCTATTCATTAAAAGGTAAATTGAAAGATTGCTTTCCCCAGTATTACCATTTTTTAATTTAAACCAAAACCCATATTTTACACATAAGCAAAAATCCAACATTATGAAAAGAAACACCTGCCTTATCTTGTTGCTGCTGTTTATTTCCTCTTTTCCGACCTGGGCTGCATTTGGCCAAATGGAAACCAAGGGTATCAAGAATCCAGATACTCTAGCTGCCCTACAAACAGATTTGGAGAAAAACAACAATCTCTTTGAGGTTACCTTTTTTGTGAATATGACTCCGGCAGCAGATTTTCATCCACAGGTCGATACCGTTTATTTGACAGGCAACTGGATTGGTTGGTCTGAACCGGGAGATCTTATTGAAGAGCAAATGTTTATTAGGGTGGAAAACACGAACCTATGGACCAAGACCTACCAGCTGGAAGAAGGTGAGTATCATTATAAGTACTTTCTGAATGCGGGCTGGTTCGGGGGCGAATACCCGGGAGAGCCAAACCGGCAAATAACCGTAAACAACGACATGACAGTCTATAACGTATGGGGCAGCCATCTTGATTTAGACCCCGAAGAATATTTTGCAGGAGGATTTGGCACCCAGGCTGACCCATGGTTAATTAGTTTGCCCTCCCATTTGGACAACATCAGGTATTTTCTTGGCCCAGAAAATGCTGACAAGCATTTTAAAATTATTGACAACATTAGCCTTGATGAGGAGCCTTGGAACCAGGGAAGTGGTTGGGAACCCATTGGCGGACTATCGAATGGACTAACTTTTTCAGGAACCATCGATGGAAATGACAATACTATATCCAACCTGTTTATTCATGAAGAATCCGAACAATTTGCAGGTTTATTTGGCATTAATGATGGGACTATTATTGGTTTAGTTATCCAAGAGGCCAACGTAGCAGGAGGTGGACCTGCCACTGGTATTTTGGCAGGATACAACCGGCAAGGGAACATAAGCAATTGCTACGCCGCTGGCGATATAATGGCAACCAATTTATGGGGTGTTGCAGGCGGCCTGGTGGGCCTAAACCAGTCTTCCATCCTTGGCTCAGGATCCCAGGTTAATTTAGAAGGAAAAGGGAATAGTGCCGGGGGATTAGTAGGCACTAATGAATCCGGGCAAATATCCTCTTCTTTTTCAGCTGGGACGGTGTCAGGGGTTAGGCATTCCGGTGGATTGGTTGGCCTGCAATTGAATGGGGGGCAAATAATCAACAGCTATTCAGTAGCCCAGGTTACCGGCTGGCGGCATACAGGTGGTCTGGTTGGGTTTTTGCGAAGAGGTACGGTAAGTCACTCCTTTTCGGCCGGTTTAGTAAGAGGGGTGCAAGATAGCGGGGGGTTAACTGGCGGTTATTCAGGAATTGACCTTAACGCAGTTTCGGGATGCTTCTGGAACAATCAAACCAGCGGACAAGACGATTCTTCCGTAGGAACTGCCGGGAGCATTGCCCAGATGACACAGCAAGAAACTTTTACTGGTTGGGACTTTGCTCAAACATGGACCATCGATCAAGGCAATTCTTTCCCCTATCTGCAATGGGAAACCCTGCCTGCCCAACATCATACTCCCCTTCCCGCCCGCAAGGTTGTTTTTGAAATTACCAATGAACAAAACCAGGACCTTGATTTTGCAGAAATTAACCTGGGAGGACATAAGCAAAATAAGGGCGATTATGTCTTTGCGGTTTTGCCGGGCACCTATTCTTGGAACATTTCCCTTCCAGGCTACCAGCCACAGTCAGGGTCCATTACCCTTAGCGATCAGGATGCCTCCCTGTCCATAATAATGACCCCTTTCCCGGCAGGCAGCCTCACTGATATTGATGGCAATACATATGAAACCATCACCATTGGAGAGCAAGAATGGATGGCTGAAAACCTCAGGGTAACAAAATTTAAGAGCGGAGAACCTATTCCCGCTGGAACGGTTGCTAACTACACCGACCCCAGCCTTGGGTATTACTATATCTATGGAGACAATCCTGAAAACCTTCCGGACTATGGGCTGCTATACTCCGGCAGGCTGGTGAAGGATGCTCGCGGGCTCTGTCCATCAGGCTGGACAGTACCATCAGACCACCAATGGGCGGTTTTAGAAACAGAACTTGGGCTTCCCCAAAAGGAAGCCTTCCTGGCTCCCACTAACACCGGTACAACTGAAGGGGGAAAACTTAAAGCCGCAGGAACGGAGCATTGGTTCACTCCAAATGTCGGCGCTACCGATGCTGTCAATTTTGGCGCCCTTCCTGCAGGATACCTTGGGAACAATTATAACGGCAAGGGAAGTAGAGCCTATTTCTTCTTGAACTCATTTTCATCACCAAACGCTTTGTTATACAAATCCCTCGACTTTAACCATTCGAAAATTCTCAGGGGGTCTATTTGGGAAAATACGGCAGCCAGTATTCGATGCGTAAAGATTGCGGAAGGAAGCTCCCTTCCGGCAGTTTCAACCAATACGATTTTTGCCAACCAATATAATGAGTTTATCATTACCGGAACCATAACCGATAACGGCAACACTCCCATCAAAGGTAAAGGATTTGTGATTGATATTTTTGAGAACCCGGAATTAACTGTTTCCGAAACCAGCCTTCATTTATTTGTGGAAGGAGGTGATGAGCATTTTATTGCCAAACTGCAAGGGTTAAACCTTTCAATACCACATTATGTCAGGGCATTCGCCATCAACGCTCAAGGGATAAGTTATGGTGAGCAGGTTTCTTTTACACCCGCAACATCAGGTCTGCCTTCCCTTTCCAATCTTTCCCCCAACAACCTTCAGCCCACTTCGGTAAATTTAACAGGAACCATATATAACATCGGTGGTGCCTCGATCCTTGCCAGGGGTCTGCTTTGGTCAAACGCTCCCAACCCAACCTTTAGCGACAATGTCATTGACGCGGAAAATGCAGAAGGCGAGCTCTCAATTACCCTGCGGGGATTAACCCCCGACAAGATCTATTATGTCCGAGCATTTGTTACAATGGCCGCTGGCACTGTTTTTTCAAACCAGGTTCGCATCCAAACCCCTGACAACAAAATATTGCCAGAGGTTAGTGTTAAAAAAATAACAAATAGCGGGGCAACCCAGGTGGTGATTGAATCAAATGTGGCAGCTACCGGAAATCTAGACATTCTGGACAGAGGAATTCAAATCACTGATAATTCAGGCACCTATTCCTATTCAGCCAGTGCTGGTAATGGGGAAGGTGATTTTTCCGTCGAAGTATCGGGCCTGGAACCAAACACCATATTCTTTGCAAGTGCTTATGCTGCCAATGAAAACGGAAGAGCTTACTCCCCTATAGTCATGTTTAGGTCTGGATTTGAAACCCTTGAGCAGGCAAATGAAAGTCTGGATGACATGTATATTATCATGTACCAGTATTTCCAGCAACCTTTTGACAATTTTGGCGTCAAATCTTTCGATCTTTCTATTGACCTGATGGGTGACGATATGGTGCTCGATGCCTTTAGTACACTTCCTTTTGTAAGTCATTACCGCTATCAAGCCCATCGCAACAAAAACTCAAGCCTGATATCTAATACCTGGAACAGGTTTCATCGCTTAATTAATGAAGCAAATCATCTCCTCAAATATCTTGAGGAAGCCACTGGCGAAGCAGCAGAAAAAGACAGAATAAAGGGGGAAGCCCTTGCCATGAGAGCCTATGCCCACTTCAAACTCGTTGAGGTATTCTCTCATACTTATGATTTCAACCCGGAAGCCAGGGGTGTGCCCTATGTAACACATCCACTTACCGACCAGAAAACGCCTGAAAGAAAACCGAGCCAAGATGACAAACTCTACCTGGGTCATTATCAGCAACTTCCGGTAATGCCCTATCACAGTGTGGCCGAAACCTTTCAATTTATTAATGAGGACCTTGAGGAGGCCATTCAAATGCTTGAAGGGGCTGGCGCCCAAACTCACAGGTCACGCATTGACCTGGCGGTTGCCATGGGAATTAAGGCCAGGGTAGCATTGGTAATGTGTAACTGGGCTGAAGCGAAAAACTTTGCGGCTGAGGCCATAACCTTGGCCGAAAGCCATGGAAAATCATTGTTTACTCCAGACACTTATTCTGCCAGTTCCTTTAATTCGGTCGATGCTAGCGAATGGATGTGGGGATCCGAAATTGACGATGAAACTTCAACCCAATATCATTCTTTCTTTAGCCATATGGATGCCAGTTCCTATGGATATGCTGCCAACGGGCTGCCCAAGCTAATTTCCGCAAATCTTTACCAAACATTCTCAGCGAGTGATATAAGGAGAAACCTGTTTATTGGACCGGGTCAGGGTTCAGGCCTGTTGGGCGATTACATTCAAACGAAGTTCATGTTCCCCTCGACAAGCTCTTGGGCCGCAGATTATCTCTACATGCGTCTTAGCGAATTGTACCTGATACAGGCGGAGGCTTTGGCCCGCATCGGGCAATACGGACAAGCACAACAGATTCTTTTTCAACTTGTTAATCAGCGTGATTCAACGTACACACAAAGTGAAGCAACCGGAGAAGAATTGATTGAAGAAATTCTGCTTCATCGCCGAAAAGAACTCTGGGGAGAAGGACACCGGCATACCGACCTGAGACGACTTCAGCAACCCCTTAGCAGGCCTTCAGGCCCCGGCAACCACAATCCGAGTTATGCAATGGTTATGGAAGTTGAAGCCAATGACGAGTTCCTCCTTTGGGAAATGCCATATTATAATACTCTGGACATTATAAAAAATGGAAATGGCAGCATTTTTCTTAACGGACAAAGTGTTGATCAACATATGTTGGTTTTAAATAATACAAAAATTAGCCTTGAAGCTTTTCCTGATGCAAACTGGCAATTTCTTAGGTGGACTGTCGATGAAGAGGTTATCGGAACTGAACCACTTCTGGAGTATACTATGCCTTTTTCTGACATTACCATTAAAGCAGAATTTCTGAATTTAACCAGCATCCACGAAGTTACTGCCGACAACCTGAAGGTTTATCCCAACCCCGCACGTTACGAAATCTGGGTGGATTTCTTTAACCCGGAAAACAAGCGGGTCAATTTATTACTAACCAACCTGCAAGGACAGATAGTGGACCACAAAGTCGTGGAAGAAGCAGGAAGAGTTAACGCCACCTTTAACGTTTCGGGTCTCCAGCCAGGTGTATATCTTATGATCGTTAGAAACCAAAAAATGAACAAGGTCAGGAAAATTGTCATCCAAAATTAATTATTGCAGCTCACGGAAATAACCCAAATGATAAAAGGCGCTCTCGCGCCTTTTATCGTTTTCATGGTTGCAATTGTTTTTGGGGGGTTGAGACACGATGCATCGTGTCTCTACATTGCGTGCCTGTGCCCTGAGCACTGCGCTCTGCGCCCTCTGCCCCATGCTCCCTGCGCTCTGCCTTTACCTCACATATCTGAAGGTAAGGCGGTAGTGGCTGGTGTTTTCTTTTTCAAGGGCTTCCACCAGTTCGTTTTCGATGGCCGATATGCGGTCTGCCACATAAACATGAAGCTGGGGTTCGTTGCCGATGGTGATCAGTTCGGGGCCTTCTTCGCCATTAACAAGGTATATATCCACCACGCCGGTGATTTTCATTTCGCGGGCAAAGTCGGGATAGGCGATTTCTTTCTTCACCAGCTCTGACAAAGTGGAGGTTTTACGGCCTTTTTCGCCGGCCAGGGCGCTCGATGCGCTTGCAACAAGAAGCAAGCCTGCCAGTACGATTACTTTTGTTTTCATGACATTTAGGTTTTATTAGTGAATGATTAGGTTGCTTCCGGGTCTTAATCGAAGGTCGTGCCACAGTTTGCATTACGCTGTATTACAACACTTTACAATTACCAAGAATCTTCAGCAAGGGAATCCGAAGAAAAATGTCCGCCCTATTTTTTTTGATATCGTACAGCGATTGTCCGGAATCGGACGGTGCTTCGGCAGTCATTCTCTTGTCAATTATTTTAACCTTTTGTTTTTCATATTCTTGTACAACTAATTTAATTAATCTAAATTAGTGCAGCAAACCTAAACCCACCAACATGCGTATCAAAATCATCCTGATCCTGGCGCTGCTATTGCTAAACCTGGGCAGCCAATGTTCGACTCCGAACGAACAACAGTACATCCAAACTGAAATTTTATGGGACAGCTGGGGGGTGCCGCACATTTATGCACCCAACGAGGCCGATATGTATTATGCCTTTGGCTGGGCGCAGATGCACAACCACGGCAACCTCATTGCCCGTCTTTACGGGCAGGCCCGCGGCCGGGGTGCCGAATATTGGGGAGAAACGTACCTTCAAACCGATCATTTGATTCACACCTTCAATTTCCCGTCAATGGCAGCAAAGGCACTGGAAAACCTTCCAGAAAAGGAAGTGGAATTGGTCGAAGCTTTCGTGGAGGGATTGAATGCCTACTTTGCCGAAAATCCCGGGCTTATTGCAACAGATAATCACCAGGTCTTTCCTCTTCAGACAGTCGATTTACTGGCGCATTTTTACAGGGTTTTTCACCTTGAATTCCTTATGCGCGGCAATCTTGGCCAGGCCAATCGCTGGAGTGCCGGCTCCAACGCCTGGGCGGTGGGTCCGCAAAAGTCGGTCAGCGGCCATGCCATGCTGGTGACCAACCCCCACCTGAACTGGTCTGATTTCTGGCTGTTTATGGAAGCCCACCTCAACACCAACGATTTCACGCTGTATGGTGCCACCCTGGTGGGGTCTCCTTTTCTGGGCATGGCCTTCAACCAGCACATGGGCTGGACCCACACGGTGAACACCATCGACAATGTAGACCTGTACGAGCTGACCCTGCAGGATGGCAAGTACCTGCTCGACGGCCAGGCCCTGCCCTTTGACGAACGCATGGCATTGATCAGGGTGAAACAGCAGGATGGCAGCCTGCGCACCGACACCTTAACGATTCGCAGGAGCCGCCACGGCGTGGTGATCAGGGAAGGCGAAAACAAGGCGCTGGCCCTGCGTTTTGCAGGTATGGACAACCCCCTACAGATTGTCAGCCAATGGTATCACATGGGGCAGGCCACTAATTTTGAAGAATTTGAAACAGCGATGAAAACCAACCAGATCCCCCTGTTTAATGTATTGTATGCCGACCGCCAGGGCAATATTTTTTATGGCTACAGTGGGCAGGTGCCCAAGCGAGGGCAAGGCACCTGGGCCAACTGGTCTGGTATTGTGCCGGGCGAAAGTTCGGAAAACATCTGGCAGGACTGGCACGATTATGAGGAGTTGCCCCGCCTGCTCAACCCCGCCACCGGCTGGCTGCAGAATGCCAACGACCCGCCCTTTACCAGCACCATTCCGCAAGCGCTCAACCCCGCTGATTTTCCGCCTTACCTGGCACCCAACTTTATGGGCTTGCGCCCGCAGCAATCGGCCCGGCTGCTGATGCAGGAAGACCAAATCAGCTTTGAACGCCTGATCGAGCTGCAGCAAACCACCAAGGTGTTGCTTGCCGAGCGCATACTTGATGATTTGCTGGCCCTGCGGCCCCGGCTTAGTGACAGCCTGAGCCTGGCTGCCTTTGATGTGCTGGCCGCCTGGGACCGCGAGTTTACGGCCGGCAGCCGTGGCGCTGTGCTTTTCCAACGATGGGTGCAGATAATGGCCGGCAACAACTTTTACGGCATCTTTGAAACCCCTTGGGATGCCCGGCAACCCGTAACCACCCCAACGGGCTTGCGCGACAAGGAAAGGGCCCTAAAAAGTCTGGCCGATGCGGCTGAGGCTTTAAAACAGACATACGGCAGCCTGGACGTGCATTACGGCGATGTTTACAGGCTCCGAGTGGGCGAATATGACCTGCCGGCAAACGGCGGTTCAGGTTTGCTCGGACTCTTCCGCACCATTCATTTCTCAGCTGCCAGTAATAATCAGTTTCAGGCTGTGCAAGGC
>JAWLCS010000015.1:0-70549 GCA_041687035.1 Bacteroidales bacterium
TAATTACAACGGAACCATCATTAGCCCTGATACTACCCTTCCGGGAATGATCGACCCCGTATTGCACTGGACCCCGTCCATTGCACCCTGCGGACTGGCATTTGTATCGAGCAGCCAATACCCGGGCTGGGAAAACAATATGCTCGTTGGCGCACTGGCCGGCCAGCACATACACCGCGTAAAAATTGAAGCTAACAAGGTGGTGCACACCGAAAAACTGCTCGAAGGCTTCGCCCGCTTCCGCGACATCCGCCAGGGACCCGACGGATACATCTACGTCCTCACCGAAGGCCCGGGACTATTCTTCCGGATTATGCCCTGGTAGCCTCTCGACTCCATCTCGCCTTGGGCGAATCGAATTAAAAAATTAATAGCCCGGCATTTATGCCGGGTTTTTTATTTTTTTGTTAAGACCTTTCAGGTCTTGATTTACGACCATATGAAAAACGTTCCAGACCTTAGCTTTGCCGGCATTTCAGAAACCCCAATAAGGTAATAAGGTATTGGGTCAGAATAGGTTTGCCTGTTTACTAAGGTAATAAGGTCAGAGAAAAGCCTCCCAAAAAACCTTATTACCTTAGTAACACAAAATGCCCCCCAGAAAAGCAAACCTTATTAGCTTATTGATTTACTCGAGTGAAGAGACCGCAGGGAGAACGAAGCCGAGGGTCTGATTGTGAAGCAACTGCCACTTATCTTCGGACTTCGGACTTCCGACTCCCAAACTTTTCTGCTTGCATTTTCGTTGGTTATTCTATATTTGCAAATCACTCACCAATCCAAAAAACATACATCATGAATAAAAAGCTTATCATTTCGCTGATGCTGGTTTTTGCCATGCTCAGCTCGGCATCGTTTGCTCAAAGAAGGGCTGCAAAACCCGAAGAAAAAGGCTATCGTTTTACTCCAGTGGTTGAGTTACCTGCAACGCCTGTGAAGAACCAGGCCAGCACGGGCACCTGCTGGTGTTTTGCCACAGTGTCGTTCATCGAGTCGGAGCTGCTGCGCATGGGAAAAGGAGAACACGACCTTTCGGAGATGTTTATCGTGCGACACAATTATGTGAACCGCCTGCGCGACAATTACCTTCGCCGTGGCAAGGGCAACCTGAGCCAGGGCAGCCTCTCGCACAATGCCATGCGTGTGGTCAGCGAGCAGGGCATTGTGCCAGAGGAAATTTACAGTGGCATTAACTACGATTCAAAAACCCACAACCACCGCGAGTTCAGCCGCTTTATCACTGCCATTGGCCAGATTCCCGTTGACCTGAAACGCGAAAGTCCCGAATACTGGAAACTGGTCAACAGCCTGCTCGACATATACCTGGGGCCGTTGCCCGAAAGTTTTACCTACCAGGAGCAGATCTACACCCCGGTTTCTTTTGCCGAATCGCTGGGTATCAATCCTGATGACTATGTGGAAATCACATCCTTTAACCATTTTCCGTTTTATACCAGCTTCCCGCTTGAGGTGCCCGACAACTGGGCCCATGCCCAGTTTTACAATGTGCCCATTGATGAACTGATCGAGATCATGGATTACTCCCTGCACAACGGCTATACCGTAAACTGGGACGGCGATGTGAGCGAAAAGGGCTTTTCGCATGCCAATGGCGTGGCCATCAACCCCGATGTGGCAGCTCCGGTTGATAACTACTCTACCACCGACAGGGCACGCTTCGAAGCCATGACCACAACCGAGCGGCTTGACGAGGTTTACAAGTTTGAGGGGCCATTCCCTGAAATTAATGTGACCCAGGAAAAACGGCAGGAAGGCTATGAAGCCTTTGTTACCACCGACGACCATCTGATGCACCTAACCGGAATAACTACCGACCTGAACGGTACCAAATACTACATCACCAAGAACTCCTGGGGCACCGAACGCAACAAGTTTGGCGGCTACCTGAACATGTCGGAAAGCTATGTTCGGGCCAAGACCATTTTCATTATGGTGCATAAAGATGCCGTGCCCGGGCATATCAGGGAGAAGCTGGGGTTTTAGGGGATTTGAGGAATACGTTGGGCAGGGCTAAAGCCCATTATTGTCAAGATTTCATTAACCCCAGGCTAAAGCCTGGGGTTACTATTATCCTGCACAAAAGCGCATCGATGGTGTTAAAGTAACCCCAGCTTTTAAGCTGGGGCTTGGGCTTGATCCACTTCTGATTCTGTGGGCTTTAGCCCTGCCAAAACATAGGCTTTCTTTAAACTTCCGCCCCAAACACTTCCTTGAAGCTATCAAGAAGTACCGCTTTCAGTTCAGTCATATCCACTGCCCTGCCCAATTCCTTTTGCATGGAGGTAACACCCTTGTCGATGAAGCCACAGGGGTTTATTAACTGGTAGAAGGTCAGGTCGGTGTTCACGTTAAAGGCAAAGCCGTGCATGGTCACCTGCCGGCTGGCACGCACTCCGATGGCGCATATTTTCCGTACGCTTGGCTTGTCGGCATCGAGCCATACGCCCGAGGCCCCTTCGAGCCGGCCGGCTTCCATGCCATAGGTTTTCAGGGTACGGATAATGATTTCTTCGAGGTTAAAAATATAGGTACGAATGCCCAATCCGAAAAGGTCGAGCCTGATGATCGGGTAGCCCACCACCTGACCGGGGCCATGGTAGGTGATGTCGCCGCCACGGTTGATGCGGTAAAACTGCGCCCCCTTTTGCTTGAGCATGACTTCATTAATGAGCAGATTGCTTTCGCTGCCGCTTTTGCCGAGGGTAAATACATGGGGATGTTCCACAAAGATCAGGTGCCCAGCGATGGGTCGTTCAGCCCCTCCTGGTATCATTTCGGAAAAAAGGTCTTCCTGAAGGTCCCAGGTTTCCTTGTAGTCTTTCAGACCAAGGTCATGAAAAAGAATTCGGTTCATGGCTAATGAATATGTTTTTCTGCTTTGTACGAACTTCTGACCAGGGGTGCACTTTCCACATGCCTGAAGCCCATTTTCAGGCCTTCTTCGCGGTAATAATCGAACATTTCGGGGGTGACGTATTCCAGCACAGGCAGGTGTTTGCGGGTGGGTTGCAGGTACTGCCCAATGGTGGCCACCGTAACTCCGGCTTCTTTCATATCGCTCAAAGTTTCGAGCACCTCCTCGCGGGTTTCGCCCAGCCCGAGCATAATGCCCGACTTTGCGATCACCCCGGCATCGGCAATGGTTCTTAAAACCTTAAGGCTGGTATCGTATTTGGCCCGGCTGCGCACCTGGGGGGTTATGCGCCGCACGGTTTCCAGGTTGTGCGAAATGACTTCAGGTCCCGCATTCACCACCTGCATCACCAGTTCTGGCTTGCCGTCAAAGTCGGGAATCAGTGCTTCAATGGTAGTTTCCGGAGCCTTTTCTTTTATGGCACGGATGGTTGCTGCCCAGATGCCGGCCCCGCCATCGGGCAGGTCGTCGCGATCGACGGAAGTCAGCACCACATGCTTAAGTTTCATTAACCTGGCCGAATCGGCCACCCGCTGTGGCTCTTCCGCATCGGAAGGAAGAGGCTTGCCCGTTTTAACATTGCAGAACTTGCAGGCCCGTGTGCAGATGTCGCCCAGGATCATCAGCGTGGCAGTGGAGGCGCCCCAGCATTCATCCATATTGGGGCAATGACCACTGCTGCAAATAGTATGCAGCTTATGTTGCTCTACTATTTCCTTTACGGAAAGATAGTTTTTGCCGGTAGGGATTCGCGTCTTCAGCCAGGAAGGCTTACGCAACAGCTTGTCGCTATTGGTTTCGTTCATGAATAAATGTGATGATGTTTCTTAATAAGATCAAAGTTATGGCTTTTTTCCCTGCAATGAATCATGTTCATGACCAAGTATCTCAACACTTGAATCTTCGCTATTGGGCAGCCTTTGATTTTTAAGTCCTTGTAAGGATTTTTTTTATAATTTTGCGCCTTAAAACTTAATACCCCCAACAATTCGGATTGGTTAAATGTTTTGGGGAAAATACTGCTTATGAAAGCAAAATACAACGAATACAAGCGGCTGGACCTTTCTAAAATCGGTAAGGAAGTAAAGGCATTCTGGGAAGCGCACAAGGTGTTTGAAAAGAGCCTTGAGATCCGCGAGGGGCATAAGCCCTGGGTGTTTTACGAAGGCCCCCCTTCGGCCAATGGCTTGCCGGGCATCCACCACGTAATGGCCCGCGCCATTAAGGATATTTTTTGCCGCTACCGTACCCAGAAAGGCTACCTTGTGAAGCGCAAGGCCGGCTGGGATACCCACGGCCTGCCCGTTGAGATCGGCGTGGAAAAGATGCTGGGCATTACCAAGGAAGACATTGGCAAAAGCATTTCTATTGCCGAGTACAACCAGGCTTGCCGCACCGATGTAATGAAATACAAGGATACCTGGGACGACCTGACCATTCGCATGGGCTATTGGGTCGACCTGGAAAACCCATATATCACCTTCGAGGACAAGTATATTGAAAGCGTATGGTATCTTTTGGCCAAGCTTTATGAAAAAGGACTGCTTTACAAGGGATACAGCATTCAGCCCTATTCGCCTGCCGCAGGCACCGGCCTTAGCACCCACGAGCTGAACCAGCCCGGCTGCTACCGCAATGTGAAGGACAATTCGGTGACGGCCCAGTTTAAGATCATTCGCAACGAAAAGTCGGAGTTTCTGTTTGGCGAAGGAACTGACGAAGTGCATTTTCTGGCCTGGACCACCACCCCCTGGACCCTGCCCAGCAACACTGGCCTGGCCTTGGGAAAGAACATTGAATATGTGAAGGTAAAGACCTTCAACCCCTATACTTTTGAGCCAGTTCAGGTCATTCTGGCCAAAGAGCTGCTCGACAACTTTTTCAGTTCGAAAAATGCAGAATTGAAACTGGAGGATTACCAGCCCGGTGATAAGAAGATTCCTTTTGAAGTGGTTGGAACTTACAAGGGAAAACAGTTTGAAAATATTCGCTACGAACAGCTGCTTGCCTATGCGCAACCCGAAGAGGGCGACTCTTTCCGCGTAGTGCTGGGCGACTTCGTAACTACCGAGGACGGTACCGGCATAGTGCATATTGCGCCTAGCTTTGGTGCCGACGACTTCAAGGTGGGCAAGCAATACGGACTGGGCAGTCTCACCATGGTTGACAAACGCGGCCGCTTCATTGATCAGATGGGCGAGTTTGCCGGACGCTATGTAAGGCCCGAATACGAAAACGGAAACGGCGACCAAGAAGCGCGCCCGGTGGATGTAGACATCATTATTAAGCTGAAAACCGAAAACAAGGCTTTCAAGGCCGAGAAGTACGAACACAGCTACCCCCACTGCTGGCGTACCGACAAGCCGATTTTATATTACCCGCTCGACAGCTGGTTTATCAAAACTACTGCCCTGAAAGAGCGCATGATAGAGCTCAACAACACCATACAGTGGAAGCCCGAAAGCACCGGCACCGGCCGCTTCGGCAACTGGCTCGAAAACCTGCAGGATTGGAACCTGAGCCGCTCGCGCTACTGGGGCGTGCCTCTGCCCATTTGGGCTACCGACGATCAGGAAGAACGCATTTGCATTGGCTCGCTCGAACAACTGAAGGAAGAAGTTGAAAAGGCGGTACAAGCTGGTTTCATGAAAGAAAACCCGCTGAAAGACTTTGTGCCCGGCGACATGTCGGAAAAGAACTACAAGGTGTTCGACATGCACCGCCCCTTTGTGGATGAGATTATCCTCGTTTCATCAAGTGGTAAGAAAATGACCCGTGAGCTGGACCTGATCGACGTTTGGTTCGACAGCGGCGCCATGCCTTATGCACAGTATCACTACCCCTTTGAAAACAAGGAAGAATTTGAAGCCAACTACCCAGCCGACTTCATCGCCGAAGGTGTGGATCAAACCCGCGGATGGTTCTTTACCCTGCACGCCATCGCCACCATGGTATTCGATTCTGTGGCTTTCAAAACGGTGGTTTCCAATGGGCTGGTCCTCGACAAGGCTGGCAATAAAATGTCGAAACGCCTGGGCAATGCGGTTGACCCCTTCGAGACCATCGAAAAATACGGCCCCGACGCCACCCGCTGGTACATGATTACCAATGCCCAGCCATGGGACAACCTGAAATTCGATGTGGATGGCATAGCCGAGGTGCAGCGCAAATTCTTTGGCACGCTTTATAACACTTACGCTTTCTTTGCATTATATGCCAATATCGACAGCTTCACTTATGCTGAAGAAGAAATTCCGGCGGAGCAACGGCCGGAGATCGACCGCTGGATTCTTTCAGAACTCAATACGCTCATTAAGAAGGTTGACGAATGCTACCTCACTTTTGAGCCCACCCGTGCCGGACGCCTCATACAGTCGTTTGTCGATGAGCACCTGAGCAACTGGTACGTGCGTCTGAGCCGTCGCCGTTTCTGGAAAGGCGATTATTCTGAAGACAAAATATCGGCCTATCAGACATTGTACCGCTGCCTGGAAACCCTTTCCATGCTCTCGGCACCCATAGCACCCTTTTTCGCCGAAAGGCTGTTTACCGACCTGAACAGGGTAACCAAACGTCACGATGTGGTTTCGGTGCACCTGACCGACTTCCCGGCGGCCGATGAAAGCATGATCAACAGCGATCTGGAAGAACGCATGCAGCTGGCGCAGCAAATCTCGTCGATGGTGCTGGGCCTGCGCAAAAAGGTGAACATACGTGTACGCCAGCCCCTGCAAAAAATCATGGTACCTGTGCTCAGCGACAAGTTCCGGCAGCAGCTGCAGGGCGTTGAACAATTGATCCTTTCGGAAGTTAACGTGAAGGAGCTGGAGTATCTTGAGGACAGCGCCGGCGTGCTGGTAAAGAAAATCAAACCCAACTTCAAAGAGCTGGGCCCCCGCTACGGCAAACTGATGAAACAAATAGCGGCCGCCATAGGCGGGTTTGAGCAGGATGACATTGCCCGTATTGAAACCGAGGGGAAATACCAGCTCGACATTGGCGGCGAGGCCGTGGAGCTGCTAATAAGCGATGTGGAAATTATTTCGGAAGATATTCCGGGATGGTTAGTTGCCAACGAAGGTACTTTAACAGTGGCTCTCGACGTTACCATAACACAGGCCCTGCGAAACGAAGGTATCGCCCGCGAACTGATCAACCGCATTCAAAACCTACGGAAAGACAAGGGCTTTGAGGTAACGGATAAAATAGTACTTTTTGTAGAACAACACCGTGATATTTCGGATGCGGTGTTAAGCAATAATGATTATATTTGTTCTGAAACCCTGGCTACCCGTCTTGATTATGCCGAAGCGATTGAGGCCCTGGAAAAGGTTGAGGTTGAGATCACTGAAGACATAAAAACATATGTTCACATTAACAAAGTAAATAATTAAACCGAAAAGCAATAAATACCCCGACTGTTATGGAAACCAAACGCGAAAAAACGAGGTATTCGGATGAGGAGCTCCTGGAGTTCAGGGAAATCATCAATAAGAAACTGGTGGAGGCCCGTGATGGGTTGAAGATTCTTACTGAAGCTTATACCACTCAAAACGAAAACGACACCAACGACACATCTCCCTCTTTCAAAATTCTGGAGGAAGGCTCGCAGGTATTGTCGAAAGAGGAGAACGGACAGCTGGCAGCCCGTCAGCAGAAGTTTATCCGCGACCTGGAGAATGCGCTTATTAGAATTGAAAATGGAACTTACGGAATTTGCAAGGTTACCGGCAAATTGATTTCTAAAGAACGCCTCAGAAGCGTTCCACATGCTACTATGAGCATTGAAGCCAAACTGGGGCAAGTTAAGTAAAGGGAAATATTATTTGATTTGAAAAAGAAGCATATTCCCTGGATCGTAATTCTTGTGGTCCTGCTGATTGATCAGACCCTGAAAATCTTGATCAAAACCAATATGACACTGGGACAAAGCATCCCGGTGCTTGGAGATTGGTTTTATTTGCACTTTACCGAAAATTACGGGATGGCCTTCGGGCTGGAGTTTTCGGGAGAATACGGGAAGCTTGCCCTGAGCCTTTTTCGTATCGTTGCCCTGGGCTTTATTGGATGGTACACCCATAAACTCGTTAAGAAAGGTGCCCCGGCGGGCCTGCTGGTTTGCATGGGGCTTATCTTTGCCGGCGCCCTGGGCAACATACTCGACAGCGCCTTTTACGGCCTCATTTTCAGCGAAAGCTTTTTTTATCAGACCGCACAGCTTTTTCCTGAAGGTGGCGGATATGGCACCTTTTTGCACGGCATGGTGGTCGATATGTTTTATTTTCCCATCATCAGGGGCGACTTCCCGCAGTGGTTTCCCTTCTGGAGCGGACAGGAGTTTGTTTTCTTCCGCCCGGTGTTCAACGTAGCCGACGCCGCCATAACCACAGGGGTGTTTACCATGCTTATTTTTCAGAAAAGGTTTTTTGCCTTTGAAAAACAGGCAGAGGAATCCATTGAAGAAGCCCCGGCCGTTCACACCGACCCCGCTGAAGACGAAAGTACGGCAAACTCTGCAGTAACAAACGGAGAAACAGCCGGGGAAGAAAAAACCGGAGGGCTTCCATCCTGAGTATCATTTTTTTTGACTTTCTTTTAATCCACCGGGTATGAGCGGGTTTTTGTTTGAGCAAATCGTATTCGGCCCCATTCGCAGCCGCCGCCTGGGTATTTCGCTGGGCGTTAACCTGCTTCCGCTCAACAAAAAACTCTGTTCATTCAACTGCCTGTATTGCGAGTGCGGGTGGACCCTGCCCAAAACCGGCAAGGCCGTTTTCCCCGAAAGGGAAGAAATAAAAACGGCCCTGGAGCAAAGGCTGGCAAGCATGCAGGCCAAAAATGCCATGCTCGATGCCATTACCTTTGCAGGCAATGGCGAGCCTACGCTGCATCCCGCTTTCGCGGAAATTATTGACGACACCATAGCCCTGCGCAACAAATTCTATCCCGGGGCAAATATTACCGTGCTCAGCAATGCATCAAAGGCAGGCAAACCCCATATTGCCGCTGCCCTGAAAAAAATAGAGCAGAACGTGCTGAAGCTCGACGCCGGCACTGAGGAGACCTTTCAAAAGATAAACAACCCAAAGTCGGGCATTACCCTTGCTGAGATTTTGAAAAACCTGAGCCTTTTTACGGGGCAAATGATCATTCAGACGCTTTTTGTGAAAGGCTCGTACCAGGGAGAACCGTTTGACAACACCACCGAAGAAGAATTGCTGGCATGGCTCGGCCACATTGAGCGTTTGCAGCCCAAGCTGGTAATGATTTACCCCATTGCCCGGGCCACCCCCACCGAAGATGTGGAAAAAATCAGCCCCGACAAGCTGTGGGAAATTGCCCAGCGGGTAGAAGCGCTGGGCATCGCCACCGAAGTGTATAATTAAGCACTGCCTTTCAGACAACATAAACAATGGCTGTTAAACAAAACTTGCCGGGTGGCGTTTTTCAGAAGTAGCAATTTTTGCCAACAGATTTTTAATTAACCAACCGATCTATGCTTTGCATCAAACATCCCAATACCGACCCTTGGTTTAACCTGGCCGCTGAAGAATATGTACTGAAAAACTTCACTGACGATGTTTTTATGCTTTGGCGCAACCACAACGCCATAATTGTGGGCAAGCACCAGAATAGCCTGGCCGAGATCAACCTCGATTATGTGAAGGAAAAAGGGATAAAGGTCGTCAGGCGCATGTCGGGCGGCGGGGCTGTTTTTCACGATATGGGCAACCTAAATTTCACCTTTATCATGAATGGAGAGGAAGGCCACCTGGTGGACTTTAAGAAGTTTACGCTGCCAATTATTGATGTGCTCAGGAAACTGGATATTGACGCAAAGTTTGAAGGCCGCAACGACCTGACCATAAATGGGCTCAAGTTTTCGGGCAACGCAGAGCATGTGTATAAGCAGCGCGTGCTGCACCATGGCACGCTGCTTTTTTCTTCGGTAATGAGCGACCTAAGCAACGCCCTGAAGGTAAACCCCCTGAAATACAGGGACAAAGCGGTGAAAAGCGTGAGAAGCCGCGTAACCAATATTAGCGAACACCTGCATCAGGACTTGGATGTGCTGCAGTTTCGCGACCTGGTGATGGATCATATTATGGATATTTATCCCGATTGTGAAATGTATGATTATTCGCCAGAAGACCTGCAAAAGATCAATGAGCTGGTGAAGGAAAAGTATTCGACCTGGGACTGGAACTACGGATATTCGCCGAGCTACGACCTGGAAAAAATGATCAAAACCAATGGCGGATTTATTGAGTTTCATATCAACGTGCATCAGGGCATCATTAAAGACATAAAAATTTACGGTGACTTTTTCAGCCGCCGCGAAACATCCGAAATAGAAAGTCTGCTGCGCGACACTCGCCACGACGAAGAAGTTATTGTAAAAAAACTCATGGGTATCCCTTTCGATGACTATTTCCATAACGTGTTGCCCGAAGAGTTTGTAAAAGGATTGTTTTAAAAAGCATAGATATGTGGAAAGAAGAAAACAACCAGCTGGTAAGGCAATTTACTTTTGCCGATTTTTCAGAGGCTTTTGCCTTTATGACCCGCGTTGCTTTGCTGGCCGAAAAGCAAAACCACCATCCTGAGTGGACAAATGTTTACAACAAGGTGGAGATAAGGCTTTCGACCCACGATGCCGGCAACCGGATTACCCAAAAAGACCGGGAGCTGGCCAAAGCCATCGATGCTATTGAATAGGTAAGGCTTTGCAAAAAGCGGCCAGGCTATTTACAATAAGCTTTCTACAGCCTTAACTTGCTGTCCGAAACTGAACAAGCGCCTGTTCGGCACCGGACAAATAATCTTTTCAAAAAATTATTTTATACAAACAACCGGCTGAGCTTGAGGTTTGTAAATAAATTGGCATAGTTTTGCATAGAATACCTCCTGAACCAGCGCAGGCAAGTATGTGGCAGCATTATCTTAAAACAGGTTTTCGTAATCTTTACCGGCAAAAAGTTTATTCCCTTATTAACATCCTGGGTCTGAGTACCGGCTTGGCCAGCTTTATCCTTATTCTGCTTTTCCTTCAGAATGAGCTAAGCTATGAGCGGCATATTCCCGGATCAGAAAATATTTACCGCCTGGTGGAGATTCAGCACCCAGCTGGTATTGATGTGCAGCATGTGGCCATAACCAGCGGCCCTTGGGCCCCCGCCCTTAGAGATGGCTTGCCCGAAGTGAGTGCAGCACTGCGCCTCATGCCCGTTTGGGGCGGCCTGTATCATGCAGATGAAAAGGTTTTTTCGGAACAATATGCCTACTTTGCTGAAAACGAGGTGTTCAGGTTTTTCGACCTCAGCTTGCTGGCTGGCGACCCGGCTTCGGCCCTGTCGGAGCTGCATACTGCGGTAATTTCTGAAAAAGTGGCCGAAAAATTTTTCGATACACGCGATGTGCTGGGAAAAACTTTTCGCCACAACGATCAGCCTTACCAGGTTATCGGCCTGATGAAAAACCATACCAAAAACAGCCACCTGAAATTTGAAATGCTGCTGAGCTATGTCAGCGCCGAAGAGCTTATCCCCGATCTGCGAAACTGGGCGCAGAACTATCTTTCGACCTATGTAATGCTAAATGATGGGGTTTCGCCAACCCATGCACAGGAGAATTTGCGCAAAATGATCGATGTGCAAATGAATGAAATGGGCTTGAGCGATGAGCCCCGCCCAGAAATGTATTTGCAGCCTATGCGCGACATCCATCTTAAGTCGCAGCCTATTAAGTTCAGCATCTACAACACCCGTGGCGACATCAGGCTTATTTACCTTTTTTCGGTGGTGGCCTTTTTGATTTTGCTCATTGCCTGCATAAATTTCATAAATCTTTCTACGGCACGCTCAGCCAAAAGGGCCATGGAGGTGGGAATACGCAAAGTGTTGGGTGCCGGGCCCCGCAACCTGATCTGGCAGTTTATCGGTGAGTCGGTAATCATGGTTTTTCTGGCCCTGGTAATTTCCATAGGATTGGTTGAAATGATCCTTCCGGAGTTCAACGTATTGTTGGGCACCAGCCTTATGGTCGATTTCACTGGCAACTGGCTGTTCAACATCGGTTTGCTTATTTTGCTGGCGCTTGTGGGATTGCTGGCCGGAACCTATCCTGCATTCTACCTCAGCCGCTTTAAACCGGTTGCGGTGCTGAAAAATGTGACTGGCAGCAGCCGCAGCTCGGCAGGCATTATGCGCAAAATCCTGGTGGTATTCCAGTTTGGCATTTCGTCTATGCTCATATTCAGCACCCTGGTCATTTTTAACCAATGGCATTTCATGCTCCATAAAGACATGGGTATAAATTATCAAAACGTTATTTCAATGCACATCCACCAGGGAGCAATGGACGATTTGCAGATGACCGGCCTGAAGCACGACCTGCTATCGAGCCCAGCCATTGTGCAGGTGGCCCTGGCCAGTGGTACCAATGGGGTAGCTGCCAGCCAGGGGCATATAAATGCCATCGACAGCGTGCCGGTGCCTCTTATGGTTCGTTACGGATATGTTGACCATGACTATTTCCCTGCAATGGAAATTCCTGTGTTAAAGGGGAGGAACTTCAGCCGTGAGCATGGCACTGACCAGTCGCGCGCCATTATCCTTAACCAGGCAGCCGTTAATGCACTGAACTGGGCAGAGCCCATTGGGCGCAAGTTCGAAAACCCCTTCAACCCCGAAGAACCCTTAGAGGTAATTGGAGTGGTTCGCAACTACAACTATTATTCATTGCACGGCATCATTGAGCCGGCCGTTTACCTGCCGCACCCTGAGCGCATGCGCACCATTGTGGCCCGCTACAACCAGCAACAGCGAAAGGAAGCCCTGGAGCATGCAGAAGTGGTTTGGAGAAGGTACTTTGCAGAACAGCCTTTTGAACCTGAATTTGCCATCGAAAACATAGAACGCCAGTACCGCTCAGAGGCAAATACCATGAAGGTTTTCACCTACTTTTCACTGCTATGTGTCATAATATCGGCACTGGGACTTTTCGGCCTTACTGCTTATGTGGCTGAACAAAAACGCAGGGAAATTGGCATTCGAAAAGTGCACGGTGCCACAGTTTCAGACATTATTCTCTATCTTCAAAGGGATTTTATGCGCCTGGTTTTTATTGCATTTATTATTGCAGCACCCCTGACCTTCCTGTTTGTCAGCAACTGGCTCAGCAATTTCGCCTATCGAATAAGCATTCAGTGGTGGCACGTGGCGGTGTCCCTGCTGGCGGTTTGGATGGTGGCCTTCCTCACAATTCTCTACCATGCAATGAAAGCAGCCAGGGCCAACCCTATCGACTCCATGAAATACGAATAATTTCTGCGCAAGCCAAAAAACCTAACCCTGGAAGTTGGTTATCTCATCCGTCAGGTTAAAGTCGTAATCCGGATACTCGTAAATAGACATGCGCGGCTCGGTTTCGCCCATCGAATAGCCCCAAATACTATTGTAT
Source organism: Bacteroidales bacterium (assembly GCA_041687035.1). Classification (GTDB taxonomy): domain Bacteria; phylum Bacteroidota; class Bacteroidia; order Bacteroidales; family UBA7960; genus UBA7960. The sequence goes on from JAWLCS010000015.1 coordinate 13,397, forward strand.
TCCGTAATGTCCTCGCCCATATCGGCGAGCTGATCGAGGTATTTTGCAATGGATTTCGATTCAATGATCACAAACTTGCCGATTTTGTCGACAATGGGGCTATGGCTTCGGGTGTGGTCGTGGTCAAACTCCAGAATACGTCGACCTTTGCGGGTAATGCCAATCACGCGGTAAGTCATGCTTTTGCCCACGCCCGGCAAGTTCAGCACATTGCGGTCGGTAGCCAGAAACGGCAAATCGTTCTCCTTGCGAAGGCTATCGATATGTTCCACCATATTTTCGGCATCGAGCGGAAATTTCTTTATGCGCTTTCTGTCTTTCATCGGAATAAATCCAACCACTTTCTCTTCCATCTGCTCCTGTACGGCGCGGGCGTTGGTAGCAAACTTAAAGCTGTTCTCGCGATATCCTTTTACCGAAAAGGTATAGTAGGGCAATACGCCAATATCATTGAGTACCTGTCGCAACTTGGCGGTATGTCCTCTTTTTGAAGCAGGGGCAGTAAATACCAGCTGGTTTGTAACGGTCCACCCCGCGCTGATTAGCCGCGAAACACCCTGTTTGGCCTCGGGTGTAACCTCCATGGGCGACTGAAAGTGCGTTTGTATTACAAACTGCTTAATACCTATGGCCGAAGCTTTGGCTTTAAAATCGGCCAAGACACTTGCCAGGGCCGGTGTGATTCGCTGCGGAAGATATGCTGGCAAACGCGTACCCAACCTAACTCTCAATATCTCGGCATGTTTTTCACTATCGGGCCTTTTGGCATTGCGCTCTTTTTTGCGCAATGCCATCTGGTAAACTTCTTCGAGAATTTTTTGCAGCGATTCGTCACGGCTCATAAGGGCATCGCCACCGGTAATCAGAATGTCGCGCAGGCGCGAATCATCCTCCCAGTATTTCATGATTTGCTGCAACTTAATTTCCCATGAATCTTTGGGCAGCAATTTGTCGAGGTTAAAGTTGAGGCGGCCACGCTGGAAGTCGTACATTCGCTGGCAGGAGGCACACAAACCACCACAGGCACGGCCCATAGTGTCGGGAATAAGGATAGCCACCTCGGGGTAGCGCCGGTGCACATTATGACGGGTAGGCAAAATCCAGCCAGCCGCATTGGGCTTGCCGGGCTCCACAATGTCCTCTTTCTCCCAGGCCACAATATGACCAAACTCCTCAACCAGCTGCTTCGAATAGATTACATAATAACGGATGGCTTGTTCCTTGTCGCGGGCAAACTCCGGAACGTCGCTGGTATTGAGCAGCGAAAGATAATAAGGGTTGATAAAAAACGGGATACCCTGCTCCTTTGCCTTATAAAGCACATCCATGGTCTCGGCATCGAGCGAATGGTCTAGCAGTTCATTCAACAAATCTGGGTCGCGCACGGCAAAGCGCAAATGAAACAGGTGGTTGTCCCACCATTGTTCGGCCATTTTTATCTTTTCCTCATGGCTTATCCCTTCCGGGAAAACAAACCGCTTGCTGGTCATTAGCTTCTTCTCTATTTTTTCGACCAGGATGCGGATGATACGTTTTTTGTTTTTCTCGCGGATCTTGACAATACGTGGGTCGAGCCCCGAGGGGTATCGGTCCATCCACTCAAGCACCTTTTCGCGCGCAGGAATCTTGCGATCCGACTGCCCCCTGAACTGGCTGAAAAGATGCAGCATATCTTTAAAAAAGTTGGCCTGCGCCCCGCCCGTGCCAAACCTTACCGCCTGCCACAACATTTTATAGGGATGGTTGTCGACCTTCCGGCCCCTGAGGTTGAGGTCTTTGTACTCGCGCCCGGCATGGTCGGCATAATCGAGCAGCCTTATGGCAGCAAAATCCTGCCAGCTTAGCTTCTCCATGGCTTCGCGCCCGTGGACCTTCCCTCTATAGAAAGCCAGTGCATCGGCGTGGTCTTTCATGTATTCCATTACCATTCGCCGGATGCCTTCGCTCACTTCATCCTCATTGCTGGCAATATCGAGCAAAGCATGAAACTCCGGGTTCTCTTTCAAAAATTTATTTAACACACTCCTTGCATAGGACGAAATCTCTGTCTCTTCCACTTTCTGAACGTTGTATTTTGTCATATTTTAAGTAATTCAATTCGCTTTAAAGATCCGATGGCAAATCAAAACTCAAAATGCCATTCTAAAAAGTATTTCTAAAAATAAAATGTTGTAAAAAGGCTTTATCCGTTTTCCGTCGAACCGGAACAATAGAGAATAGTTTTCAAAAGCCTTGATATACAATACAAAGGTAAGAAATTTTGAGGAAAAAATTAAGGAGATTTTTCTTAAAAGAACCCTAATTTATTACAATTCAGCATTTTACAATAATCTAAATGTTTAGTTTATTGACATAGTACGCTTGAATTGATTCATAAGCTGCCGGTCAATCAGAAGCACCGCAACGGCAAAGATGGCCAAAAACACCAAGGCCATAATATATTTGCCCAGGGCAGGCCAGGAGCCGGTAAGCAGGCTCACAAAATAAATGGCCAGGGCAGCAGCAATAAACAAGCTCAGGGTTTTAAGTTCGTAGGGCACCCTGAAATACTTCTGTCCCAAAAGATAAGAAAGAAGCGTCATGATAAGGTAGCAAACCAAGGTAGCCCAAGCCGATCCGTAATATCCAAATATAGGAATCCACCAGATGTTAAGTAAAATGGTAATGAGGGCTCCGATAAGTGCAATTAAGGCTCCAAATCGGGTTTGCCCAGTAAGCTTGTACCAGATGGAAAGGTTGAAGTAGATACCCAGAAACATGTTTGCCAGCAACAAAACAGGCACCACAGCCAGGCCTTCGCGGTAGTCTTCGCCAACAAAATATTGCACAATGTCAATAAACAGCATAATGCCCAGGAAGATAAACAGGCAGGCAATCACAAAGTATTTCATAACCTGGGCATAGAGCTGGCGGGCATCCTTGTTTGCGGCCTGTGAAAAAAAGAAAGGCTCGGCCGCAAAGCGGAATGCCTGAATGAATATGGTCATCATTATGGAGATCTTATAGCAGGCGCCATAGATGCCCACTTGCGACAGGGCTACCTCCTGGGGCAACAAATATTTGAGCAGGATTTTATCAAGGGCTTCATTAATCACGCCAGACAAACCGGCAACCAACAGCGGCAGGGCATATATCAGCATACTGCGCAGCAGACTTGCCGAAAAGCCAAACTGGCTGCGCAGCATAACGGGCACCAGCAGCAGCAGGGTAACGATGCTGGCTACCAGGTTCGAAATAAACACGTACCCTACCCCAATGGTTGGGTCGTAAATAACCGAAACCATTTGCTGCAGCCCGTGAGGACCTTTTTCGAGCAGCCAGGGGCACAGCAGCAGGAAAAACAGGTTGAGTCCAATATTCACCCCAATGTTCACAAACTTCACCAGGGCAAACTTCAGGGGTTTATTTTCGGCCCTGAGCCGGGCAAAAGGAATGGCAGCAATGGCATCCAGGCCAACTATAATTCCCAGCCAGGCAATATACTCGGGGTGATCGGCAAACCCCAGCGCCCCGGCAATGGGTTGCCTGAAAAATGAAGCTGCAAGAATAAACAGGGTGGAAGTTGAAAGTATGGAGAACAAGCTGGTGCTGAAAACCGTTTGCCGCTGATCGGGGTTGTTTTCGTAAAACCGGAAGAAAGCGGTTTCCATTCCATAGGTAAGGATCACCAACAGGAAAGCCACATAAGAATACATGAGTGTAACCACTCCGTATTCCTGGGTTTCGAAAATAAGGTGGGTATACAGCGGAACAAGCAGGTAATTGAGCAGCCTGCCAACAATGCTACTCATTCCGTATATGACCGTTTGACCGGCCAGGCGCTTGATAGGATGCACCGCCATGGGGATTTTTGCTTACAAATTTGCAAATTAATTTCCACAATCAGGCAGAATCATTTCCCTGTCGGAAAATTCGGGTGGTTTTTGTACATTGCATAAAAAACCCGGGCAATGAAATCTGCCTTGTTTATTATATCTCTGTTTTTGCAATTGGCGCTGTCGGCTCAGCAAGCCGCTGCGCCGAAAAATGAACAGTGGCACGACCACCACGATTGTGCACATGTTAAGATTGCTTCCGGCAAAAGCGGCACCTACCAGCAAAACCCCCTGCTTTGGCATTACGATGTGAAGTATTATGCCCTGGATGTGGCCGTAGACCCAACAGTGACTGAAATCAGCGGAAGCGTTAGGGTGCTTGCCGAAGTAACCGAAAACCAGCTAAGCACCTTTGTGCTCGAACTTTTGGATAACATGCAGGCCGACAGCGTGATACAGAATCAACAGCGACTATCGTTTCTTCATCAGAACAATGAACTGATCATTGACTTGCCCCAACCTTTTGGGGTAGGAAATATGATAGATCTGACCGTGTATTACCAGGGCATGCCACAGGCTTCGGGTTTCTTCTCGGGCTTTCAAACCAACCTGACCCCTTTCGGAAAACCGGTATTGTGGACCCTAAGCGAGCCGCTCAATGCCCGGCAATGGTGGCCCGTAAAACAGGTGCTCGAAGATAAAGCAGACAGCGTGCAGGTAATCATCACCACACCGAAACCTTTCCTGGCAGCCTCCAACGGATTACTCACCGGGGTGGAAAATCCAACGGAAGGCACCTCTGCCTTTACCTGGAAATCGAACTACCCCATTGCCTATTACTTGGTGTCGCTGGCCGTTTCCGAATACCAGGAATTCAGCTTTCAGGCCCCTTTGAACGGCAAAGAAAACGAAGTCTTGGTGCAGAACTTTATTTACGACGATCCGGCCTATCTTTTGGCACAGCGCGAGAATATTGAGCGTACGCGCGACTTTTTGCAGGTTTTTTCTCAACTCTTTGGTGATTATCCTTTTGCCGGCGAGAAATACGGGCATGCTACGGCTCCCATGGGTGGCGGCATGGAGCATCAAACCATGTCGACCATGAGTACTTTTACCTTCGACCTGGTTAGCCATGAGCTGGCTCACCAGTGGTTTGGCAACAGCGTAACCTGTGGCACCTGGAGCGATATCTGGATCAATGAAGGCTTTGCTTCGTACAGCGAATACCTGGCACGCGAAATGATCTCGGGCAGCGCCTCAGCACAAACATGGCTCAGCAGTACCCACCAGTCGGTGCTTTCGGCTCCTGATGGCAGCGTATATGTGCCTCCGCTGCAAACCACCGATGTGTGGCGGATATTCAACGGGCGGCTCTCTTACCGCAAGGGAGCCTCCATTTTGCACATGCTGCGCAAAGAAATCGACCACGACGAGTTGTTCTTTCAACTCCTGCAGACCTTCCATCAGAAATTTGCTGACAGCGTGGCCACAGGCGACGATTTCAGAAGAACTGCCGACAGGGTGACCGGGCAAAACTGGGCGTATTTTTTCGACCAGTGGTATTACGGAGAGGGCTACCCCATTTTCGACATATACTGGTGGATGCGCAACGACAGCCTGCATGTGCGATCGGTGCAGACCACCTCGGCAAGCAATCCCGAACTGTTTCGCACCAGCCTCGATTTCCGTCTCACAACAGCCGGACAGCCCCTCGACATCAGGTTTTTTCAAGAACAGCCCGACCAGACATTCAGCGCATATATTGGTCAGCCTGTGCTCGACCTGAACTTTGACCCCGAAGCATGGCTGCTAAAAAAAGCCACCATAAAAGAAAGAATAGAAGAAGATTTTGGTTACCAGATAAAAGTGTACCCTAACCCGGCCCCAGATCGCTTTACCATATACAACGAAAGCCCGGTACCAGGCGGTACATACAGGCTTTATGATATTAAGGGAAGTTTAGTGCAACAAGGAAAACTCACCCAGCGTGCCACTGAAATTGAGTTCAAGACAGCAAATGGAACCGTTTTTTACCTTTTGGAGGTTACGCCGGCCAACAACAGAAAACCAATTTGGGTTAAGCTGTTAAGGGTAAATTAGTTATCCATTCCTTTTTCGGCACGGACTTTGGCTTTCCACGTCTGATAGCCTGATAAAAAGGAATCAGGATCGTTAACCCTAAGCCAGGTACCATACTTAACATAATCAGGTATAATTCCTCCGTTGGACTTTTTCTGATCCTCGGGAATACCAACCTGATTAAGGTGCCTTTCATAAGAAATTTTGCTCGGCCTTTCGTCTTTTCTGTTCATGGTTGTTTAATTACTAGGATACGGCGAAGTGTAACGCAGTAGTTTTAGTCCTAAGTGAAAAACGCAGTTTAATTAAAATTTTGTAGCCCCGATAGGAATCGAACCTATATTTAAAGTTTAGGAAACTTCCGTTCTATCCATTGAACTACGGGGCCTAAATCGCGGCAAATATAAATAATTTTTCTCTTTATTAAAAACACACTTACAGTTTTTAAAAGAAATTTGGAAAAATACGTATGACCAAAAATAGCTATATCTAACTTATGGTACTTCCGTTTTCAAATTCTTTTTCAGGAGCAACAAAAGCCAGCTGGCCGCTGCCGTCTTCGGCCATAAGGAGCATTCCGTGCGACAAAACGCCCTTAATCATCTTAGGTTCAAGGTTTAACAAAACCACTACCCTTTTCCCAACAACCTCCTCGGGGGTATAATATTCAGCTATTCCTGATACAATAGTGCGCTTGTCCACGCCCGTATCCACCTCCAGTTTCAGAAGCTTCTTGGTTTTGGCTACTTTTTCAGCTGACAATATGGTAGAAACCCTTAGATCGATCTTAGAAAAATCATCAAAGCTGACCGGGGATTTTGATGGCGTGGCCTTTACTTCCGCTTTTGCGTTATTTTCTTTGGTTTTTAAGAGTTTTTGCACCTGGGCCTCTATCTGCGAATCTTCAATTTTTTCAAACAAAAGAGATGGCTCTTTTAGGCTATGCCCTGCCACCAAAACCTGGTTGTTGCCCGCCCGCTGCCAAAGATTTTCGTCCAGGTTGAGCATATCCCTGAGCTTTTGGGCCGTGAATGGCAGGAATGGTTCTGCAAGTATGGCCAGGCTGGCGCATATCTGAAGGCTGACATTTAAAATGGTGGCCACCCTTTCAGGATCGGTTTTGAATATTTTCCATGGCTCGGCATCGGTAAGGTATTTATTGCCAAGGCGGGCCAGGTTCATAAACTCGGCCAGGGCTTCGCGGAAGCGATAATTTTCGAGGCTCTGTGAAACTTTTGCGGGAAAGGCGGCAAGGGTTTCAAGGGTCTTGCGGTCGTCATCGCTGAGCTGACCGGCAGCAGGCACCTCTCCACCGAAGTATTTGTGGGTAAGCACCATGGTGCGGTTTACAAAATTACCGAAGATAGCCAGCAGTTCACTGTTGTTGCGCGCCTGAAAGTCTTTCCAGGTAAAGTCGTTGTCTTTGGTTTCTGGGGCGGCGGCACAAAGCACATAACGAAGCACATCCTGTTTGTCAGGAAACTCTTCCAGGTATTCGTGCAGCCAAACGGCCCAGTTTCGCGAAGTGGAAATTTTGTCGCCTTCCAGGTTAAGAAACTCGTTGGCCGGCACATTCTCCGGAAGGATATAGGTGCCTTCGGCCTTGAGCATGCTGGGAAAAATAATGCAATGGAAAACAATATTGTCTTTGCCAATGAAATGCACAAGTTTGCTGTCGGGACTTTTCCAGTACTTTTCCCAGTCTTGTCCTTTGGCTTCGCCCCATTCGCGGGTGGCCGAAATATATCCGATGGGCGCATCGAACCACACATAAAGCACTTTGCCATCTGTGCCTTCGATGGGCACTTTTACGCCCCAGTCGAGGTCGCGCGTTACCGCCCTGGGCTGAAGGCCTTGATCTATCCACGACTTGCATTGACCGTAAACATTGGGTTTCCAGTCGTGCTTGTGTCCTTCGAGTATCCATTCGCGCAGCCAGCCTTCATATTGGTCAAGGGGAAGGTACCAGTGCCTGGTAGCTTTCATTACCGGCTGATTTCCGCTGAGCACCGATTTGGGGTTAATCAGATCGGTGGGGCTGAGCGAAGTACCGCAGTTTTCGCACTGATCGCCATAGGCCCTTTCAAAACCGCAGTGCGGGCAAGTGCCGGTAATGTATCGGTCGGCCAGAAAGTGGCGGGTTTCCTCGTCGTAGTATTGTTCGGTCTCCTTCTCGATGAACTGCCCGTTATCATATAGCTTGCGAAAAAATGCCGAGGCCGTTTCGTGATGAACGGGCGCTGAGGTGCGGCTATACACATCGAACGAAATACCAAACTTTTCAAAGGAATCCTTGATCATGTGGTGGTACTTGTCCACGATTTGCTGTGGAGTAACCCCTTCCTGCCGGGCTTTTATGGTAATGGGCACCCCATGTTCGTCGCTGCCACCGATAAAAACCACGTCCTCCCCTTTCAGGCGCAGGTAGCGTGTGTAGATATCGGCAGGCACATAAACCCCCGCCAGGTGACCTATATGAACAGGACCATTGGCATAAGGCAGTGCTGATGTTACCGTATATCGTTTGAATTTTTTTTCAGGTTTTTTATCAAGATTACTCACAACAATAATATTTGGAGAAAATACAAAAAAGTGGATGGCTAACCCGAAGCGAAACAAAACCAATTGTTTCTTCAGGCAAACAATCAGCAAAGTTAAAAAATACATTCATATTCCCTGAAAACCTTAAGAGGATTGCAGGAAACAATCAGATTTGGCCAGGAAAGTACTTGATCATTTTCTGAAACAGCTTTTCAAAATCAAAGGGTTTGGTTAAAAAATCGTCCACTCCTGCCTGAAAGGCCCTTTTGCGGGTCTCAAGAAAAGCATCGGCTGTCAAGGCAATTATCGGAATGTTGGGGTTCTTGATTTTTCCATTGCTATTACTTCTTATCATTTTCGTTAATTCGTACCCATCAATACTTGGAAGCAAAAGGTCCATAAGAATAAGATCGAAGTCTTTTTCTTCAAGAAAAGAAAGCGCTTCCTCCCCAATGGAAGCAATGGTCAGGCTTGCATGCCATTTTTTTTCAATGATCTTTCTTCCGACAAATTGATTCATTTTGTCATCTTCAACCATAAGAACCCTCATCCCTTCCAATGTTTCTAATTTTGGCCTTTCAGCATGCATATTGATGCCAGTGGCAAGAGAAAGACCTTTTTTCATTGGGAGAGAAAAGGTAAAAACAGAACCGACTCCAGGCTTGCTGATGGCCGATATTTTTCCTCCTTGAAGTTCAACCAGTCTCTTGCATACTGTGAGGCCAAGTCCGCTCCCCCCGTATTTACGGGTGGTGCTGGTTTCGGCCTGGGTAAATTTTTCGAATATGGCATCCAGGCGGTCTGTTGCAATTCCGATGCCTGAATCTTCAACCTCAAAAAGTATGTTGCAGTCTGCTCCCTTTTCTGTTAACAATCTAACTTTTAGGCTTACAAAACCTTTATTGGTAAATTTAATTCCATTTGAGAACAAATTAAACAGCACCTGCTTCAACCGGAGCGTGTCTGCCTGTAGCACTTTCGGAACATTATCGGCGATCTGAACAAGGAGATTAATGTTTTTTTCCTGGGCTTTTATCTCAAGGGTCTTTTTCAATTCAAGCACCAAAGACCTGATTTCAAAATTATTACTTTCGAACTCTATGTTTCCTGATTCAATCTTGTTGAAATCCAGAATATTATCAATAAGGCTCAACAGGTGCCTGGCCGATATTTTTACCGAGTCCAGGTTTTCCTTCTGGTCTGGTGTGAGTTTTTCGTGCAGCATTAAATCGGTAAGGGCCACCACGGCATTAAGGGGTGTGCGTATTTCGTGACTCATTAAGGATAGAAAATCCAACTGAGCTTTCCGGGATTGTTCTGCTTCCTCCTTTGCCTTAATAATTTTCTTTTCAGCCTGTCGCTTTTCACTAACATCCCTGATGATGGCCTGGACCATTGTTTTATGACCAAAGAAAATTCTGGCCATACTGACTTCCGCTTCAAATGGGCGCGCCCCGCGGAGCAACACCGTGTCAAAAATCAAGGGCTGTCCGGCTAAAACTTCCCCGATCTTTGCCTGGAAAAACGCAGCACTGCTTTCATTATTTAACTGGTTCTCCGGGCTTAAATCTAAAAGACTCGATGATTGAAGATGGTCGCAGGATTCTTTAAACAGCACACCTGCATTCCTGTTGCAATCAATTATTTTCAAGTCATCAAGAATTAATATGGCATCGTATGACTTGTCAAACAGCGCCCTGTATTTCTGCTCAGAAGCCAGAAGGTTTTTTTCTGCCAGCTTTCGCGGGGTAATGTCTTCCTTAATCGCAAGGTAATTTATTATTTTCCCCTGTTTGTTTTTTATTGGGGTGATGGTTCCTATTTCCCAGAATAACTCCCCCGACTTTGACCGGTTCAAAAACTCACCGGTCCAGGTTTTTCCACTGGTAATGGTCTTCCATAATTCTTTGTAATTGACAAGCGATTTCTCAAACCTCAGAATCCTGGGGTTTTGTCCCAAAACCTCTTTTTCTGTTAATCCTGTCACTTTATAAAAGCGAGGGTTCGCATATTCTATATTGCCCTGTATATCCGTAATAAAAATTGAATTGGCACTTTGCTCAAAAGCGGCCCAAAGGGTTGTAAGGCGCTCTTCATATTCCAACTCCAGCTTGTCTTCAAGCGAAAGATTTTCCTTGAGAAAGGCCCTGAGGTCTTCCCGGAATCCTTTGTCAGGAATTGTTCCCGGATTTATTTTCTTAAGAAAAACTTCAGCCCTTTCTCTTATGATTTTGCGTTTTCCTTCCTGTCTCATAAGAAATATCGTGTTTCCATTATTGTGTTCAGTTTAATGATAGAAGGCCTGGTGTTTTCTGATCAAAACCAAACCTGCCTATAAAGTTACTATTTTTTAAGACCAACAAAACCTTTTGTCATGTGTTTTTTATTGGGTATATCAGAAACGCCTGGAAAATGTTTGAAACATGCGGCCCTTTAAAACAGGTTAAAGGAAATAAAGAATTAACTTTGCATAAATAAACTGACTAAATGGCATAGCTATGTTTTTATTTCCTATTGTAAAAAAAAGCCGGCAATTGGTTTTAAAATTTATCAGCGGGGCTGCTGTTTCCTTGTTACTGCTATCGTTGTTTCTCCAGATTACTTCACGTTTTACGGGTGTCAGCAAGCTTACTGATTATGTTTTTCTGACAGGCCTGGCTTTGCTTATCATGGCCCTGGCTTTCAGGTTTATTTTCAAAACGACCGTTGATGCCGGCTTTGTTGGCTTTGATGGCCCTGATTTTTTCATAAAGGGAAAGGATAAAAGTTTCCATATCGATATTCCGGCCGACCAAATCGAACGGATAGCTTTCAGACCTGGTCACAGTGCCGAATCATATCCCGCCATATCCTTTCTGCTCGGAGCCATTGGCCTTTTTCTGGGCAGCAACGATGGGGCCGATTCCATGCTTATGCTAAAATCAACCTATGGCATTTCGCATTACCATTTGAAATTTGAGACAGACCGTCAGATGGAAATTTTTAAAGACATTCTAAAGAAACATCCCAAAGCTGTCATTTTAAAAAAGGATTAAAGCATGTCAGAAATACAATCCATAAAGCAGCGTTTTGGCATCATTGGTTTTTCGCCCCGCCTCGACCGCGCCATTGATGTGGCCCGCCAAGTGGCTGCCACCGACATCACGGTGCTTATTACCGGCGAAAGTGGTACCGGCAAGGAGGTTTTTCCAAAGATCATTCACCAGTTGAGTGCCCGCAAGCACGGTCCATACATTGCCGTAAACTGCGGCGCCATTCCTGAAGGCACCATCGACTCAGAACTTTTTGGCCATGAGAAAGGCGCCTTCACCGGCGCCCACGACTCCCGCAAGGGTTATTTTGAAGTGGTTAACGGCGGCACCATTTTTCTTGATGAAGTGGCCGAGCTGCCCCTGCTCACCCAGGTGCGCCTGCTTCGCGTGCTCGAATCGGGCGAGTTTATCCGCGTGGGCTCCTCAAAAGTGCAGAAAACCGATGTGCGGGTGGTGGCTGCCACCAATGTTAACCTGCAGGAAGCCATCTCTTCTGGACGCTTCCGCGAAGACCTTTATTACCGCCTTAACACCGTGCCTATCCAGGTACCGCCCCTGCGCGAACGCAAGGACGACATCGTGCTGCTTTTCCGCAAGTTCTCTTCCGACTTTGCTGAAAGATATCGCATGCCACCCCTGCAGCTTACCGCCGACGCAGAAGAGTTTCTGATGCGGCAGCGCTGGTCGGGAAACATCCGCCAGCTGAAAAACCTGGCCGAGCAGATCTCTGTAATAGAAAACAACCGGACCATTGATGCCGGCATATTATTGAAATACATGCCTGCCGAGTTTGAAAACCGCCTGCCAATGGTAATGAACCCGTCGTCCAGCATGTCAAGCGACCTCAACGAAAGGGAAATTCTTTACAAGATCCTGTTCGACATGCGACGCGACATTACCGACCTGAAAAAGATTATTGGAAAAATGGTGGAAACAGGTCAGGTTTCCAATTCTTTCGAGGAAGAACATGCACAACTGCTCCAAAAGCTTTATGAAAAAACGGACCTGCCCCAGGTTTACAATGAAAACAGCGGTATTAAAATCAGCGAGCCCGATTTGCCTGAGGAAGTAGAAGCCTACGAAGAGGCTGCTCACGAAGAGGTAGAGGAAAGCCTTTCCATTCATGAAAAAGAAAAAGACCTGATTATCAGGGCTTTGCAGAAATACAACGGCCGCCGCAAGAAAGCCGCCGAGGAGCTCGGCATTTCGGAGCGCACCCTCTACCGCAAAATCAAGGAATACGATATTGGCTGACCGCTTTTTTTGTATTTTTGTTGGCTCTCAAAGAATTAAAGTAATATGCACATTCGTTTTCATATATTTCGTTTGCTCCTGGGAATGGTCTTGCTGGTCTCCCTGTCTTCATGCGGCATCTATTCCTTTACGGGGGCCAGCATTCCGCCCGAGGCACGCACCTTTTCGGTAAGCTATTTCCCAAACAATGCCCAACTGGTGCAACCCACCCTGAGTCAGCGTTTTACCGAAGCCCTTCAGGACAAGTTTTTGAGGCAAACCAACCTGCGCCTGGTTGACAATGGAGGCGACCTGCACTTCGAGGGCAGCATTACCGGCTACACTACCGCCCCGGCAGCCATTAGCGGCGACGACCGCGCCGCCCTCAACAGGCTCACCATCACCGTTAGGGTTACCTTTATCAACGAGTTCGAGCCCGACAACGATTTCGAAAGGTCTTTTTCCAGATACTGGGACTACGACAGCAACCGAAGCCTGAGTGAAATCGAAGACGAAGCCATTACCATCATCACCGAAGCCCTGGTAGAGGACATCTTTAACCAGGCCGTGGTAAACTGGTAGCAAAAACCGGCAAAATGCAAAAAGAAAAATTTCTTGAACTTTTAAACCATCCTGAAAAGCTTGACAGGGGCAGCATGGAGCAATTACGCCAACTAGCTGCACGCTACCCCTACAGCCAGCCCCTGCGCATTTTGCTTGCAAAAAACCTTCAGTTACTTAAAAACCCCGATTTTGAGCGGCAGGTAAATCAGGCGGCAGCCTTTGCCTTCGACCGCAGGCATTTTCAAAGCTATATGTCGGGCCGGTTAAGAACCATGACTCCCGCGCCATCACCCCAAGCTGAAACGACAAAAAAGAAAAGCAGTTTTGCGCTGATTCCTTCGTGGGTCGTTCAACTTTTCTTAAAAAAGCAGCAAAACCAAAAGGCTGTGCCAGCAAACCAGGGGTTGCCAGAACCACAAGCTCAGCCAATAAAACCGGCCGAACCCGAAGTAACGGGCCATCAAGAGCCTGTCAGTCAGCCGCCCCAACCTGCACGCAAGCACAACGAACTGATCGACAAATTCCTCAAGGAAGAACCCCGGATAAAGCCCCTTCGCGACAGCAACAACCAGGAAAACCTGGCAGAGAAAAACCTGCTCGAACCCGAAGAGATTGGCACTGAGACGCTTGCCATGATTTTCGTTAAACAGGGGCTACATGAAAAAGCCCTCGATATCTACAAAAAATTATCCTTGAAATATCCGGAAAAAAGCAGTTACTTTGCAGAAAAAATAAACACCATTAAAAACGAAATCAATTTAAAGTAATAACCCATGGGTGCGTATGTTTTAATTTCGGTACTGATTCTTATTACCTGTATACTGCTGGTGCTTATCGTGCTGGTACAAAACTCAAAAGGCGGCGGTTTGGCCTCCAACTTTTCTTCGAGCAACCAGGTAATGGGCGTAAGAAAAACCACCGACTTTCTTGAAAAATCGACCTGGACACTGGCCATTGTTTTGGTGGTGCTTACCCTGGCTTCGACCTTTGTTATTCCCCGTTCGGGCCAGCGCGAGGCGCAGCAAAGCGAGATCCGCGAGCTGATCCCGGCACAACAACTGCCTCCGGCCGACTTCCAGGCACCTGCCCAGACCGGCAGCGATGAAGTGGAAGACTAAGAAAATCTTAATTTGAATTAAAATGTCAGAATGGCAGCCCATTCTGACATTTTTTTTTGGCACTGGCCCTTTCTTGCAATATTGTCCTGAAAAACCGGGGCTGAACCCTTTGGCACGGATTATGAAAAGCCGGTGTGCAAGCATTTATTATTTCGCAACAAAACAACATTGTTTAACAAATAAATCAAATAGAAAATGGCAGACATTAACATCCAACCTTTAGCAGACCGCGTTGTGGTTGAACCAGCCGCCGCCGAAGAAAAGACTTCGGGCGGCATTATTATTCCCGACACAGCCAAGGAAAAACCCCAAAGGGGAACTGTTGTTGCCGTAGGCAGCGGAACCAAAGATCAGCCCATGACCGTAAAAGTGGGCGACCAGGTGCTTTATGGCAAATACGCTGGCACCGAACTAAGTTTCGAAGGAAAAGATTATCTGATTATGCGTGAGTCAGACATCCTGGCCATCGTTTAATCATTCAAACATTTTTAAAGAAATCTAAAAATTCAAATAATATGGCAAAAGACATTATATTCGGACTGGAAGCACGTAACGCACTGAAAGTGGGCGTTGACAAGCTTTCGAATGCAGTAAAAGTAACCCTCGGTCCCAAAGGCCGCAATGTGATTATCGACAAGAAATTTGGCGCACCTATTATTACCAAGGACGGTGTTACCGTTGCAAGAGATATTGAACTGGAAGACGCTATTGAAAACATGGGCGCCCAGATGGTGAAGGAAGTTGCCAGCAAAACCGCCGATGCGGCAGGTGATGGTACCACTACTGCCACGGTTCTTGCCCAGGCTATCGTTACCAACGGCCTGAAAAACGTTACCGCAGGTGCCAACCCAATGGACCTGAAGCGCGGCATCGACAAAGCCGTTGAAAAGGTTATCGAAAACCTCCGCAAGCAGTCGAAAGAAGTTGGCGACAGCACCGACAAGATTGAACAGGTTGCCACCATTTCGGCAAACAACGACAGCTCCATTGGCAAATTGATTGCCGAAGCTATGAGCAAGGTTAAAAAAGAAGGCGTTATCACCATCGAGGAAGCCAAAGGCACCGAAACAAGCGTGAAGGTGGTAGAAGGTATGCAATTCGACCGTGGTTACATCAGCCCCTACTTTGTAACCGATACCGACAAAATGGAAGCCGTTTATGAAGATCCTTACATCCTGATTTACGACAAGAAGATCAGCACCATGAAGGACTTCCTGCCTATCCTTGAAAAAGTAGTTCAGACCGGCAAACCCCTGCTCATCATTTCAGAAGACGTTGATGGCGAAGCGCTGGCTACCCTGGTAGTGAACAAGCTGCGCGGCTCACTGAAGATTGCGGCTGTTAAGGCTCCTGGTTTTGGCGACCGTCGCAAAGCCATGCTCGAAGACATTGCCATCCTCACTGGTGGTACCGTAATCAGCGAAGAGCAAGGTTACAAACTCGAAAATGCCGACCTGTCGCAGCTTGGCCGTGCCGAAAAGATTTCCATCGACAAGGACAACACTACCATTGTAAGTGGAAAAGGCGACAAGGATATGATCAAGGCCCGCATCAACCAGATTAAGGTCCAGATGGAAAACACCACCAGCGACTACGACCGCGAAAAACTGCAGGAACGCCTTGCCAAACTGGCTGGCGGTGTGGCAGTACTTTACGTTGGTGCAGCCAGCGAGGTGGAAATGAAAGAGAAAAAAGACCGCTTTGACGACGCCCTGCACGCTACCCGTGCTGCCGTTGAAGAAGGTATCGTTCCCGGCGGTGGCGTGGCTTATATCCGCGCACTGGAAGCCCTCGTTGATTTTAAAGGCGAAAACGATGACGAAACCACAGGTGTGGCAATCGTTCGTCGCGCCCTGGAAGAACCCCTCCGCATGATCGTTGAAAATGCTGGTGTGGAAGGCTCCATCGTTGTGCAGAAAGTTAAAGAAGGCAAGGAAGACTTTGGTTTCAACGCCCGCACCGAAAAGTACGAAAACCTTTACGAGTCGGGTGTAATTGACCCCACCAAGGTAACCCGTATTGCCCTCGAAAACGCTGCTTCAATTGCCGGTATGCTGCTCACCACCGAGTGCGTACTTGCCGACATTAAAGAAGACAAGCCCGAAATGCCAATGAACCCAGGTATGGGTGGCATGGGCGGCATGATGTAATAATCAACCCCTCATGAATAATGAAAAAGCCGCTTCCCAAAAAGGGAGCGGCTTTTTTTGTTATTCCAGCACGATCGTGGTGTTTTGAAATTCCACGCGGTCACCCGGCCGCAACTTGGCACGTTTCCGGGTTTCAATCTGGCCATTGAGCTTTACCAGGCCTTCCTCAACAATGGCTTTGGCCTGACCGCCACTCTCGGCCAGGTTCATGGCCTTGAGCAACTGTATCAGCTCAATGAACTCGCCACGAATGGCAAAGCTTATGGTTTTACTCATCAGTCTCGGTAATGGTAACTTTTTCGATGCGGTCGCCGGCGCGAATCAGGTCGATGACCTCAAGGCCTTCCACTACTTTTCCGAAGCAGGTGTGATTGCGGTCGAGGTGGGCAGTGTTTTCACGGCTGTGGCAAATAAAAAATTGTGAGCCCCCAGTATCGCGCCCTGCATGGGCCATGGAAAGCACCCCTCGGTCGTGGTACTGGTTGTCGCCATCGAGCTCGCATTTGATACGGTAGCCAGGGCCACCCATACCAGTGCCATCGGGGCAACCTCCCTGAATTACAAAATCTGGAATCACACGGTGAAAAGTCAATCCATCATAAAAACCCTTGCGCGAAAGGTCCACAAAATTCTTAACCGTGTTGGGCGCATCCTTTTCATAAAAATGCACTTTCATGGTTCCCTTCACGGTTTTAATCTCAGCTGTCAGCATGTTGTATGGTTTTAAAATTAATATTTAGTAAGTGTGGCAATAATGTCGTGGTCGTAAGTGCTTTGGCCTATGGTGGCAACAACGAAGTAAGCCATGTTCAGCACGTCACCCGAAAGGGTGCCCTGACCTTCCACCCAGAAAATGCCGTTGGTCTGGGCTTCAATATACACACGGGTGCCCACTACCACGCCATACACGTTGATTCCGGCGTTGAAAAAGTTTTCAAAAACAATCTCGTCATCCGATTCGCCAACCTTTCGGATGCGCAGATCGTAGTATGAGAGGCTGCCATCGATATAGTTGAACTCCTCCACGGCATAGCGGCCCGTAAACTGGTTGCGGGCATCGATCTCAATTTTGCTGCAGCCCGCAAAGGTTGCCAGCAATATAAGCAGCAGGGCGGTAATGGTCGTTTTTGTTTTCATGGCCCCAAGTTTTGAAAAGGTTGATAATATGGTTACAAAAAACGTCTTATCTGATTTTGGAAGTGAGTGGGTTTCTCAAGCCTTGGTATTCTGAAAGTTCAAGCTTTACGCTGCCTACCACCAGGCCCGATTCAACCAGGAGGGGTACCCGGTTTTTGTCGTCGGAGATCCAGAGCGTCATAGGATAGGGCTGCGAAAAAACCTTGCCCTTGAGCACCATGGGCTTAAACCTCAGGGTGTTGAAAGTTCCCAGCCGGGTGTTGATGCGCTCGTAGCCATCGAATACTATGCGCGTTACATACACTGAATCGTCGAGGAAAAAGTCCACATTAAATTCATCGCCAACCTTTGGGTTTTCGAATGCATAGGTGCGGGCATAGAAAAAGGCCGAGATGATATCCTGCACATAGGCCGGAATGGGCACCGTGCCTGAATTGCTCACGGCAACCTTGTCGAAATGGTTGAACATCACGTCCTGGCTTTTGCGATACTTTCCTTCTTCTACCCTTCTTATAAAAAGAAGCGGGGCTATGGCCGAGCGGTCGATATAAGATTCGAAGCGGTTGTTTACCCTGAAGAAGAGGTTAAACAGTCCCCGGGTGCGCATGAGCCCAATCACAGGCATGGTGCTGCGTCCGCCAATCATTTCGGATTTCTGCAATACCTCGAGACTGGCCTCTCCGGCGGTAACATTGCCGGTAAGCGTGCTGCTGTAATAGGCACGAAACACCAACTTCTCGCCGGGAGAAAAGGCTGTATTTTCTACTTTTCGCATTTCCTGGCCGTAAGCATAAATTGGAATAGAAAGATAAAAAAACAAAGACAGCAAAAAAATGCTATAACGGAAAAGAAAGGATTTATTTAAAACGCTCATGGGTATCAGGTTTATAAATTATTAACGACATCCCTTTCGTAAAATTTCACGATCAAAAGCCTGATCCATAGTTTTCAAAAAACATTCCAAAAAAGCCAACTGCCTGAATTTCAGCAAAAGTATTTCTCCGGGAGGGAACTAAATAACCACGTTTACGATCTTTCCGGGCACCACGATTACACGTTTTGGGTCCTTGCCTTCGAGCCATTTGGCAGCTTCGGGGGCAGCCAGCACGGCAGCCTCAACAAATTCCTTGGTGCTGGCAGCCGGCAACTCCAGTTTAAAACGGGTCTTGCCGTTAAACTGAACCGGGTAGGTAATCATATCGTCAGCCACGTACTTTTCTTCCCATTTCGGGAATTCGGCCATGGTAACGCTTTGGGCATGCCCCAGTTGATGCCACAATTCCTCTCCCAGGTGGGGTGCAAACGATGAAACCATTACAGCCAAGGGCTCCAGTATCTCGCGCTTGTTGCAGCCCAGATCGCCCAGTTCGTTCACACAGATCATAAAAGTACTTACGGCGGTGTTGAAAGAGAACTTCTCAATATCTTCGCCCACCTTCTTGATGGTTTTGTGCAACACCTTCTTTTCCTGATCAGTGGCGTGGTCGTCGGTAACGTACCACTCGTTGTTGTTTCCGTGATAGAGCCGCCAGAGCTTGCGGATAAACCTGAACACGCCCTCAATGCCATTGGTATCCCAAGGCTTTGCTTGCTCTATTGGCCCAAGGAACATTTCGTACAATCGCAGGGTGTCGGCACCGTAACGCTCAATCAGGTCATCGGGATTCTGCACATTGTGGAATGACTTCGACATTTTCTCAATTTCCCAACCGCAAAGGTATTTGCCATCTTCCAGAATGAACTCGGCATTTTGGTACTCTGGGTTCCATTGGCGGAAAGCATCCAGGTCGAGCACATCATGGTGCACGATGTTCACATCTGCGTGTATGGGCGTCACATCATAACCCTTGATAAGGTTGTATGATACAAACTTGTTGGTACCCTTTATGCGATACACAAAATTGGACCGCCCCTGTATCATGCCCTGGTTGATCAGCTTTTTGAAAGGCTCATCCTTGACAACTAAACCAATATCGAAAAGGAATTTGTTCCAGAAGCGAGAATAGATCAGGTGCCCTGTGGCATGCTCGGCCCCTCCCACATACAAGTCGACATTTTGCCAGTATTCAACGGCCTCTTTCGACACCAGCGCCTGCTCGTTGTGCGGATCCATATACCGGATGTAGTAAGCACTCGAACCAGCAAAGCCAGGCATGGTATTGCGCTCAAGTGGATAACCCTCTTTGGTTTGCCAGTCCATGGCTCGTGCCAGGGGTGGTTCGCCTGTTTCGGTGGGAAGGTATTTGTCTACTTCGGGCAGTTCGAGCGGAAGCTCCGACTCTTTAAGGACATAGGGTATGCCATCTTTGTAATACACGGGGAAGGGCTCGCCCCAGTAGCGCTGCCGGCTGAAGATGGCGTCGCGCAGGCGGAAGTTTATGCGTCCGGTGCCAATGCCCAGCTCTTCCAGCCGCGCAATCACGGTGGAAATCGCTTCCTTCACCTCCAGACCGTTGATAAAGTCGCTGTTGATCATGGTGCCTTCCTTGGCATCATAAGATCCTTCTTCGATGTTGCCGCCGGTAACTACTTCAATGATGTCCAAACCAAAGTGCCTGGCAAAGGCATAGTCGCGGCTGTCGTGCGCTGGTACGGCCATGATGGCGCCAGTGCCGTAGCCTGCCAACACATAATCGGCAATATAAATGGGCATGGGTTTCCCTGAAAAGGGATGCACGGCATAGCCGCCGGTAAACTGCCCCGAAACGGTTTTTACTTCGGCCATACGTTCGCGATCCGAGCGGCGGCTGGCCATGGTCACATACTGGTCAACGGCAGCAGAAAATTCAGGGGTGGTGATCTGCTTTACCAGCTCGTGCTCAGGCGCCAGCACCATAAAGGTGGCGCCGAAGATGGTGTCAGGACGGGTGGTAAACACCTCTATGCTGGTTTCAAGACCATTAACCCCAAAAAAGATGGTGGCCCCTTCGGAACGTCCGATCCAGTTGCGCTGAATTTCTTTGATAGATTCACTCCAATCGATGCGCTCCAAACCTTCAAGCAAACGGTCGGCATAAGCAGTGATTCGCAGAAACCATTGCTGCATTTTCTTGCGCTCTACCGGGTGGCCGCCACGAACCGAAAAGCCTTCCTTTACCTCATCGTTGGCCAGTACGGTTCCAAGGGCAGGGCACCAGTTTACCATAGTATCTGAAAGATAAGCCAGGCGATAGTGCATAAGCACTTGTTGCTGTTCGGCCTCACTCATTTGCTTCCAGTCGTTGGCAGAAAAAACAGGTAGCGGATCACAGGCAGCATCAATATTGGCATTTCCGCTAATTTCAAATTCAGCCACAAGATGGCTAAGGGGCTCGGCTTTCTGGCTTTTGTTGTCATAAAAATGATTGAAGAGCTGTATGAAAGTCCATTGGGTCCATTTGTAGTAGTCGGGTTCGCAGGTGCGCACCTCACGGTCCCAGTCGTAAGAGAAACCGATCTTGTCGAGCTGCTCGCGGTAGCGATTGATGTTGCGCTCAGTGGTAATGGCAGGGTGCTGCCCGGTTTGAATGGCATATTGTTCTGCCGGAAGGCCATAAGCATCGTAGCCCATGGGGTGCAGCACGTTGAAACCTTTTTGGCGCTTGTAGCGCGAATATATGTCGGAGGCAATGTATCCCAGCGGGTGGCCCACATGCAAACCCGCACCCGAGGGGTATGGAAACATATCGAGCACGTAAAACTTAGGCTTTTGCCCGTCGATGTCAGTTTTATAGGTCTTATTCTCGCTCCAGAATTTCCGCCACTTTTTTTCTACTTCCCTGAAATTGTAGTCCATATCGTTGTGTAAGGTTAAATCTTTTCAAACTGCGAAATTAGTAAATGATAAGCAAACAGGGGGTTAAAATTTGCCTTTGCGAAAAGCAGCGCCCCGGCAGGATTTGCCGGGGCGCTGCTTTTGTTTTCCCTGAAAAGGATTTTTTTACTATCTGCTGATTACCACAGATGTGGTTTGCACGCCATTCTCAGAGGTGAGGCTTACAAAATAAATACCCCTGGTCCAGGTGCTGGCATCCATCTCGAGAGTCTGCGCGGCAGCGATACTTTCGAGGGTTCTCGCGTAGACCACGTTTCCGGCGGCATCTATTACCCTGAGCAAGCCGTTATTAAAGCCCCGGTTCATCTTCAGGAAAAATTTTCCGGAAGCGGGGTTGGGATAAACGGTAATACTACTTATTATGGCTTCGGGCTCCTCCACCGAGGTCACATCCTGAAAAACCGCATGCACGGTAACATCACTGCTCATGGTAACATTAAAAGTAGGGCTCGGGATGTTCTGGCTTCCGACAGTCCAGCGCTGAAACACCCACATGCCTGAATTGGTAGCCGTAAGCGTAACGGAGGTGCCGTGCGGATATACATGCTCGCCAGCTTCTGGATCGGTTATCCCTTCACCGGTTTTCAGAATGGTAAGTGTATGGGTAACCAGGTTGAACACCGCCACCAGGGTGCGGTCGCTTTCAAGGCTAAAGCTGTAGGTGGCCCCGGCGCCTTCTATCACCTCTCCGTTTTCGGTCCAATGCACAAATACGTAGCTGGCAGCCGGCACGGCAGTAACGGTAACCAGGGTTCCGTGCTCAAATACGCCCGATCCGGCCACACTGCCGCCTGCTTCAGGTTCAGCGGTAACAACCAGCTGATAAGAGTTGATCAGGAAATGTGCAGTAACATTTCGCGGACCAGTTATCTCAAAGGTGTATTCTTCGTTTTCAGAAATTACCTCACCGGCTTCGGTCCAGTTTACGAACGTATGAAAATCGGCTGCCTGGGCTGTAAGCGTAACAGTCTGGCCGTGGTAATATTCGCCTGCACCCGTTACAGTTCCACCGGTTTCGGGATCAACTGAAATGCTCACCAAATAGCGCAGATAAGTCAGGGTAATATCGAGATTGAAGTCAGCATCAACAATGGTCACCTGCCCTGATTGCGGCTCAAAGGCATGCTTTGAAACAAAGAAATCGTAATCTCCGGCAACCACCAGCAGCGAAATATTTCCCTGGCTGTCAGAAAAATATCCACCAAAGTTTTCCAGCACCAGGTAGGCGCCTTCCACTGGGTTACCAAATTCATCGTCGACAGTCACAACAAGGGCATAGGTAGCGGCATCTTCGGGAATTAGCATTACGGTAAGCATTACATCCTGGTCAACCAGCATAACCGAGCCATTGGCATCAAAGTAACCCTCCTTTTGAATGGTAAAAGCATAGGTTCCTGCAATCATATCGGCAAACAGATAGTCGCCGGTGGTATTGGTTATTCCGTCAAGGGTCACCACCGCGTCTTCCAAGGGTTCTCCATCAGTGTCAACAACCAAAAATTCCACATCGAATACCGGGGGAACCACACTGATGCTAATCGGCACCAGGATATCTTCGCCGGCATTGCTTCTTACCACAATGGTAGCCTGGTAATCTCCAAGCTCAAGATCGCTGGCATCGATCATTACCAGTGGTGTGCTGGTTTGTCCGGGTTCAACTGTTCCGGCATCGGGCTCGAAAGAAAGCCAGTCAACACCCAGCAGGGGGTTGAGCACGCCGCGGATCACCCAGTTGTAGTTAAGGCTCGGCGCAATATCCGGAAGTAGTTGCCATGCATTATTAAAAAACATCCATGCGCCTTTTCCCGGCACCATGGGGCCCACATCGACTGTTGATGGGTAGCTGCCAGTAGCGGCAATCTGGTAGCCAATCCAGTATTCGTAGCCCGGTTCAAGTGCAATAGGTTCAGGAAGCTCATGGTTGGTAAAACCATCGATTACCACTTCGCTGGTTATATCGGCAGAATAAATTTCTTCAGCCGGTCCGTTTTCTGAGCCCCCTTTCCACACCTTGGCCGTAACCGCCGAGAAAGTATTGTACCTGATATGGAAGCGAACGGCGCTCAACTCATAAAGCCCATAATACAATGCCAGATCTTCGGGGGTAAAGCGGGCGGCAGAAATCCAGTTTGCGGCAGAGTTGGTGCCAACGCTGTTGGAGCCCGGGCCTGAGTCGTGATGTATCTCAACCTGCTCAAACAAGCGACCGGATTCTTCGGCAACATAGTCTGTATCCTGAAAAGCACGGAAAGTGCCATCGGCCACAATGCCTTCGTAAACCACCGGTGAACCGGCAGCAATATCTGCTACTTTCTCATTTTTCACCGAAGGAATGGCAAATAAGTTCCAGGTTAAATCGGCATCACCTTCGTTTCCGATCTGAAGCGTAGCGCTGGCCTGGAAACCCTGAAACACCTCCAGTTCTATGCTCTGAGGCGACACAGCAATTTCTGGTGCAGGAATTTTCTCCAGTTCAATCGCAACCAGCTGGTTGTCGGCGGTAATTTCAACCGAACCACTATAAGGGTAGAAGCCCGGACGGGCCACCGAGAATTCATAGGCATTGGGGCCAAGATAAACCCCGACTTCTGCTCTGCCATCTTCACCAGTGGTAAAGAGCCCAACACCGGTTATATCAACAACGGCACCCGAAAGGGGATTAACGCCATCGCTTACGCTGAAAATGGCGGTGGCCTGTGGATTTTCATAGCGAATGGAAATATCATCGATGCTCACCTGTATGCCATCATTCCATTTATGCACAAAGGCAAACTTAACAGTCTCACCCAAGTATTCGGCCAATGGGAGATCTATGCTGGAGGCGAACAAGTTAATCGTTCCATCATCAAGCGAAGCAATGGTTTCCCACTGCCCATCCACCAATATATTGACATAAAGCTGTGTGATCCAGCTTTGAGCCAGATCGCTGTTCATCCAGGGCCAGAAAGAAAGCTGCAGATCCTCTACATCGGCAGGAAGTTGAATTTCGGGCGTGATGGCCCAGGTAAAGTCGGGGGCGTTCCAACTGGTGTGCAGAGCAGCAGCGCCCGAGCGTACATACTGTCCGGCGTTACCCTGGGTGTAGGGATAAGCAAGACTTGAAATACGAAACCACTTTAAAGGAATATTGGAAGTAACATCCTGCAAGTTATTGCCATTAAGGCCGCCATCGGCAGCGGTGTTTCGCTTCACTTGCCAACCCTCGGGCAGGGCACCACCCTGCAAGGCGGGTTCAAAACCTTCGTACCAAAGGTTGGTATACTGATTGGGGTCAGAGATTACCACATATTGTCCAATCCAGTCTTCGAAGTGGCTCACGCGGGCATAAACGCCGGGATAGCCTGGCAGGCCGCAGCCATTTCCCCAGCTAACAACTCCGGCAATTTTGTAACCCCCAAAGCCATCGGGCACCACCAATGGGCCGCCGCTATCGCCTTGGCAAGCATCAACCCCTGTTTCGCCGGCCAACAACATATCTGCCGAGATCATAGACGGCGGATAGTTGCTTTGTGAAAGGCTTACGATGGGAACTTCAGCAGCCTGAAGTTGGTTGGGGGACGGACCACCCGAAGTCAAGGAACCCCATCCTGATACTTTGGCCATAACACCAGGATCGGTTAATCCGCCGGAAGCGTCGGCTTGGGTTACCACTTTAACCACCTGGACCTCCGCAGGATCGAGGTTAATGGGAACTGAAAGCCTTAACAGAGCAATGTCATTGCGGTATTGCCCATCTACATACTCAGGATGTTTAATAAATTCAGCCACATTGTAATAACTTCCTTCTGTACCATTCATAAGGGTAAATCCAGCCCTGATCCGGATATGGTGGGGCATTAGTTCCACATCATCCCACTCGAGGCAGTGGGTGGCCGTAAGAATCCATTCATTGTTAATAATAGTACCGCCGCAAAAATGTCCGCCGCCGAACTGGGGCTGAAGTTGCAGGGAGACCTGCCAGGGGTAATCGAGGATACTAACAGGTTCACCACCCACAATACGACTGGAGATGCCGTAACGTTCGAAAAAGCGCTCCAGCGACTCGGGAGTCGGGTCTTGAATCTGGGTCGATTCCTGAACCGGTGTCAGCTTTAAGGAAAGGTCAATCTGGTTTCCCTGGTAGGGGTTGTCCATCTGGGTCATTCCCGCAAATGGAAAAAGAAAAAATAATAATCCGGCTAAAGCCAGCTTGGTAAATTTTTTATTCATGGAGTCTTGTTTTGTATTAGTTGATTCGGAAGTTTAATCTTTAAATCAGCTTGCAGTAAAAGCCAAAAGTCCTTTTTTGTAAAAAATCCTTGTAAAAGTAGGATAAATTGCCGAATCCCAAAAAAAGGATCCGGACAAAATGAAAGCTTTTCGGCAACGAGCCAACGCCTGAAAGCCCTTTAATTATTAGGCAATTGCTTTTTTTGTTGTAATTTTGCAGCGTTTTTACCATTCACCAGCCAAAAACCAAAAATTGCTATTTATGGATCAGGAAAAGACAGCCGGTTTGTTTCAGGAATTTCCACCGGTATCGACCCAGCAGTGGGAAGAGAAAATTCATGAAGACCTTAAGGGTGCAGATTACGAAAAGAAGCTGATCTGGAAAACCATCGAAGGCCTGAAGATCAAACCATATTACCGTGCCGAAGATCTCGAAAAGCTGGCGCACATGCATGCCCTTCCGGGCGAAGCGCCTTTTGTGCGCGGCGGCAAAACCCGCAACAACAACTGGGAGATACGTCAGGACATTGAGGCAGAAGACCCCGAAAAAGCCAATGCCACCGCACTGAAAGCCTTGGCCAAAGGTGCCGAAGCCGTGGGCCTCAATGCCGGCGAATTGTCATCAGCACTCGATCTGGCCAAACTCATAGAAAATATTGACCCTACCAAAACGCCAGTGCATTTCAACCACGGGAAAAACTTCCCGCAACTTGCCGAATGGCTGGTAAATATGTACAACCAGGAAGCCCTCGGCTCCTTCAACTTCGATCCGTTGGGTTACTTTGTGCTGTACAACAAATTTTACGAAAGCCGCGAAGCCAATATGGAGCAAGCCGCCGAACTGCTGAAGTTTGGCAAGGAAAGGCTGCCGAAGTTCAAAACCATCACAGTAAACGGCCAGCATTTTCACAATGCCGGTGCCAGCCTGGTGCAGGAACTCGCCTTTGCACTCGCACAGGGCAATGAATATCTTGCCGCGCTGACAGAAAAAGATTTCAGTGCCGACGACATTGCCAACCGCATAACGTTTACCCTGGCCGTGGGCTCCAATTACTTCCTGGAAATTGCAAAACTTCGTGCCGTAAGGATGCTTTGGGCAAAAATTGTGGAGCAATACCAACCCGCTTTTCCGGAAAGCATGAAAATGAATATTCATGCCGTGACTTCCTCGTGGAACAAAAGCATTTACGACCCCTATGTGAATATGCTGCGCACCACCACCGAAGCCATGGCCGCCGCCATTGGGGGTGCCGACAGCATGACCGTGCAGCCATTCGACAGCACCTACAAGAAATCCGACGATTTCTCCGACCGTATAGCCCGCAACCAGCAGATCGTGCTGAAATATGAAGCTTACTTTAATAAAGTTTCAGACCCTGCCGCCGGATCCTATTATGTTGAAAACCTAACCCACTCCATTGCTGAGGCAGCCTGGAAGCTATTCGTAGAAGTAGAGGAGCAGGGTGGTTTTGTCACTTCCGTGGAAAAGGGATTCATCCACGAGCAAATTCAAAATACCTGTCAGCAGCGCGACATGGACATTGCCATGCGCAAGCAGGTTTTTGTGGGCGTGAACCAGTACCCCAACCTCAGCGAAGAAATGCTTGACAAGCTGCAGCCCATTGCCAAACTCACCGACCTGGCCGGACTTAGGTCCTACCGAGGGGTGCAGGCCTTCGAGGCCCTGCGACTGGCCGTTGAAAACCACAAGAAAAAAGGTTTTGAAGTTCCTAAAGTATTCCTGCTAACTTACGGCAACCTGACCATGCGTAAGGCAAGGGCAAGTTTCAGCACCAACTTCTTCGGCGTGGCCGGATACCAGATCATCGACAACCTCGGCTTCCAAAATATTGAAGAGGGAGTGCAGGCTGCCATCGACCAGGGCGCCAATATTGTGGTGCTTTGCAGCAGCGATGAGGAATATGCCGACATGGCACCCGCAGCAACCTTCATCAAGGAAAAGTCGCCAGAGACACAAGTGGTGGTGGCGGGCTATCCCAAAGAGTTGCTCGAGCAACTCGACCAGGCTGGCGTTGACCACTACATTCATATGCGCACCAACCTGCTGCAGGCGCTCACCCATTTCAACGAATTGATGGGCATTGCTTAATGGCCGTAAGTAGAACCATAAACTGAAAAAATCATGAGACCGAATTTCAAAGATATCTCCTTACAGTTTGACAAGAAAAACACCGGGGCTTTCGCCGAATGGGAAAAGCAAAACCAGGTGAGCAAAGACTGGCTTACAGCCGAACAGATTGGGGTGAAACCCGTTTATGGGCCCGCTGACCTGCTCGAAATGGAGCACCTGAACTATGCAGCAGGCATTGAGCCATACCTGCACGGGCCTTACAGCACCATGTATGTGATGAAGCCCTGGACCATACGTCAGTATGCCGGTTTCAGCACCGCCGAAGAGTCGAACGCTTTTTACCGCCGCAACCTGGCCGCCGGCCAGAAAGGCTTATCTGTAGCTTTCGACCTGGCAACGCACCGCGGCTACGACTCTGACCACGAGCGTGTGATGGGTGATGTTGGCAAGGCCGGCGTGGCCATCGACTCTATCCTCGATATGAAAATCCTCTTCGACCAGATCCCGCTCGACAAAATGTCGGTATCCATGACCATGAACGGCGCCGTGCTGCCCGTTTTGGCCTACTATATTGTGGCTGCCGAAGAGCAAGGCGTACCCATGGAAAAACTGAGCGGCACCATTCAGAACGATATCCTCAAAGAGTTCATGGTGCGCAATACTTACATTTACCCGCCGCTTCCAAGCATGCGTATCATTGCCGATATCTTCAAGTTTACCTCGAAGAACATGCCCAAGTTCAACTCTATTTCCATCAGTGGTTACCACATGCAGGAAGCTGGCGCCACTTGCGACATTGAGCTGGCTTATACCCTTGCTGATGGTTTGGAATATCTCCGAACCGGGGTGAATTCAGGTATGGACATTGACGCTTTTGCACCTCGACTTTCGTTTTTCTGGGCTGTGGGCATGAACCACTTTATGGAAATTGCCAAGATGCGCGCAGCACGACTGCTCTGGGCCAAAATCGTGAAACAATTCAACCCGAAAAACCCTAAATCGCTGGCCTTGCGCACCCACTCGCAAACCTCGGGCTGGAGCCTTACCGAACAGGATCCCTTTAACAACGTGGCACGTACGGCCATCGAAGCCATGGGCGCCGTGCTGGGTCATACCCAATCGCTGCACACCAACGCGCTGGATGAGGCCATTGCCTTGCCCACCGACTTCTCGGCCCGTATCGCCCGCAACACCCAGCTTTATATTCAGGAAGAGACCAACGTATGCAAGGCCATCGACCCATGGGCCGGCTCATATTATGTAGAGGCCCTTACCCACGAGATTGCCCATCGCGCCTGGGCGCACATCCAGGAGATCGAAAGCTTGGGTGGCATGGCCAAGGCCATTGAAACCGGCGTGCCCAAGATGCGCATAGAAGAGGCTGCTGCCCGCAAGCAAGCCCGCATCGACGCTGGCAAAGACATTATCGTGGGCGTGAACAAGTACCGCCTCGAAAAAGAGGACCCCATCGATATCCTCGATGTTGATAACACCGCCGTTCGTTCTTCACAGATCATGCGCCTGGAAAAACTCCGCGCCGAACGCAACAATGAAGCGGTACATAAAGCCCTCGATGCCATTACTAAAGCCTGCGAAACCGGCGAGGGCAACCTGCTCGAGCTGGCCGTGGATGCTGCCCGCAAGCGCGCCTCGCTAGGCGAGATCAGTATGGCATGCGAAAAAGTATTTGGCCGCTACCAGGCGGTGATTCGTTCAATTTCAGGAGTGTACTCTATGGAAATCGAAAACAACGACAGTTTTGCCAAGGCCCGCCAGATGGCCGACGAGTTTGCCGCCATCGAAGGCCGCCGCCCCCGCATCATGATCGCCAAAATGGGCCAGGACGGCCACGACCGAGGTGCCAAGGTGGTTGCAACAGGTTATGCCGACATGGGCTTTGACGTGGACATGGGGCCCCTGTTCCAGACCCCAAAGGAAGCCGCCCGCCAGGCTGTGGAAAACGACGTACACATAGTGGGCGTTTCGAGCCTCGCTGCCGGACACAAAACCCTCGCACCGCAAATCATTGAGGAACTCAAGGCCCTCGGCCGCGACGACATCATGGTAATTGTGGGTGGCGTAATCCCGCCACAAGATTACCAGTTCCTTTACGATGCCGGTGTGGTGGGGGTTTTTGGCCCCGGTACCGTTATTGCCGAAGCAGCCATTAAAATGCTGAATATTCTGTTGGAAAGCAGGAAGGAGTAAAACTCCAAGGTTTGGGGTTTGGGGTTCGAAGTTCAACGTTTATAGTTAAGCTTAAAGCCAGAGTCTGCTAACAAGCGGATTCTAAGCTTTGCTTGCCTGAAAAGCTCATACTCACCGGGTGACTTCGAGTCACCCGGTGAGTTTTTTAATAGCTTCGGATAATATACACATCATAATCGCCCAGGTACTGAAAGCCCAGGCCTTTGTAAAGTTCAATGGCGGCGGTATTGGTTTGGTGCACTTCCAGCTTGATTTGGTATCCTTTTTCTTTCGCGAAAGCAATGGAAGCAATGGCCAGTTGCCTGCCAATGCCCTGCCGCTGATATTGAGGGCTGATGCCAAAATGGTGCAGGTGAATGCGCCGGCCATCGAAGGTCATCCAGGAGGTGCCGATAAGGGTATTGTCTTCAAGGGTGGCCACCAGCATTTTGCCGCCCATAGCAATGCTTTGCTCTATGATTTGCTGGTTGTCGCCACGCGGCGCACCCCCCAGACCCGTTTCGGCCCACAAGGCGGCAATGGCAGGGAAATCAGCCGGACCATAATCGCGAATAAGAATTAAATTTTCCTTTTTCATCAGATAATCAGCAACTTAATAAAAGCACGCAAGGCCAGAGCAGAAAAGGCTTTCCAAATTTAAGGCAAAACTATTTATTGGCCAGTTTTAAAAAAGCAAAGATTTCAGATTGCATTTGTTAATGTTTGAAATGCTAAATTTTCATTACCTTTATAACGCTAAAAATGCGGGGCTTATGCTTAAATAGCTTGTTATAACCCTTGCACAGCAAAACCAAAGAAACCCCAAAAACAATACAAGGATGTACATAAAAAATTTACTAATCATTATGGTGGTTATGGGTGCCCTTTTGTTTTCGGGCTGCAGGTCAAAACGCATGACCATACCCGAAGCACCTGCCCCGGCGCCGCGCGGCGTCATTTCCGATGTGGCCCAGGATCCGGAACCCGTGACCCCAATGCCGCCTGTTGAAACAGTGGAGGAAGCGGAAGAGATCCTTGAAGAAATTTCCGATCCCATTCCATTGCGCGAAGAACGCTTTACCTTTGCACAGGAAACCGACCGGCAGGCACAGGACCTGAACCAGTATTTTGTGATCCTGGGAAGTTTTCGCAGCGTCGACAATGCCAACCGCTTCATGGATGGCTTGATAGCTCAGGGCTTCCAGCCCGTAATCCTGATCTCTGAGTCGGGCCTGCACCGCGTAAGTATCGACTCCTTTACCGACGAGCTTGTGGCCAGAACCAGGGTGCAGCGCATCCGCAACAACTACCCCGAATACAAAGATGCCTGGCTGCTGATCAGGAAAAGATAAAAAAATCAAAAACATAAAAGAGCCCTCCCAATAGAGGGTTTTTTTATTTTTCAGCCGTCAGGTAACAGATTCAAACAATAATTTAAATTGAACCAATGTGATTGACTCAAATGGTTCCGTTAAAATTCATACCTTTACAGGTCAACTTTAAAATTTTGCAGCTATGAACAAAAAACTTTGGATTTTACTAGTTATGATTGGAGCCTTTGCCTTTTCCTGTGGGCAGCAAAAACAGGATGTGCCCCCGCTGATCGACAGGGAGGTATTTTTTGATGATCCTGTCATTTCGGGCGGACGACTTTCACCCGACGGGTCATACATCTCTTTCCTCAGCCCTTATGAGGGCACCAGGAATATTTACGTAAAAACCCTCGACGCTGCTTTTGAAGATGCCATTCCGGTAACCGCCGTTACCGAACGGCCCATTATGGGTTATTTCTGGTCGCGCGACGGGCGTTACCTGTTGTACGTTATGGACAAAGGCGGCGATGAAAATTTCAACATTTATGCCGTTGACCCCAAGGAAGCAGCCCCTGGCGTGATTCCCGAGGCACGAAACATTACCAACATGGAGGGTGTTCGCGCATTTATTTATCACATTTCAAGGGTCGACCCCGACCTGATGTTCGTGGGCCTTAACAGCCGTAATCCCTCCTGGCACGACCTTTACAGCCTGAAAATCTCAACCGGCGAATTAAATCTGCTTCGTGAAAACAACAACCGTTACACATCCTGGATCTTCGATTATGAAGACAAGCTTCGCATGGCTACCCGTTCAAACATCGACGGCACCGAAGAATTGTTCAGGATGGACCCGGCCGGTGAAACGCTTATTTTCTCCTGGTCTGTACTCGAAACAGCTTATCCTGCTGCCTTCCAGAAAGACAATCAACACTTTTACATGGTATCGAACGTTGGTGATGATGTTGACCTTACACAACTTTACCTCATGAATATTGAAACCGGCGAAAAAGAGCTGGTGGAAAAAGACCCTGAAGGCAAAGCCGACTTTGGTGGGCTGGGTATTTCTGACAAGACCCTTGAGGTGCTGCTGACAACCTATACCGACGATCGTACGCGCTATTATTTCAAAAACGAAGAATTTGAAAACCATTTCAATACCGTAAAGGCCGAACTTGGCGATAAGGAACTCTCCTTCTTCAGTGCAACCAACGACGAGCGTTTTTGGCTCATTAGCGCCAGCGCCGATGTAGATCCCGGCTCGGTATATCTTTACGACACTGAAACAAAAGAACTGGATTATCAGTACAGCCCGCGTCCCGACATTCCAAAGGAGCATTTGTCGCCCATGACCAGTATTCGCTACCCATCGAGCGATGGCTTGGAAATTCAGGCATACCTTGTTTTGCCAAAAGGTTTTGGTGAGAAAAACCTGCCTTTGATTGTTAACCCTCATGGTGGTCCTTGGGCAAGAGATTATTGGGGCTATAATTCCGGTGCACAATTTATGGCCAATAGGGGTTATGCTGTGCTTATGCCCAACTTCAGGGGCTCAACCGGCTTTGGCAAGAGCTTTTTGAATGCTGGCAACCAGCAATGGGGCGACCTGATGCAGGATGATATTACCTGGGGTGTAAAATATCTCATAGACCAAGGAATTGTTGATCCGGAAAGGGTAGCCATATCTGGCGGTTCTTACGGTGGCTATGCCACCCTGGCTGGCCTGGCATTTACTCCGGATCTTTATGCAGCAGGCGTTTCTTTTGTGGGTCCATCAAACCTCATTACCCTGCTTAACTCAATACCGCCCTATTGGGAGGCTGGCCGCATTGTTTTCCATCTGCGCATGGGCGACCCCACCACACCCGAAGGCGAAGCGCAACTTATCAGGCAATCGCCGCTTTTCTCGGCCGATCAGATCGTAGCTCCCTTGCTGGTAGTGCAAGGCAATAACGACCCCCGCGTGAAAACAGCCGAATCGGATCAAATAGTGGTAGCACTGCGCGAGCGAGGATTCCCCGTTGAGTATATTAATGCGCCCGACGAAGGCCACGGCTTTGCCAGACCTGTTAACAACATGGCTTTTGTGGCCGCCTCGGAAAAGTTCCTTGCCAAACACGTGGGCGGCCGCTACCAGGAAAGCATGACCGATGAAGTGGCACAACGCCTGCAGGAAATCACGGTGGATGTAACCACTGTGGAATTGCCGGAAAACTAAGCCTTGCTTCTATAAGTTTTTAAAAACGCTGCAGCAAAAAACTGCAGCGTTTTTTTGTCCGGCTCAAATCTTCATGTAATTTTCATTTTCGGTCATTTACTTTTGAAGGTCATTTAATAAGTTCCGCGATCACCAGCATGGTGACCCAAATAACTTTCACTGGTCCCAACATTTATTTAAAATCATTTAAAATGAAAACAAAAAGTTTTGCCGGATTGCTTATTGCAGGCCTGGCCTTTTTTCTTGCCATGAATGCCTGCCAGAAAGAAACCGATTATTCGGAGCCAATGGCGCGTCTGGCCGAAGAAGAGGCCATTGCCGAAGCCAGCTATGCCGAGGTTACCAAAGAAGTTGAAACGGTGAGTGCCATTATGCACCAGAATAATTACCAAGGACACCACAATGGTCCCGGCGCTGCCAACGGTTCCGGCGGCGAAGCTGGAGGCCCCGAAGTGTCGGGCGAACGAATCATTACCGTAGAACAGGTTGAAGGCGAGTCTGAATATCCCGGGTTTCCAAAACTGATCACGGTCGAATTTATCGAGTGGCAAGTAGGATCGGGACGAATTCTCGATGGCATTGTGTACATCTGGACCGATGGCCCTGCACGCCTGCCCAACACCACCCGCATTATTACTTTCGAAGATTTCACCATTAACGGAAACCTGATCGAAGGCGTGAAGACCATCTCAAACACTGATGGCCTCAACTTTCTTATTACGCTCGAAGGCGGAAAGATCACCTTTGCCGATGGTACCTTCATTACCCGCGAAATGGAACGTAACCGCGAGTGGATAGCCGGCTTAGAAACGCCTGCCTTTGTGTGGGACGACGAATTCCTGATCACCGGCTTCTGCAGCGGCATAAATCGTGATGGCTTGGAATACAGCCACACCATCGTGGAGCCCCTGCTCAGGATTATGAGCTGCCGCTGGATTGTTTCGGGCACCGTTGAAATGCAAACCGGCGACAACCTGGCCATTCTCGACTACGGCGATGGCGAATGCGACAATATTGCCACCATTACCGTTGACGGCGAAACCACTGAAATTACCTTGCCGCAGCAACCCAGACCAAGGCCATAAATTTTGTGTTTGTTCTCTTCATGAGGCCGGGGCAGGTAAGCACCACGCTTACCTCCCCGGTTTTCTTTTGCCTGCCATTGCCAAAACCAACATGACCAAAAGTTTGCGTACCTTTGCAAATTAGCTGATTACCTGCCTTCCGGCAGAACTTTTTTTGCAAAACATGAAGATACTGATCCGCCACATTAAGGAATTAATACAAACTGAAAAAATAGCACGCACCAAAGTAGCCGGGCGCGATATGGCCAACCTGCCCACTATCGAAAATGCCTGGGTTTTTATTGAAGATGGCCTGATAAAAGGTTTTGGGGAAATGGCTGCTTTCGCAGAAAGCGAATTTGCCGGACTCGCCGGACAAAGCGATGTGACCCACATCGATGCCACCGGAAAAATGGTATTCCCGGCCTTTTGCGACTCACACACCCACATAGTGTATGCCGGCAGCCGCGAAATAGAATATATCGACAAGATAAAAGGGCTCTCTTACGAGGAAATTGCCAAACGCGGTGGTGGCATCCTGAACTCGGCTAAGCGACTGCAGCAGGCCAGCGAAGAGGAACTCATTGAGCAGGCCATGGAACGCCTCGAAGAGATCAAATTCCTTGGCACCGGAGCCGTAGAGATTAAGAGCGGCTACGGCCTCACCACCGAAAGTGAGCTGAAGATGCTTCGCGTCATTCAGAAATTAAAAAGCCTGAGCCCCCTTACCATAAAAGCCACCTTCCTGGGCGCACATGCCGTTCCTGCAGAATACAAGCAGCGGCAGGGCGAATATGTCGACCTGATCATCAATGAAATGATCCCGATGGTGGCAGGTGAAGACCTGGCCGACTATATTGATGTGTTTTGCGATCGCGGTTTCTTCACCCCAGAAGAAACCGAGCGCATGCTCATGGCTGGCCTCAAGCACGGTCTGCAGCCAAAGATACATGCCAATGAGCTCGACTTTTCGGGCGGCATACAGGTGGGTGTAAAATACAATGCCCTTTCGGTAGACCACCTCGAGTTTACCGGCGACGATGAAATAAATGCCCTGCTCAACAGCGACACCATGCCCACCCTGCTGCCGGGAGCAGCCTTTTTCCTGGGTATGCAATACCCGCCGGCCCGCAAAATGATCGACGCCGGACTGCCCGTGGCTATGGCCAGCGACTACAATCCTGGCTCATCCCCCTCAGGTAATATGCAGCTTGTCATGTCGATGGGCGCCATCAAGTTTAAAATGCTGCCCGAAGAGATCATAAACGCCGTGACCATCAATGGGGCCTATGCCATGGGCGTGGAAGACCAGCTGGGATCTGTGGCAGTGGGAAAGAAAGCCAATCTTTTCATAACCAAACCTATTTCTACTTACGCCTACATGCCTTATGCCTATGGCAGCAACAAGGTGGAGAAAGTCATCATAAACGGAAAAATACAATGAGCCAGGCCACATTTCCTGTAGTAGTAAAAACGCTGACCGGGCTTGAAGAAGTGCTGGCAGGAGAATTGCGAACCCTTGGAGTGGAAAGTCCAAGGATTCTCAGGCGCGGGGTTTCCTTCGAAGGCAACCTGGGCCATATATATCGTGCCAATATGTTTTGCCGCACCGCCATTGCCGTTTTGCGCGAAATCGCCACCTTCACCTTTACCGACCGCGACGATTTCTACAATAAAATGCGCGCCATCGAATGGGATGCGCATTTCGGGGTTGAAAAAAGCATCGTAATCTATTCGGTGGCTGCCCGCACCGAAGTCTTTTCGCACACCCTTTTCCTGTCGCAGCTCAGCAAGGATGCCGTGGCCGACTTCTTCCGCGACAAAACCGGAGAGCGTCCCAGCGTCGACAAGGACGAGGCACAGATAAGACTGAACATTTACGTGAACGAAGACCGCTGCGTAGTGTCGCTCGACAGCAGCGGCGACCCCCTGTTTAAGAGAGGCTACCGGCGCGAAGGCGGCGGGGCCCCGCTCAACGAAGTGCTGGCCGCTGGTCTGATCATGCTATCGGGATGGGACAAGCAATCCAATTTTGTCGACCCCATGTGCGGCAGCGGAACCTTTTCCATTGAAGCCGGCTTAATGGCCAATAACATTGCACCGGGAAGCCTCCGCAAGCATTTCAGTTTTGAAAACTGGAACGATTTTGATGCAGGCCTCCTTGAAACTGTTCGGCAGGAAGCAAATGATCAGCGGGTAAGCAGCCGCATCACCATAATGGCTTCCGACATGAATGCCAAGATCATCGACATTGCCCGCAAGAACATTATGGAAGCCGGGCTGATGGGCCAGATCAAACTGCAGCGCCAGGAGTTCTTCAACTTCCATCCCCCGGCAGGGGGCGGCTGGGTGATCCTTAACCCGCCCTATGGCGAAAGAATGCAAAAGGAAAACCTGCCCGAATTTTACCGCTCCATTGGCGACACCCTTAAGAAAAACTACCCGGGTTACAAGGCCGGCATCATCACCTCCGATATACCCGCCATGAAATCCATTGGACTGAAACCGGTGCTGAGGGCCACCGTTTTTAACGGCGCGCTCGAATGCAAATTTTTGGTATATGAGCTGTTCCAGGGAAAGCACAAAGACCATATTATTGCCACCCGTCCCAAAAGAAAAAGAATAGAATAATCTGGCCCAGGGCTGCCCCGATAGATGCCTTTTTTTCATATCTTTGCACCTCTGTTTTGTAAGTTGGGGAAATTTGTCTTTTTCCCTTAACTACTGTTTTTTGACTTCAATTTTTATTTTATATATCCATGAGAAAAAGAGTTTTAGTAGCCACCGGTGGTGGCGACTGTCCCGGCCTGAATGCGGTAATTCGCGCCATAGTGCTGCGCGCCGCCAGGGAACGCGACTGGGAAGTTGTTGGAAGTATCAATGCCTTTGATGGCATTTTAAATGAGCCCAACGAGATCGTGGTGCTCACCGAGAAAGAAGTGGCAGGCGTTCACATTCGTGGAGGCACCATTATTGGCACCACCAACAAAGGTGGCCCCTTTGCCTGGCCCATAAAAAACCCCGATGGCAGCTGGGGCGAAGCCGACCGTTCCGACGAGATGCTGCGCCGCCTGCAATACCTGGGTGTCGATGCCGTGATCAACATTGGGGGCGATGGCTCACAGCGCATCTCACAGGCCTTGTTCGACAAGGGCCTCAACGTTATCGGGGTGCCAAAAACCATCGACAACGACCTTTCGGCCACAGATTTTACCTTCGGTTTCCAGACTGCGGTGCAGGAAGCCACCACGGCTGTTGATAAACTGGTGACTACCGCAGCCAGCCACAACCGTGTGCTGGTGCTCGAGGTAATGGGCCGCTATGCCGGCTGGATTGCCCTGCACAGCGCAGTGGCCGGCGGTGCCGACGTATGCCTTATCCCCGAAATTCCCTACGACCTCAACAAGGTGATGGACAAGATCTACAGCCGCTTCCACCGTGGCCGCGGATACGCCATTATTGTGATTGCCGAAGGTGCAAAGCAAATTGGCGGCGAAATGTTTTACGAAGAAAGCACCGAAGTGGGCTACGAAAACGTACGCCTGGGTGGTGTGGCCTCAAGGCTCATCCACGACCTGAAATCGGCTGGGCTGGAAACCGACATGCGCGAAACCGTTTTGGGCCACCTGCAGCGCGGTGGTACTCCCATTGCCTATGACCGCGTGCTGGCAACACAGTTTGGTGCCAAGGCTTTCGAAATGGTGCTGAGCCAGGAATTTGGAAAAATGGTGGCATACCGCCATCCCAACATCGTTGCGGTTCCGTTTACCGATGCCATTAGCCACTATAACTTTGTTGATCCCGAAAGTGACCTGGTGAAAACCGCCAGGGGCATTGGAATCTGCATGGGCGACTAAGCTTCGTGCTTATTTGAAACCCGATTGTCTTCAAAAAAAAGTAATTTTGATTGCCTGCGGGTAATCAGGATTACTTTTTTTATGGAACGCATCACCCTTTTTGCTGACATTTTACTTCCGCTTCCGCTGAAAGGCTGCTTCACCTACCGGGTGCCGCATGACCTCAACGATTTTATCGTGCCCGGCCAGCGGGCCGTGGTGCAGTTTGGCACCCGAAAGGTTTATGCAGGGCTGGTGCGCAAAGTCCATACTGAGCCCCCTCGGAACTTTCAGGCCAAATACATTATTTCGCTGCTCGATGAAATGCCGGTGGTGAAAGAAGATCAATTCCTTTTCTGGGAGTGGCTGGGCAGTTATTACCTATGTACCGAAGGTGAAGTAATGAATGCGGCCCTGCCCCCGGCCATGAAGCTGGCAGGTGAGACCAAAATCGTGCTCCACCCCTATGCCGACCTCAACACAGAAGAGGTCACAGAAAAAGAGTTTGCCCTGCTGCAGGCCCTGAAAAACAAGAAGGAGCTGAGCTTTGCCGAAGCATCAAACCTGGCTGGCCTGCCCAAAGTGCTGCCTATGCTCAAAGGCATGATTGAAAAAGGCCTGATTTTGCTGCACGACAACCTGGATGACCCCTGGCAGCCCAGAACCGAAACCCTTGTAAAATTTACTCCTGCCTATGGCGACGAAGAAAAGCTGAAAGAGGCCTTCGATTATGCCGAAAAGCGGGCGCAACGTCAATTGGAACTGCTGCTAAGCTTCGTGCACTTGTCACGCCGCTATGAGCCCGTACCGGCCGAAGTGCGCCAAAAAGCACTGACCGCCTCGGTTAAAGGCGGAGCAGCAACCCTGCAGGCCATGATCAAAAAAGGGGTTTTCGAAACTTACACCCAGCAGGTAAGCCGCTTTGAACACCATGATGCAAAAAACGAGGCCATCGTTTTCAACGAGCACCAGGAGACGGCATGGCAAAAGATTCTCGAAGGTTTTGAGAATCACGATACCTTGCTGCTGCATGGGGTGACCTCCAGTGGCAAAACAGAAATTTACATCAAGTTGATTCGCGAATACCTTGACAAAGGTATGCAGGTGCTTTATCTCTTACCCGAGATCGCCCTCACTGCCCAGATCATCAACCGCCTGCAGCGCCACTTTGGCGACAGGGCCGGAGTGTATCATTCGCGCTTCAGCGCCGGCGAGCGCATAGAGGTTTGGAACAACCTGCTGCATGGCGGCATTGAGTCGCACGGCAGGGTGATCAGCTACG
The DNA here is from genome assembly GCA_041687035.1 of Bacteroidales bacterium. Taxonomy (GTDB): domain Bacteria; phylum Bacteroidota; class Bacteroidia; order Bacteroidales; family UBA7960; genus UBA7960. Next base: position 53,081 of record JAWLCS010000015.1, read on the forward strand.
ACCTGGTGCTGGGCCCTCGTTCAGCCATGTTTTTACCCTTCAGCAAGCTGGGCCTGATCCTTATTGACGAGGAGCACGAACCCAGCTTCAAGCAGCACGACCCAGCACCGCGTTATCAGGCGCGCGATGCAGCCATATACATGGCAAAAATGCATGGTGCCAAGGTGCTGTTGGGGTCAGCCACGCCTTCGCTGGAAACCTTTTTCAACGCCCAGTCGGGGAGGTTTGGCTATGTGGACCTAAACCACCGCCACGGCGGAGTAATGATGCCCGAAATACTGGTGGCCGACCTGCGAATGGAGGCACGCCACAAAAAAATGAAGTCGCACTTCTCTTCCCTGCTTTACGAAAGCATCAAAGAGGCCCTCGAAAACAAGGAGCAGGTCATACTCTTCCAGAACCGGCGCGGCTTTTCGCTAAGGCTCGAATGCGAGGCCTGCAACTGGATCCCGCAGTGCAAGCAGTGCGACGTAAGCCTGGTGTACCACAAAAAGATCAATAAACTCAGATGCCACTATTGCGGCTACACCATTGTGCCGCCTACCAACTGCCCGGAGTGCAACAGCACCGGGCTGCACCTAAAGGGCTTCGGCACCGAAAAAATTGAAGAAGAGCTGCCGGTCTTCTTTCCCGATGCCACCGTAGCCCGAATGGACCTCGACACCACCCGTTCGAAAAATGCCTATCGTAACATTATTGCTGATTTCGAAGACCGCAAGATCGACATACTGGTGGGCACCCAAATGGTAAGCAAGGGGCTCGACTTCAACAATGTGAGCGTGGTAGGCATTCTGAATGCCGACAATATGCTCAACTTCCCCGACTTTAGGGCACATGAGCGGGCTTTTCAACTTATGGCACAGGTTAGCGGACGTGCAGGGCGGGCACAGAAGCGCGGCAAGGTAATCATTCAGACATGGAACCCCTTGAACCAAATTATTCAGCAAGTGGTGGCCAATGACTACGAGTCGATGTATCAGGTCCAGATTATGGAGCGGCAACGTTTTCATTACCCGCCATATTTCAGGCTCATTAAGGTAACGGTTTTGCACCGCGACCCCGATGTGCTCAACAAGGCCGCTGCCGAGCTGGCCGAAAGGCTCAGAAAGCACTTCCCAAAAAAGGTGCTGGGGCCCGAATATCCGCCCATAACGCGTATTCGCAACCAGTACATCAAGCACATGATCATAAAACTGGAGCGCGACGCCCGCCTGGGAGCCAGCAAAGAAAAAATAATGGAAATTGTGGCATTCTTCAATGCCGACCCTGCCTATAAAAGCGTCAGGGTAATACTGGACGTGGATCCTGCCTGATCAGTCTTCTACAATAATGAAGATATCCTCGCCCTCTTTCTTCATCAGGTAATTCTCGCGCGCATAGCGCTCGAGGGCTTCGGGGTTTTCCTTCAATTCGCGAATGGCAGTGCTGTCGCGGGTAATCTCTTCATTGTAGTAGCTCTTGTCGCGCCGCAGCTCAATAAGTTGCTTGCGCAGCCGCCACTGCTGTATCAGGTTGTTCTTGTCGAAAAAAGCAAGCCAAACCACGGCCACGGTAAGGGCAATGATATACTTGTTTTTCAAAAAGGAAGGAAGGCGAAACTGCATGCGGCCGATTTTTTACAAAGGTAAAAAATTAGCGGTACAGGCCTTTCACTTTTGGGGGACCCGCCACAAAATCTTTCAGGTAAAATGGTTCAAAATAAGCCACATCCACAAAGTCGCCGACGCTGAATTTTTCAAAGGCCTGTGCCATCATTCCTTTTACTGACGGAAAAACGTCGTCGAACACCAGGGCATTGGGATGCTGCAGCAAGGGCTTGCACTTGGAGGCACCATCGCCGAAAAAGGCCATGCGGTGATTACCAAGCCAGGCAGAAAAGGCGTTTTCTTCAATTATCTTCGCCTGGGTGGCTTCCACGGTATTTAGCTTTTCATCAAACAGGGCGTGATACACTTCCATGCGGCGGGCGTCGATCATGGGGCAAAGCAGCAGGGGGAGCTGCCCCTGCGGATGATTGCCGATCACGTCAGCCTTGTCCTCCAGGCAAATTCTGGCCATGGCCTGCAGGGTGTCTGCTGCCAGCAAGGGCAAATCGAGGGCAAAGCATATGCCTTTGGCTGCCGACACGCCTATACGGAGGCCGGTATACGATCCGGGGCCCTGGCTCACGGCCACGGCATCAAGGTCATTAACCGTAAGGCCTGCATCGTGCAGCACCTTTTCAATAAAAAGGGTAAGCACAGCCGAATGCGAATAATTCATGCTGTGGTCCTCCTGAAGCGACAGCAGCTTCCCGTCGCGGGCCAAGCCCACCGAGCAAACCCGGGTTGAGGTTTCAATAAGTAAGATATGAGTCATGGTCAAAGAAACTAGTTTTCGCCAAAAAGATCCTGTCGGGAAGACTTAATTACGGCATCCCCATTTTTGAGGTCGCGCGAAACGGCCCGGTACGGTCCGGTAATGACTTCCTGTCCTTCTTCAAGTCCTTCCGTAATTTCAATAAACTGGCTGTCTTGAATGCCTGATTTTACTTGCTGCAAAACGGCCTTGTCATCTTTAAAAAGGAATACGTATTCCTGCGGCCTGCCGGATGTTGGGGCCACAGGGGCCAGGCTGTCATTCTTTGGGCCTTCGTCGGGGCGTGTGGTAACGGCCTGTATGGGCACCGAAAGGGCGTCGAATACGCGTTTGGTGCGGATATCGACCGTGGCCGACATGCCGGGACGAAAGGGCGAAAGGTGTGGGCGGTCGGCCTGCAGCAAATGGTCGTACGACTCGGGCAGAATTTGGATGCGTACCTCAAAGTTGGTCACCTGATCTACGCTCAAACCGGCCACTTTGGCCGAATTGGCAATGGCAGTAACCACCCCGGTAAACTTGTCGCCCAAGAAAGCATCGATTTCTATCGTGGCAGTATCGCCTTCGTTCACCCTGATAATGTCGTTTTCATTCACCTCTACCAGCACCTCCATTTGGTTTAGGTTGGCAATGCGGATGATCTCGGTGCCAGCAAACTGCGAGGTACCCACCACCCTTTCGCCAATCTCAGCATCGAGGCGCGACACAGTGCCATCCATGGGGGCAAAAATGCTTGTTTTTGAAAGGCTTTCGCGGGCTTCCTTCAATGAGGCTTCAGCACTTTTCACCTGAAACTCGGCACCTACCACGCTCTGCCGGGCAGCTTCCACTTCGGCCTGGGCTACCAAAAACTGGGCCTGAGCCGCATCAAACTCTGCCTCCGAAATAGCATGCTGATCAAAAAGCAGCTTGCTGCGGTTAAAACTCGACTGGGCGTTGATAAACTGCGCTTCGGCCTGCGAAGAACGGGCACGGGCATTGGCCAGGTTGGCACGGCTGGTGCTCACAGAAGCAGCCACCCTGTCGAGTGCCGACATATACAAGTCGGGGTTGATGCGGGCCAGCAAGTCGCCACGCTTTACAAAGTCGCCTTCGCGTATGGGCAACTCAATGATCTCACCAGAAACATCGGGGCTAATCTTTACCTCGGTAACAGGCTGTACCTTGCCGCTGGCCGTTACAATCTCCACAATGTTACGGCGGCTCACCTCTTCCACCGACACCCGGACCGCCTCAGGCGTACCGATCCAGCCAGCCTTGCGCCCAACAATGATAAAAACTATGAGGACGGCCAAAACAATCAGTACGATCCTGAGTAACTTCTTATTTTTCATTTCAAATTTGCTTTCGGGATTGACTTTTATGAATTCCAGGAAAAAATTATCAGATGCTTATGGGTATTCCCAGGTAGAAGTCGAGCACTTTTACGCGAAACACATACTCATACTTCGACTGCAGCAGGTCAGACTGGGCGGCGGTAAGCCGGTTTTTGGCATCGTTATATTCCAATGAGTTGACCATGCCCAGACTAAAGCGTTGCTCAACATAGCGGAAAGCTTCCTGCAGGGCCTGTGCATTTTTGGTGGTGGCGTTATATCTCTTCAGGGCTGCCTGGGCATCGGCATAGGCTTGCTGTACGTTCTTAAAAAACTGGTCGCGGATGAGTTGGTTGTTGAGCGAGGCGTTTTCGAGGGCGATTTTCGACCTGCCGATGCTGGCCCTGGTTTGAAAACTGTTGAATATGGGTACGGTAAGCACAAAGGCGAGGCTGCGGTTGAGGTTATCATCGAGCTGGTCGCCAAAGGGTTTGATGCGGGTAATATAATCAAACGAAGGTCCGAATACAGCTTCTCCGGAAGCAGTCTGACCAATTTGCTGTGGCTCGCCAATCATTACGTCGGTAATTTCGCGGCTGGCACCCGAGTAGCCTGTGCCATAGCTTCCGCGGAAGCTGAGCATGGGGCTGCGGGCGCCGCGGGCAATCTTCACACCCTGCTCGGCGCTGGCTACGCGCAGCTCGGCCGAGCGTACGTCGGGCTGACTGTTTACCGCCGTAGAAAAAATTTGCATGGGGCTGTACTCCATCTCGCCAAAGGTGTCGATGTCGATCTCTGGCACCACAATTTCGAATTGCTGGTAATCGGCCAGATCGAGTAGCTGCGCCAAGTTCAGAATGGACATTTCGAGCTGGTTCTGGGCATTGACCAGTTGCAGCTCTTCTGTGGCGGCCTGGGCTTCAATGGTGTACAGGCTGCCGCGGGCCAGCGTGCCGGCTTCCACCAGGCGGCGGGTTTGCTGCACCTGCTGGCGGGTAACTTCCAGGTTGCTGGCAGCCACTTCGGTCAGTTCGCGGGCAAACAGAATCTGCAAATAGCCTGAAGCCACGGCCAGCGAAATGTCGTTCTCGATCTTTTCCACATCAAAGCGGCTGGCCTCCAGCTCTTGCCGCCCCTGCTCAATGCTGTTACGCACCTGAAAGCCACTGAAAAGATTGAGGCCGGTGCTGAGGCTGAAGTTGTTGGAGCGCACCCTCTCGGAGGCAAACTCATTGGTGAAGGGGTCGATCGTACGGCCGAAATTATAGCCGTGCGAAGCGTTGGCGTTCAGACTGGGAAGCTGATTGGCCCTGGTCTGCAGAAGGTTCTCGCGGGCAATGTCCACGCTGAGTTTTCGCTGCTTGATTTGGATGTTGTTCTCAAGCGCATGGTTTATACAGTCTTCCAGGCTCCAGGGTTGCTGCCCTATCAAGGGCTGGACAGAAAGAAAAGTTAAAACCACCAAGAGAATGAATCTGTTAATCTTAATTGGTTGCATTGTTTTACTTGTTTAAATGGTTGACTTAATAAGCTGATTCTATTGGTGTAAATGCAAAAGTAATCAATCTGAAAATAAGTTCATGTGATAACTTGCGCCTTTCCTTAAAAGATTGACAATGTTTGTTAATAATTTTTTAACAACAAGGTGTTGTAGTTCAGTATTTTTAACTTTGTTGACCAAAAAACGACCAATTCACTTGCAGGAATGCTGCTATGAGATCTTTTGCAGGTGATTTTTTGCCATTTTTGAAATGAAGCTGAAATATTTTCTGATACCACTTTTGTTGCTTTTGTTGGCAGCGCTGTACTTTCTTCCGCTTATCCATCTGCCTTACAACATTCGCAGCCAGGGTATTATTTATCCCGTAAGGGAGTGGGTGCTGGCCAAGGCCGGCGATGGGCTGCTCACCCACACCCTGCACGACCATTTCAATCAATCGGTTTCTTATCATGCCATTACCGAGTTTCAACGCGGCGACCACGGAGAATTTGTGCTCAACGACCGCATTTTCCATTCCGAAAAGGTCCGCAAAAACGATACCATAGGCTATTTGCGTTCGAACGAAGAGCAACGGCTCATGATGCAATTGCGTGGCCAGCTGGACGTTAACCGCCGCCAACTCGAGATGTATGCCGCCGGGGAGCGCTCTGAAGATGTAGCCATTGTCCGCGAACGGACAACCCTGGCCGAAAAAGAATTCGAAACCCAGCAAAAACTTATGGAGCGCGCCGATCAGCTGTTTTCCGAGGGCGTGATTTCTCCACAAGACCATGAATTGGCGCAGAACGAATACCAGATAAAACAAATGGCCCTGCAGATAGCCCGCTCAGAATACCAGGCCATTCAGGCCGGCGCCAAGCCCGAACAACTGGAACTGGTAAGAGCAGAGATCCGTGCGCTCGAGTCGCAAATCGATCAGGTTAATGCCCGCCTCTCAGCATTTACCATCCGCGCACCCTTTAACGGCATCATAATGCGCGAAGGCCCCGAGATCGCCACCTCCGAAAACATTCTTCGTATTGCCGACGACTCGGTATACATTGTGGTACTTCCCGTGGAAATTTACCAGCTCGCCTACCTCCAAACCGGACAAAAAGTTTTGCTGACACCGGAAAACAGGGGACAGCCCGCCCTCGCCAGCATTGCCGCCATTGGCAACACGGTGCAGCTCATCAATCGCCGTCAGCATGTGTTTATTACGGCCGTGATCGACGAACGCCCAGCCCATCTGCTGCCTCGCATGCTTATTCAGGCCGAGATAGCAACCGGCAAGATTGCATTGCGCGAGTATGCCGCCCGACTAATCCGCACCATTTACGCCAACTAATGTCATGCTGCGCAACGAAAAAAAATACCTGGTGCCCAACCGCCTGATGGACCCGCTAAGAATTCGGGTGAACAGCTTTATGCGGCCCGATATTTTCGTGCGCGACAACTCCAAAGGATTGCCCCAATACACCGTAAGAAGCATTTATTTCGACAGCCGCCGCCTGGAGGCCTACCACGAAAAGCTGGGCGGATTGCTCTTCAGGCGTAAGTTCAGGGTACGCGGCTACCATGGCCCCGAGCCCGAAGAACAGGTGGTACTCGAGATAAAGCGAAAAATCGGCAGCAAGGTTAAAAAGCACCGCGCCTTCGTAAACTATACCCACCTCGACGAGCTGCTAGAAAATGGACAGGTCGACCATTACGTGGAGAACACCCCTTTCGAACCCAATGCCCGCGAAGAGGCCAGCCGCTTCTTGTTTCACATGAAAAAGAAACAGTTTGTGCCCACCTGCCTCATAACCTACGACCGCGAGGCCTATCACGGCCTGCTCGACAGCGGAGTGAGGATTACCTTCGACAAGAATCTGCGCAGCCGCATGTTTCCGTCCACTGGGCAACTTTTCAGCGAAGAGCAATTAAAAAAGTTCTTCCCCGACCATTTTATCCTGGAAATAAAATATTTTTCGGATGAGATGCCACGCTGGGCCCGCTCGCTCATTCAGGAATTCAGGCTCCGCAACGAAGCCCTGTCAAAGTACACCCTGGGCATCGACGCCCACCTGGGCAAGGGCCGTCCATCAACAAACTTTTGAAAAACAGAACTATGGGAACAGAATTTCAGGATATTTTCGTTTTTACCATTACCGTTTGGGATGTGCTGGCCAATATGATGGTTGCCCTGCTATGCGGCGTAATTATTGCCTTGCTCTATCGCTTCACCTACCGCGGCCTCAATTATTCCTCCTCATTCACCATTTCGCTCATTATGCTTACCATGATTACCGCCATTGTCATCATGGTAATCGGCAACAACCTGGCCCGGGCCTTCGGTATGGTAGGTGCCATGTCCATTATTCGTTTCCGAACGGCAGTTAAGGACGCCTCCGACATTATGTTTATCTTCTTTGCCCTGTCCATCGGCCTGGCCGCCGGCGTAAAACTTTACGCCATAGCCATTGTGGGCACCCTGGTGGTTGGCTTGGTTTACCTGGTGGTAATGAAGTTCAATTTTTCCCTTCCGCACAACCGCGAATACCTGGTGCAGATCGTGGCTAATAACCCGGCACTTCCCGACAACCCTTTCGGGGAAATTTTCAAAAGCCATTGCCGCCACCACAAATTGGTTAACGTCAAGACCATTGGCGACGAAAACAGCGAAGAAGTGGAGTTCTCCTATTATCTCAGCCTAAAAGACCGCGAAAAGGGCAAGGCCCTTATCAACAGCCTGAAGAAAATTTCCGGAGTAAATTATGTCAACCTGTTTTTTGACGAAGACTAAGCAGACAACAGGGATCAGGGGTTAGGGTTAAGGGATTAGAAAATTGTTAATTGTTAATTAATTGAGGGTTATGGGTTTATAAAAAAACTCAACAGGTTTTAAATTTTTGAGATTATGATAGCAGCAATTAGTGGGGGCAGTGGGTTTCAGGGCTCGGCCGTAAAAAGCATGTTGAATGATATGGGATATGAGGTTGTTTCGCTTTCGCGGAAAGACCTTTATGGCAGTGTGGAGGCGCTGGCAGGGCGTATGCGTGGGGCGGAACTGGTGATTCACCTGGCCGGGGCACCCATAATTGGCCGCTGGACAAAAAGATACCGCAAGGAAATTTACGACAGCCGCATTGTTACTACCCGCAACCTTTGCGGGGCAATGGAGCTAATGCCCGAAAAGCCCGGCACGTTTATTTGTGCCTCGGCTGTGGGTATTTATCCTACCGAGGGGGCCTGGGTTGAAGAAGACACTGTAGTGGCCAACAATTTTCTGGGTGAAGTGTGCCGTGACTGGGAGGCCGAAGCCGAAAAGGCACCGGAAGAGGTCAGGGTGCTGAACTTCCGCTTCGGCGTTGTGCTGGGGAAAAACGGAGGTGCGCTTCCCAAACTCATGATGCCTTTCAGGTTTTTTGCCGGTGGCCGTATTGCCTCCGGAAAACAGGCCATGTCGTGGATTCACCTCCGCGATGTGCTGGCGGTTTTTAAATTTGCCATTGAAAACCCGGAGCTTTCAGGCCCAGTCAATTTATCTGCACCGCAAACCATTAACAATGACGGGTTTACCAAAACCCTCGCAAAAGTGATGAAGCGGCCTGCCCTGTTCCCCGTTCCGGAATTTGCCCTGAACCTGGTGTTTGGTAAAGGCGCCATGGTGCTTACCGAGGGGCAGGAAGCCATTCCGAAAAAACTGGTCGATGCAGGCTTCAAGTTTGAATTCCCCAATTTGAAAGGCGCACTGGAAGATTTGCTGAAATAACAGGTAGCCTGCCGGCAGGCAGGTCAGAAGTTGGAAGTGATGGTTATCCGAAAAGCAGGCGGAATACCTGGTCGAGGCGATGCACAGCGTGCACCTTAATGCCGAAGTTTCTTTTCTCCAGGCCCTTCATGTTGTATTTCGAAACGAAAATTTCTTCAAAGCCCAGCTTGGCGGCTTCGCCAATGCGTTGTTCTATGCGTGTAACGGGTCGTATCTCACCGGTGAGCCCCACTTCGGCGGCAAAGCACACCTTTTCGCCAATGGCAATGTCTTCGTTAGACGAAAGCACCGCGCAAATCACGCCCAGGTCGATGGCGGGATCATCTACCTTGATGCCGCCGGTAATGTTCAGAAACACATCCTTGGCCGAAATACGGAATCCGTTTCGTTTTTCGAGCACGGCCAGCAGCATGTTGAGGCGCCTCAGGTCGAAACCATTGGAGGAGCGCTGCGGCGTACCATAGGCCGCCGAGCTTACCAAGGCCTGCGATTCAATAAGTATGGGCCGCTGCCCTTCGATGGTGGCCGAAATGGTGACTCCGCTCACTTCTTCATCACGCTGCGAGAGCAAAATTTCGGAAGGGTTGGCCACTTCGCGCAGGCCATTGCCGCGCATTTCGAAAATGCCCAGCTCGCTGGTGCTGCCAAAGCGATTTTTAGCGGCACGCAAAATACGATACACATGGTTGTGGTCGCCCTCAAATTGCAACACGGTGTCGACCATGTGCTCCAGAATCTTGGGTCCTGCCAGCGAACCATCTTTGGTAATGTGCCCGATAAGAAATACCGGCACTGCGCTTTCTTTGGCAAAGCGCTGAAACTCGGCTGCCGACTCGCGGATCTGCGAAATGCTGCCCGCTGAAGATTCGATGGAGGCCGTGGTAAGGGTTTGGATGGAGTCGATCACCACCATGCCGGGCTGCAAGGCCTCAATATGCTTAAAAATAACTGCGGTGTCGGTTTCAGTAAGGATATAGCATTCGGGGTGGTTCAGCCCGAGCCTGTTGGCCCGCATGCGCAACTGCAACTCGCTTTCCTCGCCCGAGATATAAAGTACTTTGGTGTTTTTGATCTGCAAGGCAACCTGCAGCATAAGGGTCGATTTGCCTATTCCCGGCTCGCCCCCAATGAGCATGATGGCACCAGGCACTATGCCGCCGCCAAGCACACGGTCGAGCTCCAGGCTACCCGATGGCAATCGTTTTTCATGGCTGGCCTCAATTTCGCCGATCCGTTTCGGACGGCTACCCCCCTCGCGTTTCGACACATAGGCTTTGCCGGCGGGCTCCTTTTGAATCACCTCTTCATGGTAGGTATTCCACTCGCCACAGCTCGGACAACGGCCAATCCATTTGGACGAACGCGCCCCACAATTGCTGCAGAAAAACTCCGTCTTTACCTTGGCACTCATTTGAATATTAGCCTTTTAATTCAGAAAAAGATATAAAGAAAGGGAAAACCAAATCACTAGGATTAGCGGTTTTCCCTCTGCAACCATGAAAACAAGTCCTTAAAATTACAAATAAATATTCAATTACCGGTTTTTTTTACAAATTCTTTATAAAAAATTCCGCCCGGCACTTCTATACTTATGATCAGTTTTTCATTGGTAAGTTTAAAAATCTCCCAGCTGGTATTAAATGTTGAGTAATTAAGGTTGGCTAGCTTCAGGTACATCCGGGTGCCCTTGCGCTCAATTACATACTTCCCTTGCTGGCTGAGCCAGAAATTGGATGAATCGGACGTGCTGTAACGAAAAATGTCAATATTGTTGTTAAACATTTCCCAGTATTCGCCTTGCCCTGGCTCGATGTCGCTAACATCCACTACCTCCCAAACGCCTTCAATGCGTTCCTCGTATTGTTGCTTGCGACAGCCCGAAAGCATTAGCATCGAGAAGCCAAGCAAAGCCAGAAAGGCAGTAAAAGCAGGAGAAAAGTTGCGACGCATATTGAAAGTCTTTTGACAAAGGTCAAATTTAAAAAAAAATTTTGACCTTATGTCAATTATTGCGCAGTCGGTAGCCAACAAAAAAAAGCTGAACCCAAAGCTTGTTTTGTTTTGTTGCCAGGGTTCAGTTTTGAACAATGGCGTTTAACTTGCTTTTGGTTCAGCCTCGTAAAAGACTTGTTTGCAGAGGGATTATTGGATAATGACGTTTTTCAACTCTACCGGAATGTCATCAACTTCCGTTTCGGGCTTGCTCATATTGGAGATATCAAACACCTGGTTGATGGTTTCAGCCTTGGCTCTTTGGAAAACGGCTGGCTGGTCAAAGGGGAATGCTTCTTCCTGGGCGACTTCTTCAATGGCTGGCATGGTCAGAATGCGTCCGAAAGTGTCTTTAAAGGTTAGCACCCTTTTGGGAGCGGTTGCATTGGCAAAAGTGGTGGCAAAAATGATCAGGGCGGTGGCGAAAATTACTTTTTTCATGACTTTATGTTTTTTATAGTTTGTTTTTAGTTTGCTGTACTAGTCATGTAGTACACTAAAGCTGTGCCACAAATCATAAAAAACTATAAACCAGCGCTTTGAGAAACGCCAGAAATGGGTGGTGTGTTAGAAACCAAGAGGTGTCCGCAGAAAAGTGTCCGGTTTTGAAGGGTGTTTGTTCGGAAGCGGACACTTTTTCTGGTTTCAATCCCGAAACAACATCCCAAATAATTTTTATCCTTATTACCTTAGCTATTATTGGTAAAATAAATTGCTTTTAAAGCCTTGTCTCCTAAAAATTCCCGGAAAGATGAAAACCTTCGCCGACAGGATCATTGATTTCAATAAAAGCCTGGACCTTGACATTGTTTTGCCTGATGGCATCCGGGCAATGAACCCTTTTAAGGAAAACCCGGAGGCGCTGGCAGTTTCCTCCGCTTTTTACCGCAAGTATTACAACGACAACCAAAAACGGCATCTCATACTGGGTATTAACCCCGGCCGCTTTGGTGCGGGGGTTACCGGCGTGCCCTTTACCGACACCAAGCGCCTGACCGAAAAATGCGGGCTGCAGATCAGCAACCTGAGCACCCACGAACCTTCATCGGTTTTTGTTTATGAAGTGATCGAGGCCTATGGCGGACCAGTAAAGTTCTATTGCGATTTCTACATTAACTCCATAAGCCCTTTGGGGTTTGTAATGACCAACGACAAGGGCCGCGAAGTAAATTTCAATTATTACGACAGCCGCGAACTTCAGGAAGCACTTTATGATTATATGCTCCAATCTGTCAAGACCCACATCAGCATGGGCATATATACTGATGTGTGCTTTTGCCTGGGCTCAGGCAAGAATTTCCGCTTTTTGCAACAGTTGAACAAGGACCACAAGCTTTTCGATAAGGTCATTCCCCTCGATCACCCGCGCTTTGTGATGCAGTACCGCTCAAAGCAAATGCCCGAATATGTTGGAAAGTTTGTGAGAGTCTTTAAAATGGTTGATCTTTAGCCCAAAAGCAGGTACACATAAAAAACAGCAAAGGAGATCACAAAACTCAGCAAGGTGACAATAATCCCGGGCTTCAGGAACTCAAAAAAACCGATCTTCACCCCGAGCCTGTCGGCCGATTCAATCACGATCAAATTGGCAATGGCCCCGATAATGGTGGCATTTCCCGCAAGGGTTGAAGCCGAGGCCAGGCTGAGCCATAACAGCTCACTGTCGGCGGCTTTCATAAACGGAAGCATCACTATGGTAAAAGGCACATTGCTTACAATCTGCGTCATTACAAGGCTAAGGCCGTGGATGGCGCCAATGCCTCCCATGTCTTCTGAAAGGAGGTTGGCATCGATATAGCGGCTCAGCAGGCCCGACTGCTCAAGCCCTTCCACCACGATAAAGAGCGAAGCAAAAAACAGCAGCAGCACCCAGTCCACTTTTTCAATTACCCTTGAAGGGCGAATCTTTCCCAAAAGCAAAATCAGCGAGCCGCCCAGCAAAGCGATCATTGGAATGCTAAGATGGAGGTGGTGACCTACAAAGAATAGTACAATGACCAGCAGAAATACCGGTACTGAAAACCGCATGGATGCATAATTGTATTCAAACCCATTGCCGTTGAATACTATGGGTTTTTTGTTGCGAAAAAGGGAAGGATAAAACCAGCGCACCACCCAAACGATGAGGATCATGCTCAAAATCCCTACCGGGGCCAGCCGCCACAAGAATTCGCCATAACCAATGCCTGAGTTTACCCCGATGAGCATATTCTGCGGGTTTCCGGTAATGGCCATAACGCTCCCGGCATTGGCTGCAAGGATCTCGGCGATCAGGTAAGGTATTGGGTTGAGGCCCGAAGCACGGCAAATCATTATTATGACGGGTGTGAAAAGCAACACCACCGCATCATTCACCAGGAATGCACTGGCCACCCCCGAAATAAATGTGATAATTATAAGCAGCCGCCACTGGTTGCGCGCATAGGAAATGGTCTTGCTGGCGATAAGGGAAAAAAAGCCATCCAACTGAAGCGTGGCAACCACGATCATCATGCCCAGCAAAAGTGCAATGGTGTTGAAATCAATGGCAACTATTGCCTCTTCAAAACTCAGCACACCAAAAAGAATCATGGCAACGGCCCCGAAAAAGGCGGCCGAAGGGCGGTCGATATTTACTTTGGGAAGCCGGGTAAAGATGATCCCGATATAGGTAATGACGAAAATTATCAGCGCTGTTGTTTGCATAAAAAGCGGCTTACAAACGACAATATTGATCGAACTCCGGGATTATCCAGTTTTTTTATCGTGCCCTAATGGTGGTGGTTTCATTTATCCAGCATTGCACCCTGAATGTTTCACCCTGTGTGAATCCGTTAAAAAAAATCTCTTCCCCATTGGGAAAGTATTGGCGGTAGGTCTCCGCCATTTGAAGCGCCCTTTCCTTTACGGCCGGATCTGCGGCCACCGCTACTGCCTGCTGAAACTTATCCACAGCGGCCCAGTAGGCTGCTTTGGTTGAAAACTCGCCGTTGCCGCAATCGGCAGCACTGCCGGCATACATCTCACCCATAAGGATAAGCGGCCGCCCATCAGTGGGGTTGGCTTCGTGGGCCTTGCGGGCATATTCCCTGGCCTGCACCTGCTGCCGCAGCTGCCGATAGCTGATTTCGGCCATAAGCCAGTACGACCTGAAAACAGCTTGGCTGCCGCCCTCGGCCATGGCATTACGACTGGCTGCATCCTCAAAATACCGAATGGCTTCGCTGAAGTTTCCCCGGCTGTTTTCCATGCGTCCCAGCAAAAACGCCGATTCCGCATCAGGGGCCAGCCCGTACTTTTGCCGGGTAGCCAGATAAAAAAGTTCTGTATCGGCACAGCCGCCGCTTTCGAGCATGCCAATGATCTGGTTCATCAGCCTAAGATCGGCGGGCGAGGCTTCAAGGCGTGGCAAAAAGATCCTAACCAAGTTTTCGCAGCTTCCGTAAGGTTTAAACAACGACAAAATGATGTTGCTAGCCCCTTGGAAAAACTGCTCGTCGCGGCCCTGCTCCAGGTTTTGTTCAACAATTTCCATATTTCTTTCAAAGAGAATGACCAGGGAGTCTTCCTCCAGTTGTCCGGCTTCGGCCAGTTGCACCGCTGCCAGGAAATTGATCTGCAGCACCGGGGCTTCTGAGGCTTCACCCAACAGTTCAATGCTTCGTTGGGTTATGTCGAACAGTTCCCGGGCATTTCCCGGCTGCAGCTGATAAAGGGCCGCAGCCTTGCGCCCCAGCACAAAGCCTTCGTTGCCAAAATACGCAATGCGCTGGTCAAAGACCTTCATCAAAAGAGCGAGCCACTCCGCCTTTTTGGCCGGATCGGTTTCATGATCGTACTGATACCTAACAATGGTTACCCCGTGCAGGTAAATATTCTGGGTGAGCATGGGGCAGTTTTCAAAAACATAACTCCATGGCTCATAGGCATAGCTAAATGCCCTGTGCCGTACAAACTCATCATACATCGACCAGTTTCGGGCACATTCCAGGCTGTCTTTTCCATAACGCGGGTTGTCCTGCTCCAGGGCAAGCTCCTCCTCGTTTGCTATGAAGGCCGCGCCTTTTGTTTCAGCAGGCAGGCCCCAAACAAGGGCGGGGGCAACCAAAAACGCAAAAAAGATGGTGGTTGATTTTTCAAAGGGGAGAGACCATTGTGCGGCAAAATCAAACAACTTGCAAAAAATTTTTTTCATGGGTTAAGTAAAATAGCAGCAAAACCTGATAAGGGATATCAGGTTTCAAATATAAAACAATTTAATGGCTCAGAAACGAACAGCACAATATATGCCAAACAGGCCATAAAAAACCTATTTTTGGTCTGTATCCTGGTCGCTGGTTCCCACAACGTTTTCCTCTTCCAGTGGGAGGGCAGCATCGGGCACCATTGTGAGCTCCTTATGAAAAATGATCTTTTGCATCTCATCCACCAGGCTGGCAATATTCATATTGTTGTTCGAGAGGATGATCAGGGTGGCGTCGTCGTCGATAAAGCGCTTGAAGGAGGTACGGAAGCCGTTCCAACGGCCGGGGTGGTGCACAATGCGGTGATCCATAAAGGTTTGAAGCCGCCAGCCCAATCCGTAGTTTACGGTGTTGTTGTTTTGCAGGCGGGCATTTTCGAAGGCCTGCTCCCATAGCTCGGCCGAAAGCAACTGATGGCGGTATATGGCTTGGTCCCACTTGTACAGGTCGGTGGCAGTAGAATAGATGCCCTTGTCGCCCATCACCCCGTCGTGGCGCACATCGGGAATCAAGGCAAAGCCGCTTCGGAGCGGCCTGAAACCATAGGCTCGGTTTTGAATCTGCTGCTCGCTGTGCACATCGTACACAAAGGTGTGAGCCATACCCAGCGGCTCAAATATTCGTTCTTGCATAAAATCGGGAAAGCGCTGTCCCGACACCCTTTCTACCAGCAGGCCCAGCATGGCATAGCCGGTGTTGGAATAGGCCCAGCGGGTGCCTGGCGCAAAGTCGAGTGGGCGGCGCTGGCGCACAAAGGTAGCCAGCATATCTTCGTTGTTGGGCATGCGGGCTTGGGTCCAGAAGCGCTCCATTACCCACATATAGTTCTGAAGGCCCGAGGTATGGTTGAGCAGGTGGCGCACCCTAATACGCGGATAAGGAAACTCAGGGATATACTGCTGAACCAGGCTGTCGATGTGCAGCCTTCCTTCCTGGTGCAGCAACAGCACCGCCGAAGCGGTAAAGGTTTTGCTTATGCTGGCCAGCTGAAAAGGCGTGTTGGGGTCTACGGCTGTGCTGCTGCGAAAATCAGAAAAGCCAAAACAGCGGTCGTAAAGCACCGTGCCGTGCCGGGCCACAAACATCTGCCCGTTGAACCGGTGCCGCACCAAAAGATTGGTAATCTCATCATCAAAAAAACTAAGCTCCTCGGCCGAAAAAAGCAACGCCTCCTCAACCAACTCAACATTGCTGAAATCGGGCCCCGAAGCCCTGGTGTTGAGCGCGTTATAAGAAAGGGAAGAGAGCGCAAATAAAAGCGAAAGAACAACTAAACCACGTATCATAATAACCGGATCATTGATTAAACGGAAGCCCCCCCGCTTAATTCCCTGATATATTTTGTTTAAAAAACGTTGAAACATGCAGGCTTGGTATTGAACCCGCAAATTTAACAAGAACCATTTTCTTAAACGTAAAAATCGGCATTACGTTACCTGATAAGTGAAAAAAATATCCACATGAAAAAATTTTTTGGTGAAAGAATATTTTTGTTAATTTTGCAACTCCAAAAGCCGACTATCGCTTTTGAAACACTCCTCCTTAGCTCAGTTGGTTAGAGCATCTGACTGTTAATCAGAGGGTCCTTGGTTCAAGTCCAAGAGGAGGAGCTTAAAAATCAAAGGGTTACAACGAAAAAAAGTTGTAACCCTTTTTTGTTTGCATACAAAAGAGCGTTTTATCACCCCAAATATGCACGAGGAGCGGAATGAAACCTGGTTGCGGCCTTGGGAAATACAAAAAACCAAAAGGATTGACCCCGGCAAGTTGGGAAGCAAAATACGCTATAAAACTGTTACTGCCATCCACTCCACAAACCGCCCGTGGGGCGTGCCCACCCAGCCCGGGGCATTGTTTACAAACACAAACGACCCGGCATAATCGCGGCGGGTAGAAATGCCGCCCTTGCTTTTTACCAAGGCCTGGCATATTTTAACCCCTGAGGCGGTGTAGGTGTAGTCAATCATTTCTGATTTATCTGGCATGGTTTAGCAAAGCTATTATTTTTTGCAGAATTTCAACCGATCCCGCATTAGCGGGAGAGCTCAGCGAAGCTAAATTCTTAAAAGTTCATTGCAATCCCCATCTTTCGAGCTGAAACCCATTCTCCGCAAACACGTCATTACCCTGTAGGGGTAAAATATTAATAGCCCAGGGTGAGCGAGTGAAACGAGCGTAACCCTGGGTTAGGGAGCGTCAATGTTTCGGGCGCTGCGCAAGGCTGGTCTGAGCAGCTAACGCGCACTCGCAGCGCAAGGGGAAAAATGTGGGTTATCAAATTTTTTTGTTTTTACTTTCTTTTGATTGCCCAAAAGAAAGTAACAAAGAAAAGGCCACCGCTGA
>JAWLCS010000016.1:0-52928 GCA_041687035.1 Bacteroidales bacterium
TTGGCGCATCGCTCGAAGAAGCGGGGAAGGTGTTGTTGAAGTATGTTGAATAGTATGTAAAACCAAACAGCCACTCACAAGATCTCCTCGTAAGTGGCTGTGTTTGTGTGGGCCCAGCTGGGCTCGAACCAGCGACCAACTGATTATGAGTCAGCTACTCTAACCAACTGAGCTATGGGCCCGGAAAAGGCGTATATTTGCCTTTTGTTTTGGGTCTGCAAATTTACGCAATAAACCCTATTGAATGCAAGATTTTTGATTTTTTTTGCAAGATGGAAAATATCCGTAATATCATTTTCGATCTGGGTGGAGTGCTCTATAATATCGACTACCAAGCCTCCCTGGATGCTTTTAAAAACCTTGGCATAGCCAACTTCGACCAGTTTTTTACCCAGGCCACCCAGAATCGGCTGTTCGACCGTTTCGATCGGGGCGAAATCTCACCTGCTGAATTTCGAAAGGAATTGCAACGGCTCTCTGGGTTGCAAATCAGTGACAACCAGATTGATGATGCCTGGAACGCAATGCTGCTCGACTTCCCGGAACACCGGATTCAATTGCTCGAAGGGCTCAAGACAAACTACCGCATTTTCTTGCTGAGCAACACCAATGCCATAAATTATCCGCATTATGAGTGCTATATGCAAGAAACCTTTGGTTTTGCCGGGCTCGACCATCTTTTTGAAAAGACTTACCTCTCGTACAAAATTGGCATGCGCAAGCCCGAACGTGAAGCATATGAGCTAATTTTGAAGGAAAATGAACTGCAAGCCAGCCAAACCCTTTTTATTGACGATACCCGCCAGCATGTTTTCGGGGCACGGCAGGCAGGCCTGCATGCCATCTGGCTCGACCTTAAAACATTAAAGGTAACCGACCTGTTTAACTGGCACTATCAGCTGCGTCCAGAGGTGGCCGGACTGCTGTAAAGTCCGTAGCAGCAATCTCGTCGAGCACCATAAAAAGCTCCGTCAGGCTCGGTGCGGTAACCAACCGCATTCGGAAGGGCTTAAAATTAACGATGCCCTTGAAGTAATGGCTGTAGTGGCGGCGCATTTCAAACAATGCCAAGCGCTCGCCTTTCCATTGCACCGACATTTCAATATGGCGGCGGCACATGGCCAGGCGCTCTTCCATGGCAGGCCCTGACGGTATAAAGCCTGTGTCGAAGAAGCGGCTGATCTGCTGAAATATCCAGGGATTTCCAATGGCTGCCCGTCCCACCATAACGCCATCCACGCCAAAATCCTGTAATGCTTTCAGGGCCAGTTCTGGGCTGGTTATGTCGCCATTGCCGATAATGGGAATGTGCATACGTGGATTGTTCTTCACCTTGCCGATCAGGCTCCAGTCGGCTTGTCCGCAATACATCTGGCAGCGGGTGCGGCCGTGAATGGCCAGGGCAGCGATGCCGCAATCCTGCAGGCGTTCGGCAATATCCACAATGTTTTTGGTTCGCTGGTCGTATCCCAGGCGTGTCTTAACGGTAACGGGCAGGTCAACGGCCTTTACGATCTTGCGGGTCATTTCCACCATTTTTGACACATCGTTCATTATGCCTGAGCCAGCCCCTTTCGATGCCACTTTTCGTACCGGACAACCGAAGTTGATGTCGACAAACTCGGGATTTGACTCAGCAGCAACCCTTGCAGCCTCTACCATGGCATCGATGTGTGCCCCGAAAACCTGTATGCTCACCGGGCGCTCGGCCGGATAAATGTCGAGTTTTTGAAGGCTCTTGTCTGCGTCGCGAATTAGCCCGTCGGCCGAAATGAACTCGGTATACACCCAGTCGGCGCCCAGCTCCCTGCACAGCAGCCTGAAGGGCGGATCGGTCACATCCTCCATGGGGGCCAGAATCACAGGCTGACGCGCAAAGCTGGTATGGCCTATCTTTACCGGCCTGAGAATTTCAAAAGGCTTGTTAACAGGGTTCAAGGTATTTGATTTGTTTTATTAATTTTGGTGCCCGTAAGCCATACAAAAATAAGCCAAAACCTTGACATGGAAGACAGAGGAATGCTTGGAGGGGCGCATCCTGCGGCCAAACTGATTTTGCTGATCATACTCGCCCTGGTGGGCCTGTTTATTGTCATGATTATTGGCTTGCTCATTGCCATCCCTTTTTTCGGGCAGGATATCACTGAAATAATCCTGCAGGGCGAGGGCCTCGACCTTAGCGAAAACCTCAACTTCAGCCGTTATTTTCAAACCCTGAGCCATTTAGGTCTTTTTGTGGTGCCCTCGGTGGTGTTTGCCATTTTGGTGGGGCGGCGCCCCTTACTCTACTTGAAGGCTGCCAACAAGCCTTTCTGGATTTCGCTGGGTGTTTCGGTTTTGATTATGATTGCCGCGCTGCCACTGGTAAATTTCCTCATGGAGATAAACCTAAAGCTTTCGCTGCCCGCCTGGATGAGCGGCCTGGAAGAATGGATGCGCTCGGCTGAGGAAAACGCCGAAGTAGTTACCCGGATGTTCCTGGAAGTGAGCTCATACGAGGCTTTGCTTTTCAATATTTTTATGATTGCCGTGATACCCGCCATTGGCGAAGAGTTCATCTTCCGTGGTATTGTGCTGCGGTTGTTCAGGCAATGGACCGGCAACGCCCATGCGGCCGTGTGGATTTCGGCCCTGTTGTTCAGCGCCATGCACATGCAGTTTTTTGGTTTCCTGCCACGCCTTTTCCTGGGGCTGGTGCTGGGCTATATGTTTGTGTGGAGCCGCAACATCTGGGTGCCAGTGGTTGCCCACTTTTTTAACAATGCAGCGGCGGTCATTTTCTATTTCATGCACCACAACGGGTATGTCAATATCGACATAGAGGAAGTGGGGCTCGGTGCCGGCGCCGTTTATTATGTGGTGGCCAGTGTGGTGCTGCTGGTGCTGTTGTCTGGCTTTTTCTGGAATTTCGAAAAGAACCGCCAGAAACGACTAAGCTTCGATTGAGGGCAAGTCTTTGAGAAGCTGATTATGGTTTGAGGCTTCCAGCTTTTTGTGGAACGACTCAACAGCGCTTTTCAGGGCAGTCAGCGCTTCGGTGTTTTTCACCAGCATAAAGTCAATTCCTTTTTTATCCAGCCGTTCCATAACCATCTGGATGCTGATTTGATTTATGTCGAGTGCAGGCTGGTAGCCTATTTCCTTAGAACCATTGACTTTTATTTCATTCACCAGCTTTACCTCGACCAGGTCATTCAGGATAGAACGCACCAGTTTATTGGGCATCTCGAGATTGTGTCCTATTTTTGAAGAATCGGGTGGGGTAATCCCATCCCTGAAAAAGCAGATCAGCAGCTGCATCACATAGAGTGAAAGGATTTTTTTGTTCAGGGGGCTGATATTTTGCGATTCTGCCTCGAACTCGTAATTTTCCACATTCTGGTTTGCGTAGGATAACTCGGCGCCAAAAAGCACTACCAGCCAGGTGATCTGCATTACCAGCAGAAGCAAGGGTAAGGCAGCGAAACTTCCATAAATGGCATTGTAACGCGAAACGCCCACCTGAAAATAGATATATCCCCATTGTATTAGCTGGAATAGAGTGCCTGCAATGATACCAGCAATCAGGGCCGAGCTAAACTTCACCTTGGTGTTGGGCATGATCATGTAGAGAATGGTAAGCATCATCCAGATGAGCAGGTATGGCACCAGGTTCATCAGGAAAAACAATACCGGGCTGAGGAATCCCAGGAAACGGATGTTTTCGCTGAACTGACTCACCTGGGTGTTGAGAAACACGGTGGCAGCGCCTGAAAGAATTAAAAACAGGGGCCCAATAAACATCACGGCAAAGTAATCGCTGAGCATACGGGTCCAGTCGCGCATTTTCTTAACCTGCCAGATGTCATTAAACGAAGTTTCGATATTGTGCATTACCATGAAAATGGTATAAATCAGGATAATTAAACCCACACCGGCTACCATCCCCCCACGGGCGGTCTCCAGCATAGACTTTGAAAAACTCATGATCCAGTTAAATACTTCCTCTCGACCCTGTAGCGCCGCCTGCAGTTGTCCTTCAAGGTAGGCTTCCAGTCCGAAGCCTTTGGCAATTCCGAATGCGAGGCCAACAATAGGCACAATACTAAAGAGGGTATAATAGGTCAGGGCCGAGGCACGCAAAGAAACCCTGTCTTCGTTAAACCCTCGCAAGGCCAGCATTAGGATGCGTAACTGTTTGATAAGGATTGACCTGCCGCGTGGCAATTCGCGCAGGGGAATTTGCCATATGTCTTTTTCAAGAAAACGGACCCCTTGCCTGATTCGGTCTGAATAGCTTTTCCTTTTTCCTGCCATGGGTTGAGATTTTTGGTGCCGGCTCCGGCCAACCTGGTCTTATTGCTTCAGTTCAAAGGTAAAAATATAGTTTGGTTATGCAAGCAGCCCTTTTGTTTCAATGCATAAAAAAGCGCCCCGGTCAACCGGGACGCTTTTCAAAACATTTTATGAATTGGCTAATCTACGCTGAATTCGGCGGCACTAAGGCCACTGTTAACTTCAATGCTGGTCACTTTCATGTCGAGCATCTGGGGGCCCAGCTGCTGGCTGATGCTGAAAGGGAACAATACGCCGTTTACCTCTCGGTAATCGCTGTAGTTGGTCACCACGGTCATGCTGCCCATGGGCGTATCCTGACTTATCTGTGTGCTTTTCCTCAGGCCGGTTTCGAGGCTGAAGTATTCGTTGCGCACCGAGCCAGTGGGGCTGGTAAAGCGCACGCGGTAAACTTCTTCTCCTTCGAGGGTTTCAATGCCTGCCAGTTCCAGGGTGTAACCCAGCTCAGCAAGGCGCAGCTCGGGAAAGAGTGCAGCCTGCAGCCTGAGGTCTTTCAGGTCGTCGCCGGTGATTTCCTGCGACTGGCCCATGGCGCTGACCTTCCCGCGGGTGCCATCAAACACTTGCTTTTGCATGATGTTTCCGCCCATGCTCATGGCCATGTAAAACAAATCGGGCGCTTTCTGCTTGTTGACAGCCTCAATGGTCATGCCCTGTATGGTGGCCGACATAACGGTGGTAACATCTTCTATGGCTTGTACCTTTTGCTTGCCGCCAATGGCTGCGATATATCCTTCTATTACGTTGTGCGCGGTAATCTCGCCAGTTACCATCCTGGGGCCTTCTACAGGACGGCCAAAGGCATCGTAAAACTCAACCTGACCGATGGCACTAAATTTTTTCAGGTTGTCGGCTACTTCGTCGCGGTTGCCTGCCACCACCACAATGGCGTTGTCGGGTTTAAGGTATTTGGCGGCCATGGCCTGCACATCGCTTACGCTAACGGCTTCGAGCTTCTCGAGATAGGTCGCGTAATAGTCTTCGGGCAGGTCGTAGCGCTTAATGTTGAGCGCAAAGTTGGCAATGGTGCGTGGGCTCTCGAGCGAGCGGGCAAAACTGCCGTTCATGAAGTTTTTGACCAGTTGCAGCGATTCCTCTGTAACCGGCTCATTGATCAGGCGGCGCATCTCGCCCATAATTTCTACCACGGTGCTGTCGGTAACGCTGTTGCGCACCTCGGTGCTTGCGGTAAAGCGGCCCACCAAGCGATCGGACGACAGGTTGGAACGTGCGCCATAAGTATAACCCTTGTCTTCACGCAGGTTTTGCATAAGGCGGCCTGAGAAAACGCCACCGCCGAGAATGGAGTTCATTACGTTGGCTTTTATAGCATCAGGATGTCCTGGGGTAAACTCCAAAGGATAAGTAACAGTAACTACTGACTGGACGGCTCCGGTGCGGTCGGCAAAAGCCACGCGGTTGCCTTCAGGGGCCACGGGGGTGGGAAACACATTCTGCGGCACCTCACCTTTTTTCCATTTGCCAAAATACTTTTTTGCCAGTTTTTTCGCTTCCCGGGTCTTGATGTCGCCAACCACCACCAGGTAAGCCACGTTGGGCTTAAAATAGGTACTGTAGTAGTTGCGGACCTGGTCGAGGTTAATGTTGTCGACGGTTTCTGGAGTCACAATTTCCCCGTAAGGGTGATTGCCCCCGTAAACTACTGCTTGTCCTACGTTTCGTGCCATGGCGTTGGCATCGTTGCGCACGGTGGCCAGGCCCGATTTGGTCTGGGTAAGACTGCGCTGAAGCTCTGCCTCGGGGAAGGTGGGGTTGAGCAGCACATCCGACATGATCCCAAGCAGGCTTTCTGTATGGCGCTTGAGCGAAGAGCCAAACATACCTGTTGAGAAGGTGCTCAGGGAGCCACCAATAAAGTCGATCTCTTCGTCGATTTGTTGCTTGCTGCGGTTCTTTGTGCCTTCGCGCATGAGTGAGCCGGCTAGGTCAACATAACCCTTGGCGTCGCCTTCAAAAACCGGGTCAATGTTCAGCGTAAGCTGCCAGGAAACCACGGGCACTTTGTCGTTTTCAACCACAATTACTTGCAGTCCATTAGACAGTTTGAAGGTTTTGAAATCGCCCAATTGAATCACCGGGGCCGGACCGGGCTCGGGCCGCTGGCTGCGGTCGAGCTGGGCTTGCACCGATAAAATAATGAACAGGCTGAGAAACAGGAATGAAAATATCTTTTTCATGATAAATTGTTATTTCAATGGTTGCTAATTTATTCGGCTTTGGGCATATAGTACAATACCACCCGGTATTCTTGCTTCAGGTATTCCTGTGCCACGCGGCGAATGTCTTCGCGGGTAACGGCCAGGTAGTTGTTCAGCTCGGTGTTTATGCGGCTTGCATCATTGAAGAGGGTGTGGTAGTTGGCAAGCGAGGTGGCCCTGCTGGCAATGGTGGTGTTGCTGTTAACCAGTCGGCTCTCGAATTGATTTTTCAGTTTTTGCAGTTCCTGCTCACTGATCAGTTGGTCCTTCACCAATTCAAGTTCTGAAATAATGCCTTCTTCAAGCACTTGGGGGTCGATGCCCATGTTGGGAAGCGCCAGCACAATTTTAAGGCCCGGATCTTCCAAACCAAGAGGAATGGCCTGCACTTGCAAGGCGGTTTGTTGTTCGTCGACCAGCTTTTTGTACATGCGGCTGCTCTGCCCGCCCGATAGCAGGGTGCTAAGCATTTCCATGGCGTAATAATCCCTGGTGCCTTGCGCTGGCAAGGGATACGCATGAATAATCATGGGGAGTTGAACGTTGTCGTAAACCGTGTCGCGCAGCTCGGCGGTACGACGTGGTTCAATTATATTGGGCCTGTATATGGGAAGGGTGCCGCGTGGTATTTCGCCAAAGTATTTTGCAACCATGGCTTTGGCTTCATCTAACTGAATATCGCCCGAAACCACCAGAACGGCATTGTTGGGCACATAAAAAGTATCGTGGAAGTTCTTAATATCTTCTTCGGTGGCATTGCGGATATGGGGGTCGAGGCCAAGTACATCGGAGCGATAAGGGTGAACCTTATATGCCCTTTTAAGGGTTTCAGTGAGCAGCCTTCCGTAAGGACGGTTGTCGCGGGTTTGTTTCATTTCTTCAGTCACCACGCTTTTTTGGGTGGCGATGCCAATGGAGTCGATCACCGGATGCAGCAGACGCTCTGACTCCAGCCAAAGGCCCAACTCGAGCTGGTTGGAGGGCAGAAGCACAAAATAGTTTGTGACATCGAAACTGGTGAAGGCATTGAGCGAACCGCCCGCTTTCTCAACAATTTCAGAAAACTCTCCACGACCAATGTGTTTGGTCCCTTCAAACATAAGGTGCTCGAAGAAGTGTGCAAAGCCGGTGCGCTCAGGATTTTCGTTCTTGGCACCAACATGGTACATGATGTTAACCACCACATTGGGGGTTGAGTTGTCCTGATGCAAAATCACATGCAGGCCGTTGTCGAGGGTGTATTCGGTGAAATCAATCCGGATACCCTGACCACGACTGGTGAAAGCAACCAGCATAATCAGCATCAGGCTGAGTAACAATTTAATATTGATCTTTTTCATGATTAGAAATTAATTAAACAAGTGTAAAATTTAAATTTATTCTTTGAATAGCCCCGTTAAAGGGGGCAAATTTAATTTTTTTTAGTCAGTTAATATATTAAATCCAGGTCTAAATCTTTCCGTAATTTCTCCACATCCGGATTTTTTTTAATAAACTTATCCAGTTTCTCTTTTGGGAGATAGGCTTTTTGCTGGCGCTGGGTTTCTGCAATGCTGGTTTCCAGCTGAATGGCATAGTTGTTAAGCTCCTTTCGGAGATAGCCCAGGAGTTCGGCCTTGCGTTCATGAATCAGGTTTTCCTGGATGGCATTGTCCACCCTAACCTTAATCATTCCGGTGGGTGTTATTGCCGGTTCGAAGTTGGTCATAGCCACATAAAGGCTCTGGCTGTCTTCCATAAAAGTGGCTGCAAGGGTTTTCCAGGCTGCCAGAAAGCTGTTTATGGAAATGGAGTCTTCGGGCTGGTCTTCGGTAAATTCAGGTGCTTCCTCTTCTTCTGTTTCCTCTTGGGGCGCATCGTGAATCTTCAGGCTAAAAGGCTTAAAGGAGGTTTTCGGGGCTGCCGGTTTGGTTTCAATTGTTGGAGTGGTTTCCTCGGTGGGCTCCTCTTCGTGGCGGCGGGCTTCTGAAAACGAAGGTAGTGGGCCATCGTCATCATCTTGTTTGGCAGGCGCCTTAAAGCTGGACGCCGGAACTGATGGAGCAGGTGCGCTTTTTTCGGGAGCCTGTGGTGGGGCCAGGGTAGGCTTATCTTCGGTCAGCTCAGGGCTTTTTTTTTTACTGAAGGCAGCCATTTGAAGCAGTGCCAGTTCAAGGGTGAGGCGCTTGTTGTTGCTTTCCTTGTAGTTGAGGTCGGCCTGGGTGTTGATCTCCAGCGCCTTCAGTATAAACTCCGGACTGCACTGCAGGGCCTGTTCCAGGTAATGCGTGCGAATGTCGTCGCTCACTTCGATAAGCTGCACGGTGGCGGGGCTCTGGCTTATCAGCAGGTTGCGCAGGTGCTCGCCAAAGCCACCAATGAACTCAGAACCTTCAAAACCTTTATAGATAATTTCGTTGATCAGCAGCAATATCTCTGTCGACTGCCCCTTGAGCAGCATGTCGGTAATGCGGAAATAATAATCGTAATCGAGCACGTTGAGGTTTTCGATCACCTGCTTGTAGGTAAGGTGGTTTCCTGAGAAGCTCACCATCTGGTCGAATATGGAAAGGGCATCGCGCAAAGCGCCATCGGCTTTCTGGGCAATGATGTGCAGGGCGTTGTGCTCGGCTTTAATGCCTTCCTTTTCTGCCACAAAATGCAGGTGTTTGGCAATATCATCAACCGTAATTCGGGCAAAGTCGAAAATCTGGCAGCGCGATAGAATGGTGGGGATGATTTTGTGCTTTTCGGTGGTAGCCAATATAAATTTGGCATACTTCGGGGGCTCTTCCAGGGTTTTCAGAAAAGCGTTGAAGGCTTGGGCAGAGAGCATGTGCACCTCATCGATGATATACACCTTGTACCTGCCAATTTGCGGAGGAATGCGCACCTGGTCCACCAGTTTTCGAATGTCATCAACGGAATTGTTGGAAGCAGCATCGAGTTCATGCACGTTGAAGGCGCTCGACTCGTTGAAGGCCTTGCAGGGCTCGCAGGTATCGCAGGCTTCAATTTTGTCGTCCAGGTTTTCGCAGTTTATGGTCTTGGCCAGGATCCGGGCACAGGTAGTCTTACCCACGCCACGCGGACCTGTGAACAGGAAAGCCTGGGCCAAATGGTCGTTGCGAATGGCGTTTTTGAGCGTGTTGGTGATAGACTTTTGTCCAACCACCGTGTCGAAAGTCACCGGGCGGTATTTTCGTGCAGAAACAATGAAACTGTCCATTCTTTTTTTGTTATCAGACAAGCAGCAAAAATAGCGAAAAATGACGACCATGACAACCTTTTTTCACTGCGCGACCTTTTCCCATCTCCCCACTTTTCATATCTTTGCCGCAAAATTAACCAACCCAAAACCAGGCAGACATGGAAAAGATTCTTGTAATTGGATGTGCAGGACAGATCGGATCGGAGCTTACGCTCAAATTGCGCAAGTTGTATGGCGATGAAAACGTGGTGGCCACCGACATAAAGCCCGCCATAAAGGAAATTACTGAAGGCGGTCCTTTCGAAATTCTCGATGTGCTCGACACTCACCGGCTATTTGGCACCGTGAGCCGCAACAAGATTACCCAGATCTATCACCTGGCAGCCATCCTTTCGGGAAATGCCGAAAAGAAGCCCCTGGCCAGCTGGCACATCAACATGGAAAGTCTGCTCAATGTGCTTGAAATGGCACGTGAACTCAACTTGAAAAGGATTTTCTGGCCCAGCTCCATTGCTGTGTTTGGTCCCACCACGCCGCGGGTCGACACCCCACAGTTTACCGTGATGGAGCCCAACACGGTGTATGGCATCAGCAAGCTGGCCGGTGAGCGTTGGCTCGAGTATTATTTCCAGAAGTATGGGGTTGACAGCCGCAGCCTGCGCTACCCGGGCCTGATCAGCTACAAGACTGAAGCCGGCGGTGGCACCACCGACTATGCCGTGGAGATATTTTACGAAGCCATTCGCAATGGCAACTATGAGTGCTTCCTTTCAGAAAATACCCACCTGCCCATGATGTTTATGGACGATGCCATAAAGGCCACTATTGACGTGATGGAAGCCGATGCATCAAAAATTTCGGTACGCTCCAGCTACAACGTCTCCGGTATCAGCTTCAGCCCCAAAGAGCTGTCTGATTCCATCAAAAAGCATATTCCTGATTTTCAAATGACCTATAATCCAGACTTCCGCCAAGCCATTGCCGACAGCTGGCCCAAGAGCATCGACGACAGCGTGGCCGCCCGCGACTGGGGCCTGAAGAACACCTTCGACCTGGAACGCATGACCGAGGTGATGCTAAAAGGGGTGAAGGAGAAGTTTCAATAAAAAGTTTGGAGTTTGAAGTTAGGGGCTCGTAGTTTGGGGTTTCAAGTTAACAACCCTGAACTCTGAACTCCAAACCTTGAACCCCGAACTTCTAACTTTCAAACTCCAGCAGTTTCCCTTTCTTCATTATCAACTTCTCATCAAAGTATACATCCGGTTCTTTAACCAGGCCGTCGAGGTGGCTGTTTACCGCAATGGTGCCACCCATGGTAAGGTTGTTGCCAAAGGCGATGTGAATGGTGCCAAACACTTTTTCGTCTTCCAGGATTTGCCCGGTGAGCTTGGCCTTGTAGTTGGTGCCAATGCCAAATTCAGCCACGGCGCGGGCATCGCGGCCCGACTTATCAAGAATGGCCGTGAGTCTTTCGGCTTCTTCGCCACCAGTGATCTCTTCTGCAAAGCCGTCGACCACCTTTACGGTAATGGGCGTTTTAATCATGCCGATGCTGGCCATGGAGCCGTCGATCACCACCGTTCCATTCGAGGTGCCTTCCACAGGAGCAAGGAAAACTTCTCCCGAAGGAATGTTGCCGCTCTGACCTTTTTCGCGCAACACCCCGGTGCTGGGGATGATCATCCGGCCTTCGACCGGCATACTGATGTCGGTGCCTGCTTCAGTTACCACGCGAATCATTTTTACGCCTTTTAGCTGGCCGGCAATAAAATGAGTCATGCCAACGATCTTGTCGAAGTCGGCATTGAGGCAGCGCGACATAATATCCACGGTAATGCCGGGCATAGTCCCAACGCGCACGCCCAGCTTCACGGCTTCGCGGCGGGCATCGGTATGCGTGAGCGATTTGGCCGTGGGACAAACCACCACATCCACCATTTTCATCATGGCAGCTACCGCGGCGGGAGGCTCCTGCCCGTTAATCTCGCGCGAGCGGATCTCTATCAGCATGCTTTCCTTGCAAAGTTCCTTGCCGGCTTCGTGCAGGGCAAGGCCAATTTCACGTTTCACTTCGTCGGTAACGATTAGCAGCGTTTCTTCGGGTTTCAGCCCCATGGCGTCGCGCAGTCCGATCACCGAAGCTTTCATCAGGTCTTCATTCATCTTGTAGTGTGTTTTTATTTATGGTTAATGATTATTCTATTTTTCCCGCAGGGCTCACAATAATACAAAAATTTTCCGTCATGGGAGGGTGATTTGCCCCGGTTCACAATTGTCAATACCCCTTTCGGGGAATGCTTTATCCATTATTTGTTCTAATTTTGCGCCATGGAATGGATCGACACCCACGTGCATATTTATTTGCCCGAATTTGACGACGACCGCCGGCAGGTGGTCGATGAGGCAGTGGCTTCAGGTGTGTCGCACCTGCTCATGCCCAACGTCGACAGCCGCACCATTGCACCTATGATGGACGCCGTGCAGCAGCAACCCGGCGTTTGCCTGCCCATGATGGCGCTGCATCCCACTTCGGTTAAAGAAGACTACGAAACGCAAATGCAGGAGGTGGAGCAATGGCTGGCGAAAGGCGGATTTGTGGCTGTGGGCGAAACAGGCATTGACCTATACTGGGACAAGACGTTTTATAAAGAGCAGGTCGTGGCCTTTCGCAGGCATGCTGAGCTGGCGCTTCAATACGATCTGCCTTTGGTGATTCACTCGCGTAACGCCCTGGCAGAGATTTTTGGGGTGATGGAAGAATTCCGCGGAAGCAAACTCAGAGGCGTTTTTCACTGCTTCCCCGGCGACTTGCAGCAGGCTGAAAAGGCAATAGGAGTGGGCTTCCTGCTGGGTATTGGCGGTGTGGTAACTTACAAGAACAGTACCATGGCTAGGGTTGTTGAATATGTGGGCCTGCAACACATCATTCTTGAGACCGATGCACCTTACCTGGCGCCGGCGCCCCACCGCGGAAAGCGGAATCAAAGCGCTCACATACCAATAATCGGCCGAAAGGTGGCCGAACTAACCGGCACCACCCCGGCACAAACGGCACAAGTTACCACGCAAAATGCCCGGGCTTTGTTTGGGCTGGATAATCTTTAACTCCTGATACACAAGAACCATGAGCAGCAACTCATCCATACTTGTCATTTATACCGGCGGTACCATAGGCATGGTTGAAGACAGCGCCACCGGCACGCTCCATCCCTTCGACTTTGAGCATCTTACCGAACAGATTCCTGAAATCAAAAAGTTTAGGTGCCGGATCGACAGCTTCTCTTTCGACCCCATCATCGACTCCAGCAATATGAAGCCCGAAGTGTGGGTAAGGCTGGCACAGCTCATCGAGAAAAATTACGAGCAATACGATGGCTTTGTGATTTTGCATGGCTCGGATACCATGGCGTACACTGCATCGGCACTAAGCTTCATGCTCGAAAACCTGTCTAAACCCGTGATCCTCACCGGCTCGCAGCTGCCCATCGGCATGATCCGCACCGATGGTAAGGAAAATTTCATTACCTCCATCGAAATTGCCGCTGCAAAAAAGGGTGGCAAGGCCATTGTGCCCGAGGTTTGTGTGTATTTCGAATACCAACTTTACCGCGGCAACCGAACCCATAAATACAATGCCGAGCATTTCGAGGCTTTTCGTTCGGTAAACTATCCGGTACTTGCCAGGGCAGGGGTGGAGATCAAATACGATTTTGCGGCCATACATCAGCCTACCGAGCAGGAGTTTCGCATTTTCACCAGCCTCGATCCAAACATAGCCATTCTAAAGATCTTTCCCGGCATTACCCCCCAGGTGGTCGAATCTATTCTTGGCATCCCCGGCCTCAAGGCCCTTGTGATGGAAACTTATGGCTCGGGAAATGCGCCCACTGAGCAGTGGTTTCTCGATGCCATTGGCAAGGCCATAAAAAACGGGCTGCTGGTTTGCAACATCACCCAATGCCGCGGCGGTGCCGTGCAGATGGGCAAATACGAAACCGGTAAAGGCCTCGAAAAACTGGGCGTGGTTAGCGGCTACGACATGACCATTGAAGCGGCCGTAACCAAGCTTATGTACCTGCTGGGCAACAACTACCCGACAGCCCGCCTCCGAAAATACTTCCAGAAGCCGCTGCGCGGAGAAATGACCGTTGCTTAAGCAGGGTTTAGGGCTTAGTGGAAAGGGATTAGGGGTTATTAAAAAGCAGGTAGCGGTGGCCAAAAGCTCAGAGCGCAGGGCGCAGAGCTCAGGGAAGAAGCGGCAGGAGGTAATTTTGGCGCAGGGCTCAAAGTGAAGGGAAAAGCGATAGTCGATAGCGGCAGGGTAGGAAAGGGCCAGGACGCTTAGCCGCGTAGCGGCGAAATATTGGTAGTAAATAACCAGCCATAATACTTCGTTAAGCCCTGTAGGGGCGAGACATAGTTTTTATCGGTTTTGGTGGCTCCTTCACGTGTTTCCAGTTCAAAAACCGTTAACTGATCCGCTAGCTAGCGGAGAACTCACTGAAAGAAATCCTTGTTTGTAATTTTAAACAAAAAAAGCAGCGGCAAGTCTGCCACTGCTCTTATTTCGATTAAACAACAATTGCTTAATTTTTTTAGCACCCACACTTCTTCTCGTGCATAAACGGATACCTGAAGTCGGTGGGAGGCAGGAAAGTTTCCTTAATTGTGCGCGGGTTGATCCAGCGCAGCAGGTTCAGGTGACTTCCGGCCTTGTCGTTGGTGCCCGACTGCCGCGAACCGCCAAAGGGCTGCTGCCCCACCACGGCGCCCGTGGGCTTGTCGTTAATGTAGAAGTTACCTGCCGAATAGCGCAGGGTGGCGCAGGCCTTCACGGTGGCATAGCGGTCCTTGCTGAAAATGGAACCGGTAAGCGCATAGGGTGAAGTGTTGTCGCAAAGCTGCAGGGTTTCTTCAAACTTATCGTCGGGGTAAACATGAATGCTCAGCACCGGGCCAAAGATCTCTTCCTCCATGGTAATGAAATGCGGGTCTTTTGCCAGGATAACCGTAGGATCAATAAAATAACCTTTCGATTTGTCGCCCTTGCCACCAAAAATGATATCGGCATCTTTCGAGTCGCGGGCCTTGTCGATGTAGCCCATGATGCGGTCGAAAGCCTTTTCATCAATCACGGCATTTACAAAATTGCAAAACTCCTTGGGGTCGCCTTTCTGAATCAGCTTCAGGTTGCGGTCAATACGACGCTTTATGCTGTCCCAGAGCGATTCAGGGATATACGCCCTTGATGCGGCCGAGCATTTCTGCCCCTGGAATTCGAAGGCACCTCTTACCAGGGCGGTAGCCACTTCGTCAACATCGGCCGAAGGGTGCACAAACACGAAGTCCTTACCACCGGTTTCGCCCACCACGCGCGGATAGGAACGATAGTTCTCGAGGTTGTTGGCCACAGTTTTCCAGATGTGGTTAAAGGTGGTGTTGCCACCAGTAAAATGCACGCCACCCAAACCCTTGTTGTTGAGTACAATGTCGCCTACCATGGCACCCGGACCCGGAACAAAGTTGATTACGCCATCGGGCACGCCGGCTTCCTTAAAGATCTTCATCAAATAATAATTAGAAAGCAGGGCGGTGGTCGATGGTTTCCAAATAACCGTATTGCCCATCACGGCCGGGGCCAGCACCAGGTTGGAGGCAATGGCTGTAAAGTTGAACGGACTCACCGCAAAAACGAAGCCTTCGAGTGGACGATACTCCAGGCGGTTCAGGTTGCCGATCTCTGAGTGGGGCTGGTCGTTGTAAATCTCAGAAACATAATGTGCGTTGAAACGAATGAAGTCGATGGTTTCGCAAACGGCATCGATCTCTGCCTGGAAGGCATTTTTGCCCTGCCCAACCATGGTGGCTGCATTGATCAGGTAGCGATACTTTTTCGAAAGCAGCTCAGCTACTTTAAGGGTGATGGAAGCCCTTTCGACCCACGACATTACCGCCCACTGCTTGTGCGCCTGGTTGGCGGCATCGATGGCCATCTGTACTTCCTTTTCGCCGGCCATATGATAGGTGGCCAGCACATGCCCATGATTATGGGGCATGGTCACCTTGCCGGTTTTGCCGGTGCGGATCTCCTTGCCTCCAATGATCAGCGGAATCTCAACCTCAATACTACTCTGGCGCTCAATTTCCTTTTCCAGGGCAATGCGCTCTGGCGTGCCTTCGGTATAAGGAAAAATCGGCTCGTTGGCCGGTCGGTCAAAATAAAATTGTGCGTTGTTCATTACAAGATGAAAAATTAAATGAATATTTAGGATTGATTTATTACATATTACATAAAGTTACCCATTTTTACGCTTTCGCGGAAACAAAAAAGAATGGGAACAATTCTTTGTGAATTGAAACAGCAAATAATTAAAAAAGTTCGATAAGAAAAGAAGCGCAGAAGGAATAGTTTAACGCCAAAAAATAGACTTTTTAATCTGTCTTTTTTCCCAGGGCGTTTTTCTGCACCCGGGCCGAAATGCCAATGCTCAACTCATAAAGCACAAACAGCGGAATACTAACTAAAATCTGGCTGAACACATCCGGAGGAGTAATTATGGCAGAGAGGATAATGACAAGCACAAAGGCCAGTTTTCGCTGTTTTTTCATAATCTCGGGGGTGAGAATGCCAACACGGCTAAGAAAATACACAAACACCGGAAGCTCGAAAACCAGCCCTGTGGCCAACGTAAGTGTTGTAACCGTGGAGATATAAGACCGCAGGGCAATCTGGTTGGCCACCATGCTGCTCACCTGGTACGATCCCAAAAAGTTCACTGCCAAAGGCACAATAAGGAAGTAGGCAAACAATACCCCGGTAATGAAGAGCCCGCTGATAACCATTACTGCCCCGCGCGAATTGGACTGTTCCTTAGGGGTAAGGCCAGGCCTGATGAAGCGCCAGAATTCCCAAACCACATATGGGATGGAAAGCAGCAGGCCCGCCACCAGCGAAGTAATGATATGGGTGGTAAATTGCCCGGCCATATCGATGTTGATGATTTGCACCGGATTGGCGTTGATGCAGAGCGCCGGCACCGAGAACCGTTCGGCCAGGCCGCAAAGAACGCGGTTGGTAAAAAAATAGGTCTCTTTAGGAGCCAGAATTATTCTCGAAAACAGGAACTCCTTGTTGAGGAAGGCCAGCAGAGCAAATACGCCAATAGATGCAGCCGAGCGTATCAAATGCCCGCGCAACTCCTCCAGGTGCCCCCAGAAAGTCATTACATTGCCCTCGTCCTGTTTGTTTTTCATGCCGGTTTTTTCCCCGAAAGGGGAGTAACAAAATTAATGAAGAATGCCAAATAAAAAAGCCCGCAACATAATTACGGGCTTAAGTTCATTTCCTTCCGGTTATGATTCCGGGAAGCCGGGGTTTATTCAGGATGAATTGCTTCAACCGGGCAAACATCTGCGCATGAACCGCAGTCAGTGCAAACATCAGGATCGATCTTATAGATGTCACCTTCGGTGATAGCTTCAACCGGGCATTCGTCAATGCAGCTGCCGCAAGCAGTGCAATCTTCAGTGATTACGTAGGCCATTACTTCAATAATTTATGGTTTCTAAATTCGGTTAATTCCTGTGCAAAAATAAAGACTTAAATTGACATAGCGCCATAAATTCGACATTGAAGCGATATTTGGAATCGGTTTAAATAAGGATAAGCTCAAATGGGCAAAAAGTGGCCGAATTTTGTGATCGGTTATACTTTAAACCCTTAACTTCGCAGCGTCAAATGGCCGAGTATTAATATTGTTTCTTTCAAAAAGTTATTAAAACCATACCCTACCAAAAACCTTATTCTGTTATGGCACAAAAAAAGAATATTGTTGAGCTGGAAGATGTGGTGGTAAAGTTTGTAGGCGACTCGGGCGACGGCATGCAGCTGACAGGTACCCTGTTTTCTGATGCGGCCGCCATTGCCGGCAACGACCTTGCCACTTTTCCGGACTTTCCGGCTGAAATCCGTGCGCCCCAAAACACCATTGCCGGGGTGAGCGGTTTCCAGGTTCATCTTGGGCAACGCAAAATTTTAACCTCAGGCGATTTATGCGATGTGCTGGTAGCAATGAACCCCGCCTCGCTCAAGTCGAACCTCAAGTGGGCAAAGCCCGGCGCAACCCTTATTGTCGACTCGGCCACCTTTGATGACAAAGGCATTGAAAAAGCCGGATACCAGACCAACCCCCTTGAGGATGGCAGCTTGGATGGCTACAGCCTTATTCAAGCTCCAATTTCACTGCTCACACAGGAAAGCCTGCGCCACCTCGAAATCGATAAGCGCTCGGCCGAACGCACCAAGAATATGTTTGTTCTCGGTATCCTTTATTTCTTATTCAACCGCGACCTGGAAGTTACCCTGGAGTTTATTGAAAAGAAATTCAAGAGCAAGCCCCTGATTAAAGAAGCCAATCAGGCTGCACTCAAAGCTGGTTTTAACTACAGCGAAACGGTCGAAGCCATTAAGTCGACCTTCAATGTAGGTCCGGCCAAGCTCGAAAAAGGGCTTTATCGGAACATTACCGGCAACATTGCTACTGCCTGGGGTTTGCTGGCTGCCGCCGAAAACAGTGGCAGGCCGTTGTTTCTGGGCTCTTACCCCATTACCCCGGCCACCGAGATCCTAATGGAGCTTTCAAAGCATAAATCGCTTGGCGCGAAAGTTTTCCAGGCCGAAGACGAAATTGCAGGCATCTGCTCGGCCATTGGTGCCAGCTTTGCTGGCTCTCTGGCCATTACCACCACCTCGGGCCCCGGCCTCTCGCTCAAGAGCGAGGCCATTGGTTTGGCCGTTATTACTGAGCTTCCGCTGGTGATTGTCAACGTGCAGCGCGCGGGCCCCTCAACCGGTATGCCCACCAAAAGCGAGCAGAGCGACCTTATGCAGGCCCTCTTTGGCCGCAACGGTGAGTGCCCGGCCATTGTTATGGCCGCCTCGAGCCCGGCAAACTGCTTCTATTACGCTTATGAGGCCGCCAAACTTTCGCTGGAGCATATGACCCCGGTTATCCTGCTCACCGATGGTTACATTGGATTTGGTTCGGAGCTGTTTAAAATTCCCGACACTAAAGATCTGCCATCCATTAAGCCCCCATTGGCTATGCCCAACGATACCAGTTTCAAGCCTTACCGCCGCGACGAGAAAACCCTAGTGAGGCAGTGGGCCCACCCTGGTATGGAAGGCCTCAGGCACCGCATTGGCGGTCTGGAGAAAACCAACTTCGATGGCAACGTCTCCACCGACCCGCTCAACCACCAACTCATGGTGAATATCCGAGCAGAGAAAGTTAACCGCGTGGCAGACTATATACCTATTCAGGAGGTAGTGGGCGAAGAATCCGGCGACTTGCTCGTGGTTGGCTGGGGCGGCACAGAAGGGGCTTTGATTTCGGCTGTGAGCCATATGCAAAAAGAAGGCAAGAAAGTTAGCCTGGCGCATTTCAACCACATTATGCCATTGCCCAAGAATACCGCTGAGATTTTCTCGCGTTTCAAAAAGATCCTGGTGTGCGAATTGAATATGGGGCAGTTTGTAAACTACCTGCGCATGACCATTCCCGATTATCGCTACCATCAGTTTAATAAGGTGCAGGGCCTGCCATTCCATGTGCAGGAACTTACCGATGCGTTCACCAAATTATTGGAGGAGAAATAATTATGCTGGAAAATAAAAGAATACAAACCTCTCCGGTTGAGTTAACCAAAGAAGATTTTGTTAGCGACCAGATGGTTAAATGGTGCCCCGGTTGTGGTGCCCACGCTATCCTTGCCGCAGTCGAAAATGTCTTTCCGCGTATCGGATACCGCAAGGAGAATTTCACCTTTGTTTCGGGCATTGGTTGCTCCTCACGCTTTCCTTACTATGTGAACACCTATGGTTTTCATGGCATTCACGGTCGCGCCAATCCCATTGCCAGCGGGGTAAAAATTGCCAATCCCGACCTTAGCGTTTGGATTGCCACCGGCGATGGCGACTCCATGGCTATTGGCGGAAACCACCTGATACATATCGTGCGCCGCAACATCGATGTGAACATACTGCTGTTCAACAACCAGATTTATGGTTTGACCAAAGGGCAGTATTCGCCCACTACCCCCATGGGGCAGGTTACCAAGACCTCGCCACAGGGAACCATTGAGCACCCTTTTATTACCGCCGGCCTTATTATGGGTGCACAGGGTACTTTCTTTGCCAGGGCCACCGACAACAACGTAAAGCTTATGAGCGAGGTAATGTATGAGGCTGCAAAGCACGACGGTACCTCCGTGGTGGAGATTTTGCAGAATTGCGTCATCTTTGCCGACAAAACCCACGGTATGATCACTGACCGTGAGTTTCGCGAAGAGCGTCAGCTGTTCCTCAAGCATGGCGAACCCATGATTTTTGGCAAAAACAAGGATAAGGGCATTGTGATCAAGGGCACCGGACTGGCTGTTGTTAAGATCGGCGAGGATGGCATTACTGAGAAAGACCTTCTTGTACACGATCAGTACTCAAAGGATCCGGCCATTCATCGCATGCTTGGCCGCATGATGCCACCCGAATTCCCGGTGGCCCTCGGGGTAATCCGCTCGGCTCCCTATGCCACTTACGACGACCTGGTGGAAGAGCAGATCGAATTTGCAAAAGCAAACTCAAAAATCCAGACGGTCAACGACCTGCTTCGCAGCGGCGACACCTGGGAAATATAACAACCTTTCAGATCAGCGGGGAACAACGGCTTATGGTGCTGTTGTTCCCTTTTTTTTAATGAAATACCACCGTGGAAAGAGTATGCGAGAGGTTTGCTACAAAAACCGGCCACCACTTTATCATGAAAATGCTGCAGTGGGGGCAGCGCCACTTTTCCACCTGCTGCTTTCTTAACTCCAATGACTACACCCACGACCCCTACAATAATTTCTGCCAGGTGCTGGCACTTGGGGTGGCCCGGCAATCTTTTGGCAACGGAATCGACGACTTTGAAGAGCTCAAGGCCTTTAGCCAGGAGCATCGCGACTGGCTCTTTGGCTTTTTGAGCTACGACCTTAAAAACCAGCTCGAGAATCTCGAAAGCAGCAAGCCCGATGGGGTAGAAATGCCGCTCATGCATTTCTTCAGTCCCGTAATCCTTATCTTTCCCCATGCCGATCATGTGCAGATATGCTGCCTTCCGGGATTTGGCAGGTTTTCTGAACCGGCCTTTGTCTTTCATGAAATTGACCGCTTTGCATGGAGCCCGCCACCGGCTTTTGCCCCGGTGGAGATGAAGCAGCGGGTAACCCGCGAACGCTACCTGCACCAGGTGGGTAACATCAGGCAGAATATTCAGCTGGGATATATTTATGAGATGAACTACTGCGTGGAGTTTTTTGCCGAAGATGCCCGCATCGACCCCCTCTCGGTTTACGAAAGGCTCAACAAGCTTTCGCCAACTCCGTTCTCATGCTATTACCAGCTAGAGGATAAATTTCTGATGTGCGCCAGCCCCGAGCGTTTTATGCGCAAGCAGGGCGAAAAGCTCATTTCGCAGCCCATAAAAGGAACGGCCCGGCGGGGAAAAACACCCGAAGCCGATGCCCTGTTGAAAAAACAGCTTATGGAAGACCCAAAGGAACGCAGCGAAAATGTGATGATTGTAGACCTGGTGCGCAACGACCTGTCGCACACCGCTCAGAAAGGATCGGTTAAGGTAGAAGAGCTCTTTGGCATTTATTCTTTTAGCCAGGTGCATCAAATGATTTCGACTGTGGTTTCGAAGTTGCGGCCCGATGTGTATTTTTCCGATGCCATTCGCCATGCCTTCCCTATGGGATCCATGACGGGCGCACCCAAGGTGCAGGCCATGAAGCTGATAGAGCAATATGAAGATACGCGGCGCGGGCTGTATTCGGGAGCGGTGGGTTATATATCTCCCGACGGCGATTTCGACTTTAACGTGGTTATCCGCAGTGTGCTTTACAACGAGGCTAAGAAATACCTGAGTTATATGGCCGGCAGTGCCATCACCATTGGCTCTGTTCCCGAAAGGGAGTATGAAGAATGCCTGCTAAAAGCCAAAGCCATGCAGGCTGCCGTGAGCGGAAGCCCGCTGAATGGTTGATAAGAAATGAACCACAGGCCTGCATGGGTTGTTATGAATAAAAACAAGTTTTATGAAAAGGATTCTGTTTGTATCTCTGCTGATCAGCATAATGTTTTTGCCCAGGCTGATGGCCCAGGCCACGGAAGAACGCGATGTGAAGGACATGACCGTGAAGGAAAGGTTTTTTGTGGGCGGGTTTCTGGGCCTGCAATTGGGTACCCAAACCGCCATTAACGTATCCCCGCTTTTTGGATTCAGGTTCAGCAACCGCTTGTCGGCCGGCTTAGGAGGTACTTATCAGTATTACAACGACCGTTTTTTCGGGCAGTCGAACACCACCCACTTGTATGGCTTCAGCTTTTTTTCCAGGTTCAGGGTAATTCCCCGTGCCTTCATTCATGCCGAATATGAGCGGTTGAGTCTCAGGTCGCGAGTCGAAGGGCCTGGCTTTGATCAGGGGCCCCGCACCTGGGAAGAAAATATTTTTCTGGGTGGTGGTTACCGCCAGCCTCTTTCCGATAGGGTTTCACTCAACATTATGCTGCTATACAATTTCAACAATAACAGCCAGGCGTATTACCAAAATCCCATTTTTCGTGTAGGGGTTGATGTGAGTCTGTAAATACAGATCTTTTCCTTCCCCAAAGGG
Source organism: Bacteroidales bacterium (assembly GCA_041687035.1). GTDB lineage: Bacteria > Bacteroidota > Bacteroidia > Bacteroidales > UBA7960 > UBA7960. Next base: position 22,462 of record JAWLCS010000016.1, read on the forward strand.
GCTATTAAAATAATTTTCGAGATAAGCTCCGGTTTCTGCCCTTATTCTCTGTTTCTTTCAGCTGCCCTGAAGAGCAGGTCGGCAGCCTGCAGGGTTTTCAGGCGCAGGTTTTCATTTGTAAATTCAGGATTGTCAAGAAACGCCTTTACTATATCTGCAGCGGCTGGTTGGGAGTAGCCAGAAAGGCTTGCCTCGAGCCAGTTGAGCGGGAAAAAGATATCGCCTGTTTGCTGTATCTCTTCGAGCATTTGCAGGCTTTGTGGAAGATACCTTATGCTGTGTGAGGCACGCAAGGGGTGATGCAGGTAGGTGAGGGCTTCGGCCACCCAAGGCTCTGGGCGGCGGTTGGCCGGATCGGCAAGCGATTCAAAAAATGCTTCACGCACATCCGGGTCTCCAGAAAGAGCCGGAAGAACGAACTGAATGCGGCGTAGCCGGTCGGGGTTGCTGGTTGCGGCCTGCAGGCGCTGGGCCTGCCGCTCAGCCCGCGGATGCTCGTTAAGCATCAGGGCTGCCACCATGGAAAAACGCTGGTCTTCAGAAAGCCGAAGTCCCCAAACCGATAGTTCGTTGTTGAGCAGCTTTTGAATTTTTAACTGGGCTTCTGCCGAAAGGCTGATGGCAATAAAAGCATCCAGGTAAAGAGATTTGTTGTCGCGGTTTGCCATTACCATCTTTTCCCACAGCATGGTTTCCAGGGGCTGGGATAATCTCTGCCGGGTCAGGTCGTCGAGAAAGCGCCAGTAAACAGTTTGCAGGTTGGCGAGCAGGTAGCGCCCCAGCTGCGGGTTTTGAGTGGTTGAAACGCCAGTTGCCAAGGCTTGAAGATAACCTTCGCACGAAAAGTGCCCCTCCAGGAAGTCTTCATGCAGGTTAAGAAATCCGGCGGCTTTCAGGTAATCATCTTCACGCAGGGGGAGTTCTTCGAGCATATATTGCCTCGAAGGGCGGTCGGGCTTCATATAGCCGTAGCCTGCTCCACCGCCGTTGAGCAGCATTAAGAATGGTGCCCTTCCAAGATCGGGCAGCTCAAATTCCTGCGGTGTTTGTTCAAAAAACCAACTTCCACTTAAAGGCATTACCGCTCCATCAGCAATTACAGGTGAGAGCCTTTGTGCCGGAAAAACCTGGCTGCTATCCTGCAGCGGTGCCGTGAGTTTTACTGAAGTAATGAACCCATTGTTAAGCATATACTCAAACCTGATTTCGGGCCTGCCTTTGCCAAAAACCCAGGCTTGGCTCCAAGCCGAAATGTCGAGAGGGGTATGCTTGTCGAAAATGAGTGCCAGGTCGTTCCAGTCAGAATTTTCGAAAGAAAACGTCTCAAGATATTCTTTCACGGCATTTTTGAAAGCTTCTTCGCCCATGAGCCACTCAAGCTGCTGAAACACTATGGGGGCCTTGTTGTAAATAATGGCACCGTAAAGCGTGCCCGCCAGGTTCATATTGTCCAGCTTCTGCTTTATGGGATGGGTACCCTGGCTGCGGTCTACAGCATAGGCTCGCGGGTAATGGGAGAGCAGAAATTGCATCTCGTGGTCAATCCCGGGAAATTGGGGCTGCACAATCTTATCCGCCATAAAACCAGCAAAAACCTCCTTGAGCCATACATCGTCGAACCATTGCATGGTAACCAGGTTGCCAAACCACATATGTGCAGTCTCGTGGGCGATGAGTGAAGCTTTGCTCAGGTGGCTGCTGATGGGTGCCTGCTCGTCGAGCAGCAGTCGCACATCGCGGTACCAGATTGAGCCCGGATGCTCCATGCCGCTGTACTGAAAGCCAGGCAGCAGCACCATGTCGAGCTTCTTAAAAGGATAATCGATACCTGTATATTCTTCCAGCCATTTAAGGGCGTCGAAGTGCTGCAAAAAAATAGCTTCCGTGTTTCTGTTCAATTTTTGCTGGTCCGTTTCGCGATGAAAAATATTAATGGTGCGTCCGTTGTGCGTTTGCGAAAGGGTGTCGAATCGTCCGGCAGCAAAGGCCATCAGATAAGTGCTGATGGGCTTGTCGGCCTCAAATGTCATAATCTTGCGGTCGTCTTTCTGGCGTTCTTCCAATAGCGGGCCGTTCGAAAGGGCAGTCCATTCATTGGGAATACCCAGCTCGAGCGAGAAGAGTGCCTTCAGGTCGGGTTGATCGAAGCAAGGAAAGGCGGTGGAGGCGCGGTCGGGCACAAAAAGGGTGTACATGAAATCCTCGGAACGGTTCAGGGCCTGATCGGTGGAGGTAAATTGAATTTCTACCTGGTTTTTTCCGGGAAAGATATGCCTGCTCGAAAGAATAATGTGCTGGTTCAGGTATTGATAGTCATCGGCATTGCCATTAACAAGCACCTGATGGATGTTTTGCTGTCCGCCCCTGAAGTCAATTACCACACCCCGCTGTGCCCTGCTCTGATGAAAGTCAATGGTCACCTTTCCGCTCACGGCCAGGTCTTTTTCTGCCGGGATATGCATGCTTAAATGATAATGAATATCCGAAAGATATTTTTTTCGGTACTGGGCCAACTCAAGGCTCACGCCCGGCTCGAGCATTTTTTTAATGCTGCCGCCACAGCCCCAAAAAACAAAAACGGAAAGGAAAATAAACAGGGAAAGGATTGGTTTTCTGTACATAGTGCAATTACATCATAAGCCAGGGGCAAAGTTGCAATTTATTTTGCTTTGCATGGTTTTCTTATTCAAATTTTATAAATTTAAGGTCCGGAAAATGTTTTACAAGATCAAATCTGGTGCTTGTCAGGTTTTTTAATGGCCTGTATAAACAAAAGCTCCCGGAAACAGGTTGAATTAAGCATAACTTCAAAAATAATCCAAAAAATTAACCCAATAAAAAGAAAGGATTACCTATGACGGATCTTGAAATTGCGAAGGCCTCGAAAATGCGCCCCATTACAGAGATAGCTGCAAAGCTGGGGATTAAGGAAGATGATCTCCATATGTATGGGAGGCACATTGCCAAACTTCCGCTGAAATTGATTGACAACAGCCAGGTGCGGAAAAAGAAGCTTATCCTTGTTACGGCCATTACCCCAACGCCTGCGGGCGAGGGTAAAACCACCACTTCCATTGGTTTGACCGAAGGCTTGAACCGAATTGGTGTAAAAACTACGGTGGTTATTCGCGAGCCCTCGCTGGGACCCGTATTCGGTATAAAAGGTGGTGCTGCTGGTGGCGGTTATGCCCAGGTGTTGCCCATGGAAGACATTAACCTGCACTTTACCGGCGATATGGCCGCCGTTGAAAAGGCTCACAACCTGCTCAGCGCCCTGATCGACAACCACCTGCAAAGCAAAGACAACGCCCTCAACCTCGACCCGCGCAAGATCATTTGGAAGCGCGTGATAGATATGAATGAGCGAGCCCTGCGTGATATCATAATTGGATTGGGTGGCCCCAAGCAGGGTATCCCACGCCAGACTGGCTTTGACATTACTGCTGCCTCCGAAATTATGGCTGCCCTTTGCCTGGCAAAAGATATTGACGACCTGAAAGAGAAGTTCGGCAACATCCTTGTTGGCTTCACTTACGACGACCAGCCGGTTTATGCGCGCGACTTTCACGCCCAGGGTGCCATGGCCGCCCTTATGAAGTATGCCATTATGCCCAACTTGGTGCAGACCATCGAAGGAAACCCTGCCATTATTCATGGTGGTCCTTTTGCAAACATTGCCCAGGGTACCAATACCCTGATTGCTACCAAAATGGGACTAAGCCTTTCTGATTATGTAGTGACTGAAGCCGGTTTTGCCTCCGAGCTGGGTGCTGAGAAGTTCCTCGACATCAAGTGCCAGTATGGCGGGCTTACGCCCAATGCCTCGGTTGTGGTTGCCACCATCAGGGCGCTTAAATACCATGGTGGGGTGAAGCTGCCCAAACTCACTGAGCCCGATGCGGAGGCTGTGAAGAAAGGCTTGCCCAACCTCGAGAAACACATTGAAAACATTAAGCACTTCAACCTTAAGCCGGTGGTGGCTATCAACAAATTTGCCACCGACAGCGACGAGGAAGTGGAAGCCGTAAGGGCACGCTGCGAAGAGCTTGGCGTGAAAGTGGCCATTTGCGAAGCCTGGGGCAAGGGTGGCGAAGGTGCCATTGAGCTGGCCAAACTGGTGAAGGAAGAAGCCGAAAAGTGTACCACTTGTTTTACCCCTCTTTACGATTTCAACTCAACCATCGAAGAGAAGCTTCACACCATTGCTACCAAGCTTTATGGAGCCGACCACGTAGAGTATACCGTTAAGGCCAAGACCCAGATTAAGCAGTTTGAAAAGATTGGCCTCGACAAGCTTCCGGTATGTGTGGCCAAAACTCAGAAGTCACTCTCCGACGACCAGTACAAGCTGGGCCGCCCAACTGGCTTTACCGTGAAGATCCGCGAATTTGAGGTGGCCGCCGGAGCCGGATTCCTGATTCCTATTGCCGGTACCATTATGCGCATGCCCGGGCTGCCATCGCACCCCTCGGCCGAAAAGATCGATATTGATAATGATGGAAACATTTCCGGTTTATTCTAAAATGCCGGTTTTGTTTCAGGATTAATTGGTGCAGGTCTGTCTCTAAAAGGGCAGACCTGTTTTTTTGGTGCATGTTTGCAAATGTGACTTTTGCCCCGTAATTTTAGTCCCTTTACATGAGGCCTGTGAAAACCAAATGCGCAATCTCTTAAACAGCCAGATTTGTTAAACCGTTTTGCCCTTTTTCTGTTCGTCGTATTTTCTCTTGCAAACCATTGGGGCTTTTCGCAGGATGGTGTCGGCTTTCGCCAGAAAAAGATATTGGCAGGCCAGAGCGAGCATCAACTCGACACTTTGAGCATTCATGCCAGCAGTTTTTTAATTACTGGTCCTGATGGCGCGCCACTTGATGCTGCCTTCTGGAGCCTCGATGCCATGAATGCCCGCCTCAGTCTTCGGGTGCCTCCATACTGGAGCAACGACAGTATTGTCGTCAGCTACCGTGTATTTCCTGTTTTGCTTACGGCACCTTATTTCCATAAGGACCCAGCCACCCTTTTCGATCCGGAAGTTGCTGCTCCTCCAATGCCGCTGCGGCTGGGTGTCAGCCCTCCCGGCGAAGGATTGCTGCGAATGGATGGCTTGCAGAGCACCGGCAGCATTACCCGTGGCATTACCGTTGGAAACCGCCAGGATCTATCGCTGCAGTCGGCCATGAACCTGCAGTTGAGTGGCAACATAAGCGAAGAGATTGCAATTAATGCGGTAATTTCTGATCAGGACATACCCTTTCAGCCCGATGGCACCACCCGGCAAATACAGGATTTCGACAAGGTCTTTATTGAACTGACCGGCCTTGGCGGAAAGATTCTTGCAGGCGATTTTGAGCTGGAACGTCCGGAAGGTTATTTTATGAACTTCTCGCGCAGGGCGCAGGGAGGCCTTGCCAGTTATACCACCCGCGCCCATGGCGAGGGCCTGCTGGGTGGGGCAGAAGTGCAACTCACCGCCGCTGGCGCCATCGCCAAAGGCAAATATGTCAGAAACCAGCTCACTGCCGTGGAAGGCAACCAGGGCCCTTACAAACTGAGTGGAGCCAGCAACGAGAGCTATATTGTGGTGCTGGCAGGCACAGAGCGGGTTTTTATTGATGGGGTGCCGCTCACCAGGGGCATGGATCACGATTATGTGATCGATTATAACATGGCTGAAATTACCTTTACATCGCGCAGAATAATAACCAGGGAAAGCCGCATCTTGGTGGAGTTTGAATATGCCGAACGCAACTATGCCCGCTCCGTGCTGTTTACTGGCGCGAATATTCAGACAAAAAAAACCGCGCTCCGTATCAATTTTTTCTCAGAACAGGACCATAAAAACCAAAGCCTGTTTCAGGAGCTTACCGAAGAGCGCATTGACCGCATGGCTGCTGCAGGCGATGACCTGAGCAGGGCTTTCGACTGGAACGTGGACAGCACCGGCTTCAGAAATGACCGGGTCATGTACCTGTTGACCGACTCCTTGGGTTACGATTCTGTATTTGTTTTTTCGACCGATCCTGAACGAGCCGTTTACACCCTGGGCTTTTCGCTCGTCGGAGAGGGTGATGGCAATTACCGGCAGATAAACTCGGCCGCCAACGGAAGGGTGTTTCAGTGGGTGGCTCCGATAAACGGTCAGAAACAAGGCACCCATGAGCCCATTGTTTTGCTGGTTACGCCAAAAAAAATGCAAATGCTGAGCATCAGCACCAGTTACCAGCTTAGCTCGCGAACCTCGGCAGGGCTTGAGTTTGCCCTGAGCAACCGCGACATTAACCTGTTTTCCGATCTCGATAAGGCCGACGATTTGGGATACGGACTGCTTTTCAGCATAAATAATAAAACCCCTTTGCCCGGTCTGGGTGACGGCCAATGGAATTTGCTGATAGCTGGCAGCCACGAGCTGGCCTCGCGCTACTTTAACCATGTTGAACGCTACCGCCCGCTGGAGTTCGAGCGCGACTGGAACCTGGGTGAGATGGCCGCACCTGCGCCCGAAAACAATACCAGCCTGAGCCTGCAGCTTGCCAACCCGAAAAGCGGAAGTGCCCGCTACCAGTTCAGGTCATTTCAGCAGGGCAGCACATACAGCGGCTTCATGAACATGGTCGATGTGCGCCTCCAGGCGGGAGAGCTCAGACTTTTTTATGATGGCAGCCTGCTTAGTTCCAGTGGCTGGCAGCAAACGGCTTTTTACCGCCATAAGGCCGGTGCCAGCCATTCACTCCTGTTTTTCGTTGCAGGCATAGAACACCAAATGGAAGATAACCGACGCAAGACAGCAGGTGCAGATAGCTTGCTGGGCTCGAGTGCCTTTTTCGATGAGTGGCATTTCTTTCTTACAAATCCTGACACTACCCGAAATCGCTACCGGATTTATCATAAGTTGCGCAACGATAGCCGGCCCCTCGCAAGTGGCTTTGCACATGAAGCCACTGCCAGGGATTATGGAGTATCTTATGAACTGCTTAAAAACCCGCAGCAGCGGCTGCTCATGAACGTGGGCCTTCGCTCACTGAGCATTGCCAGTGCTCAGGACGAAAACACCATGAGCGGGCGGATCGACTATTTCTCGCGCTGGGCAGACGGGGCTGTCGTGTCTGCCTTATTTTACGAAACGGGCAGCGGCATGGAACGCGCAAGAGAATATATCTACCTTGAAGTGCCTGCCGGGCAGGGCGTATACACCTGGATCGACTATAATGGCAATGGCATTATGGAACTGGATGAGTTTGAGCTTGCCCTGTATCCTGATCAGGCCAGCTTTATCAGGGTGTTTGTGCCTACCGACGACTTCACCAGGGTTTTCAGCAATAGTTATAGTCATACACTTACGGTCGATCCCCGTGTTGCCTGGCGCGGCGAGGAAGGCCTCAAAGGTTTGCTGGCCCGTTTCAGCAACCAAACCAGCCTGCGGATAGACCGGAAAAACCAGGGCGAGGTAAACGCCAGTAGTTTTAACCCTTTTCTGATTAATGTGGACGAACCCTCGCTGGTGGCTCTAGGTGCCTCCTTCCGCAACACCCTGTTTTTCAACCGTTCTTCAGGGGTTTTTACCATGGAACTTAACTGGCTTGACAATCGCAATAAGATGTTGCTCAGCAACGGTTTTGAAAGCCGTGTGATGAAAAACACCGGGCTGAGGACCCGCTGGAACATAGACCGACGATTTTCGCTCGAAATGATTGCCAGCACTGGCGAAAAGGAAAATCAGGCAGAATTTTTTCTCAACCGCAACTACCTGATTCGATCCTATGCCGTGGAGCCTTCCATCAGCTATCAGCACCAAAACCGCTGGCGTATAAGCTTGTTTTATGGATTTATTGATAAGGAAAATACCCTGGGCGTGGAGCGCGAAAAGGCTGGCATACACAAATCAGGACTGGAGGTTCGTTACAGTATCCCCGGAAGGGGAAACCTGAGTGGCCGTTATCAGCTTTCGCAAATCAATTATCCTTTTGAGGGAGGAAGCCCTGTGGCCTTCGAAATGCTCGAAAGCCTCAACCCTGGCACTAACACTATCTGGAACCTAAACTGGCAGCAAAACCTCAACGCTTGGCTGCAGCTTAACCTGAGCTACCATGGTCGGAAATCGCCCGGAGCCAATATGGTACATACAGGGTCTATGCAGGTGAGGGCAATGTTTTAATTTCAAAAAAGGAATTTAATAAATCGCTTTTTTTGAAACTAAAAATTTTTTACAGCGTAAACCGAAGAAAACACCCGGGAATATTACGTAATTTTACGGGGTTATGAAGAAGGTGCTTTTCAAGTTTGTTGATGAAAATGTTTTGCCAATCAATTATATATGTTAATTTTGAGCCATAATATAGTTGGTTTCAGCAATAGCCAGTATAAATCAAGAATAAAATAAAAAATTAGAGAAATGAGATTTTTCGCAGCTATCACAGTAGTTTTCTGCATGCTCGCACAGCCGGTTTTTTCGCAGAATCCGGTCAGCGCAGGCTTCAACAGGGTTTCTGTTGGCCTCAATGCAGGAATTATGACTCCATTTACCGACATTAAGCAAAAAGATTATTTCCCGAAATTTGATGAAGTGTCGTTTGGTGGTGGGTTAAACCTCGAATACCATTTTACCCCGGTTTTTGGATTAAGAGGGCAGTTTTTAATGGGCGCCCTTGATGGCAGGGACGACAAGCAGAGTCGCAGGTTCGAGACAGACCTTTGGGAGGCCAACATTAGCGGAGTACTTAGCTTTTCTAAGCTTTTTTCGCCACGCTGGTCGAGAAACGACCGTATCGATATTTATGGTTTGCTCGGCGTGGGAATGGTTTCCTACCGCTCTAAACTATTTGATACTGAAACCGAAGAACTGGTAAACAGCTACGGTTATACAAACAATGGGCAGGATAAGGACAGTCGCCTTACGGACTTGGCTGTGCCGGTTGGTGTTGGGTTGCGCTTCAATCTCTCACCCCGGATCGACCTTAGCATTGAAACTGCCTACCGGTTTACCCAAACCGACAAAATGGACGCCGTCAACCGCATTTTTTCGAAGTATGATGCCTACAACTACACCAACGTAGGGCTGATCATCAAGCTTGGAAGCCAAACCCGCCACATGAAGTGGGCTTCGCCCTCTGTGGTTATGTATCCGGGCGATGTGAACCGCATGGAGTTTATTACCGAAAGGGTCTCGGAAGTTGATCGCCGCATTGAAATTATTGATCAGCGCCTCGAAGAAACTACTTACGACCGCGATATTGCAGAACTGCGTCAGCAGGTGCAGGCCATTGATCAGCGGCAAAACGAACTTAACAGCAGAATGAGCACCCTGGCCGACTCCAGGCCCGCTACAAGCGTTACCGAATCGTCGGTTGCTGCCCTGCTCAGTGTTTATTTCCGCCTGAACAGTTCCGCCATTGACAATTTCAATTATGAGCGTATTGCTTCAGCCGCCAGGTTTATGTATGCCAATCCTGAAGTTGGTATTGAACTGGTTGGCCACACCGACATTACCGGACCTTCGGCCTACAACCACGCGCTGAGCGAGCGCCGTGCCCAAGCGGTTTATGATGTGTTGGTTAATGACTTTCAAATTGACCCGGCTCGTCTTTCCATATACCATCGAGGACCCGACGATCCGCTCTCACAGCAGAACCTCAGCATCAACCGCCGTGTCGACTTCATTATAAGAAGCAACTAAAGAAAATTTTGATAAAAAAAAAGGGGGCTCGATAGGCCCCTTTTTTTATTAGTGAGAATCTAAGCCATGCCGCATGTAAATGAGGTGTTCCAAGGTTTTGAGTATTTCTTCCATATATTCGTTTACTGCTTTTACACTGCCAGGCAGGGTGTATACCAGGGTGTCGCCAATCAGGCCGGCAATGCCGCAGCTCAACAGGGCGTTGGGTTTTCGTGTACCGTATTTTATGCGAATCATTTCCATTATGCCCGGAATTTCCTTATGCAGCATGGGCCGAACCGTTTCTACTGTGATGTCGCGCGGGCCAACGCCGGTGCCTCCGGTTGTTAGTATCACGTCATATTCTTCGTAAAGACTTTTTTCAATGAGCATGCTCAGGTTGGTGGCATCGTCGGGAATAACATTCAGATCAATACTGATTTTTCTGTTGTTGCCTTCGAAGTGTTTTTCGAGCAACTCTACGATACGCGGGCCGCTTCGGTCCTCGTATTCTCCGCGGCTGGCGCGGTCGCTCATGGTGATTACCTGGAAGCGAAACACTTTGGGCTGATACTCCAATTCGTCGCCCGGGCGAAGCACGCCCTGGCGAATAACCCGTGCAAAGATTCCTTCCTTGGGCATAACGCAGTTACCCACCTCCCTGAATATGGCACAGCTGCTGCCATGGCATTCCTTGCCGATCTGGGTTATTTCCAGTTCCACCTCCTTACCTACCAGGCGGTCGAGGGGAGCGGTCTTTACCAGTTCGAGACCTTCGGTGGTAATGTTTTCGGCAAACTCGCCAAAAGCGATTTCGCGGCCCGCCATAACCGCAAAACGATCGAAACTTTCTTTGCCAAGCAAGCTCACCTGCCGGTGCCAGCTACCCGAATGGGCATCTTCCATTACACCAAAGCGGTTGAGCTGTATCTCGGGCACCTGTTTTTTTGCGGTACCTTTCTTTTCAGAGATATTTACGGATAATACCTTCATTTTCATATATAAATTCCTTTTCCTTTCCCCGGAAGGGGTTTATTGTTTTTTCTTTTCCACAAGCACCACTTCACGAATCATCATTTCTTTGTCAACGGCCTTGCACATGTCGTAGATAGTAAGCAAGGCCACACTGGCAGCGGTTAGGGCTTCCATTTCAACTCCTGTTTGTCCGTTACAACTTACCCTGGCAGTCACTTCAACACCCTCGTTTCCCAGGCGGGTCTTTACCTCTGCCTTGGTGATTTGCAAGGGGTGGCAAAGCGGAATAAGGTCTGCGGTCTTTTTTGCTGCCTGAATGCCTGCAATTTCGGCTACGGTAAGCACATCGCCCTTTTTCATTTGGTTGTCGCGAATAAGCGCAATGGTCTGCCCGTTGAGTTTGATAAAACCTTTGGCGGTGGCCGTGCGCTGCTGAATGGGCTTGCCACCCACATCAACCATATGCGCTTTGCCTTGCTCGTCAGTATGTGAAAGTTTGTTCATTGAAGGGTTTAAGAGTTTAATAGTTGAAAAGTTGAAAATTTAGAAAAACATTTAATCCTAAATTCTAAATCATCATTCATCAAGTATTAGCCACCGATGTTGTGAAAGCAATTGTGCAAATTTACTGTTCCTTTCTCGGGTTTCACGTTAAGTGCCATTTCAATGGCTTTTCTTACGCCCAACTCTCTCACGCTGAATTCCATATCGCTGAAGAGGCAGGGCTTCATCATTCCGTTGCTGGTCAGTCGCAGGCGGTTGCAGTTGCGGCAGTCGCCGCCTGATCCGCCATCGACAATGCCAAATTCACCGGTGTGCAGGTCCATTTGCTTAATGAATCGGGCCTGCAGGCCATTTTCCAGGCAATAAGCTTTTACAGCAAGGGCATCGGGTTCGTCGCTGGCGGTTTTTATTACGCAGTTTACCTTAATGGGACTCAGTCCGGCCAGGCGCGCAGCCTCAATGCCGGCAAACACCTTGCGGATATCTCCACCGCGGGTTACGCTGCCAAATTTTTCCGGATCCATGGTGTCGAGGCTCACGTTGATGCGGTGCAGACCCGCTTTTGCAAGTGGGGCAGCAAAATTTTGAAGCAGTATGCCATTGGTGGTCATGGCAATGTCTTTTACACCCGGCACGGAGGCAATAAGTCGCACCAGCTCCACTATGTCCTTGCGCACCAGCGGTTCTCCGCCCGTAAGCCTTATTTTGTCAATACCCAATGGCACGGCTGCCTCAACCACCTCCTTGATTTCTTCGAAGCTTAGTATCTGGCTGTGCGGAATAAACTGCACCCCGTCTTCGGGCATGCAATAGCGGCAGCGCAGGTTGCAGCGGTCTGTTACGGAGATACGCAGGTAGTTTATTTTGCGGTTAAATCGGTCTAACATGCACCAGGGCTCCTTTTTTAATTTCATTAATTCCTTGCGGAATACTCATAATGCCGTCGGCCAGGCAAACAGCATGAATATGGGCCGAGCCGTGATAGCTTACGGGAACCACCTGGCCATTTTCGCCAATGGTAACAGGCAGAAACTCCAGGCGGTCCGATTTCTTTCGCTGAAATTCAATGCCCATGGGAAGTTCAAGCAAACGCGGCTTCCACTCGTATCCCATCATGCGGTATAGCAGGGGTTTTGCAAACACTTCAAAATTTATGAAAGAGGAAACCGGGTTTCCGGGAAGGCCGAAAATATAAGAGTTCTCGGTACGTCCAAATACAGTCGGTCTGCCAGGTTTTACGGCAACCTTCTGAAACAGGATGTCCACCTTGTTTTTTTGCATGATCTGGGGCACAAAGTCGAAATCGCCCATAGACACCCCTCCGGTCAAAATCACCATGTCGTTTTCGGCCAGGGCTGTGCTAATGGCCTGGTCGGTGGCCTCTTCATCGTCGGGAATGATACCCATGTAATTTGGGATGCAATGCGCGGCTTTTACCTGTGCAATAAGCTGAAAGCCGTTGCTGTTACGAATCTTTCCGAGACCGGGTAACTGGGCTGGTTCTACCAGTTCGTCGCCAGTGGAGAGGATTGCCACCCGGGGTTGTTTGGCCACCAGGGGATTAACACAACCAACCGAAGCAAAAATGGCCACATGCTGTGGCAATATCTGCATGCCCTTGCTCCAAACTTGATCGCCTTTTTTTACATCCTCGGCCTTATAGGCTATGTTGCGGGCTGTTTTTTTCCCAGTAAACCGCACAATACCTGGTCTTAATTCTGTAGTATGCTCCACCATTAGCATAGTGTCTGCACCTTCGGGCACCATGGCACCGGTCATAATCTTGCTGCATTGTCCGGGCTTGATGGTTTTTGAGGGAATTTCGCCGGCGGCGATTACCTCCAGCACCTCAAGGTCCTTGTCCAGATCCTCCATGCGGCAGGCATAGCCATCAACGGCAGCCTTGTCGAATGGAGGCATATCAATATCAGAATATACGTCCTCAGCCAAAACCCGGTAAAGAGCTTCATTAAAATTTACCCGTTCGGTACCCGTTTTCCTCACCTCGGAAAGCACTGTTTCCAGGGCTTTTTCAAAACTGATCATATAATTTGTTTGTTTTTTTCTGTTGCAAAGGTACCAACATTTTTCGGGAGGAGGGTTATGATGTTGTCCTGGCTCTGTCTGCTTCCCAGCAGATTGTCATTATTGCCAGGAAAGACCAACGGCAGAAAACCATAGTTGAAGTTACAGGAATAATTAACAGCTAATTTTCCGCCTCCTGAAAAACTACAACTCGATTACCTGGTATTCGTGGTCGAGCAGATTAATTGAAAGGACCTTATTTCTTAACAAAGGACCTTTTCCCAGCAACACCTTAATGGCTTCGGCCACTTGGATGGAGGCGGCCAGGGCGGGGGTAAAGGAGGGGTTGCCAAGGTGGGTCTCGGCTCCTTTGTTCACATCTTCTGGATAGAGTTTTTGAATCATCCGGTCGCCTGGCATTATGGTGCATACCTGCGCATACCAGCCGGCAATGGCGCCAAATACCATTGGGATATCCAGCTTTTCGGCGGCCATTTCAATAATTCGCCTCGACTTAACATTGTCGAGGGCATCGAAAATCAGGTCGTGTTGCGCCAGTATGCGTTCAGCGTTTTCTTCGTTAAGAAACTCGTAAATGGCCTCGGTTTTTACTTCAGGATTGATCTCTTTGACCCTAAGCCTTGCTTCGCTGGCTTTGGGTTGCCCCAGTTTTTCGGGTGTGGAGAGCAACTGTCGGTTCAGGTTGGAGGGTTCAAACACATCGCCGTCGATCAGTGTCAGGTGTCCAATACCCAGGCGGGCCAGCATTTCAATAATATAACCGCCAAGGCCGCCGCAGCCCACCACTGCCACGCGAAAGGTACGCAGGCGTTGGTTTTCAGCCGGGCTAAGCATTTTTTCGTTGCGAATATACCTTTCCATGATCAGTGTTTTAGACCCACGAATTTACAAAAATTAGCGTTTTGCCAGCGGTTTACCTTTCGGCTTAAAACAGGTATATTTGCACATCTGTAAACCAAGAGAATGCTGCGAAACTGGAAACTTAGCCTGGTGTTTTTGTTCCTTAGCGGGCTGGTGCTGCTATTTATTGTGGCGCCCCTTGCGGGGATGTTTCTGAATACTTCGGCAGGGCAGTATGCCGATACCCTGGCCGACCCCACGGTGATGCGCAGCATCCGCCTAACCTTGCTCAGCTCCCTGGCCGGCACCATGATCTTTGGCATTGCTGCCATTCCTTTGGCTTACTTGCTGGCCCGCAAGGACTTTTTTTTGAAAGGTCTGGTCAATGGGCTGGTCGACCTCCCTGTTGTTATACCGCATTCGGCTGCCGGTATTGCCATTTTGGGTGTGGTAAGCCGCGGCACCTGGCTGGGAAAGGCGGGCGAAGCTGCCGGAATTACCTTTGTTGGGGGCGTAGCAGGCATTGTGCTGGCCATGGCCTTTGTCAGCATCCCCTTTCTGATCAATGCGGCGCGCGATGGCTTTGCTGCCGTACCCGAAAAACTTGAAAAGGCTGCACTAAACCTGGGCGCTTCGCCCTGGCGGGTATTTTTTACTGTGTCGTTGCCCCTGGCGCGTCGTTCGGTGGTCAGCGGGCTGATCATGATGTGGGCCCGCGGCCTGAGCGAATTTGGAGCCGTGGTTATCATTGCCTATCATCCCATGGTCACGCCCGTGCTTATCTGGGAGCGTTTTACTTCTTTCGGGCTGAGCTATGCCCGCCCGGTAGCCGCCGTTTTTGTGCTGGTTTGCCTGGCCGTTTTTGTGCTAATGCGCCTGCTTTCAAAAAATCACCTCCATGTTAGAAATTAAAGATATTGGCATACGCTTGGGCGACTTCGCCCTGGAGGAGGTGTCGTTGCGCATTTCTCCCGGCGACTACCTGGCCCTGCTTGGGGTTTCTGGTGCGGGCAAAACCGTGCTGCTCGAAGTGCTGGCAGGCTTGGTGAAGCCTCAGCAGGGGCAGATCAGCTGGAATGGGCACGATATTACCCTAGCGCGGATACAGCAAAGGCCTGTGGGGCTGGTATATCAGGATCTTTCCCTCTTTCCGCACCTTGACGTGTATTCAAACATTGCCTATGCCCTGAAGGTGCGTAAGATGCCCAAGGCCGAAATTGCTTCGCGTGTGGAAGATCTTGCAAAAGTAACAGGGGTGACCCATCTGCTGGCCCGCTTTCCCGGCACCTTGTCGGGTGGGGAGGCACAACGGGTGGCCCTGGCTCGCACCCTGGCGGCCGAGCCGGCCATACTGCTGCTCGATGAGCCCCTGGCCAACCTCGATGTGAAACTTAAAGGCGAACTCAGAGGCCTGCTGCGACAGATCAGCCGCAGCGGAAAAACCATTATTCATGTTACCCACGACTTTATGGAGGCGGCCACCCTGGCCAACAAGGTGGCTGTGATAGAAAAGGGCCGGCTGGCACAGTTTGGCACGCCCGAAGAAGTGTTTCGCCATCCAAAGTCTGAGTTTGTGGCCCGTTTCAGTGGAATAAAAAATATTTTCCCTTGCCGCACCGAACCCATGCCCGGGCAGCAAGGACTTCAAAAAGCATTCATTAACCCTGATTGCGCCGTGGCCTTTATGGGGCCCGAAGAACCCACCCGGGGTTTTGTGATGATTCCGCAGGAAGACATTCTGCTTTCGCAAAATCCCATTGAAAGTTCGGCGGTAAATCAGCTACAGGGGGTGGTAAAGGAAGCCTACCTCTGCGGAGCAGGCATGGAGTTGGTTATTAATGCTGGCATAGAAGTGGTGGTTTCAGTAAGTCGGCCTTCGTTCGAAAAAATGGCACTGGTGCCCGGGAAACAGATTTGGGTAAGTTTCAAGGCTTCGGCAGTAAGGTTTCTGGCCGACTGAAATGCCCTGCCTTCCGCGAAAGCGAAAAAATTAAACGCCTAAGCCTTCAGACTCTCGTAAATTTCGTGATACTTTTCTACCCCGGCTTCGAGGTTGAAATGCGCAATGGCGCATTGCCTGATACTTTCGGGCGGCTCACGCAGCAACCGGTCCATTTGCCTGATGGCGCGGTCGTAAGCCTCGTCGGTAAAGTCCTCCACCAGGATGCCCACGCCGTTTTCCTTTACGATCTGGTCGGTATCGCCAATGCCGGGATTGGTGATAAAGGGGATGCCCATACTCATGATTTCGGCCTGCTTGGTGGGGCTGGAAGCCTTTTTTGAGAATACGGGTTTAATAAAGAAAATGGAAATATCGGAAAGGCTCAGGTAAAGGGGCACTTCGCTACGGCCGGCTTTTACTGCAATGATGCTGGTGGGGTCGACATAAGCCCTGGTGGCCTCTTTTAGAATGTGGTTGGGTTCTTCGCCCGTGATAAACAGGAAGCGCGCGTCGGGATAAGCCATGAGCAGCCGCCTGAAAAAGGCCATCATCTCGGCGGTCATATACCATGTGCCGGTACTGCCCAGGTACGACAAAACGAAGTGTGCGGGGTCTATGCCCAGGAGGTTGCGGGCATTCTGCCTTTCTTCTGTGGTGATGTTGGCCTGGGAGAACAGCTCCACATCGGTGCAGCAGGGAATGACACTGGTGCGGCTTTCGATGTCCTCACCGAAAGATTGCCCAATAATCTTGCGGCCATTCTGGGTGAGACTCACCACTGCATCAGCATAATGAAAAAAAGCCTTTTCTTTCTTTTTGAAATAACTGTAAACCAAGCGAAAAAAGGGGTTGGAACGCTTCCAGATATTGCCTTCAAAGCGCTCGTCGACCCAGAATCCGCGCATATCGAATACGAACCGCAGGCCCAGGCGCTTTTTCATAAACAGGCCGGCAAAGGAGGCAATGTAGCTCCGGCAATGTACAATCTCGAAAGGTGTTTTGCGATGCTGCTTCAGGGCAGCCCGGCGTATTTTGTACAGATCGAAAACTTTTGACAGCAGCGGAGGAAAACTGGAGAACTTCAGCGGTGTCCAGGTAATTTGCCCGGCAGAAAAAATGGCCTCCACCTGGGCTTTGTCCTTTTCGAAGGTGTCGGGCTTTTCGCAGCTAATAACATGAATACGATGCCCCTTCTGCGCAAGCCCTTGCAGATAAGGAGCTACCTGCGAACGGCCTAAGGCATCCGTCATACCATCATATGATATGTATAAAACATTCATTGTTGCTGCAAAGCCTGCTTTTGCACGTAAAATTAATGAAAATACACTCCGCAGAAATATTTTTTCTGTTTTTGACCAGTTTTGTTCCGCCGGAGAGTAAAAGGGCAAGACCCAATGAACCAAATGGTCCGTGGACTTTTTTATGCCAATGAATGAAAACAATACTTTTTTGAACCAAGGGAAGTGCGATTTGTTCTTATGTTAAGAAATTCTGAACTTTGCACGCCCAATTAAAAGTGAGAAAAAAATTCAGTACCTTTATATTCAAATAGTTAAATAAAAAATTTAGTTTATTCCAATCTTCCAAAACATGTATTTCATTAGAAAAAACTTTCTGGTTATTGCCGGCCTGGCTGCCATTATGCTGGGATTTAGCTCTTGCAGGCAAACCACTGCCAGTTCTTCTGAGGAGGCAAACTTCCCAAAACCTAAGAACATCATCTTTTTTATTGGCGATGGCATGGGCTACAACCATGTGCTGGCCGCCAATTATTTTGAGTATGGGCAGGAATTGGTTCAACCCTACGAACAGGATGACTGGACAAAGGTGGGACTGGCCACGTATCCTGCAGTGATTCGCAAAAACGATGATGGGCTAATTTTCAGCAATGGATACAGTCCGCGACTTGCCTGGAGCGATCCGGATTATGCCAGCCGCGATTATACCGATAGTGGTGCAGGAGGTACCGCTCTTTCAACCGGTCGTAAAACTTATAATAGTTCCATTGGCATTGGTGTCGATGGGGATACGCTGGTGCATGTTAGTCAGGCGGCCAAAGCTCTTGGCAAATCCATTGGCGTGGTATCGAGCGTGCAATTAAGTCATGCAACCCCTGCCAGCTTTGCGGCACATAATAATGACCGCCGGAATTATGAAGAAATTGCCAGATATATGTTTTTCAACACACGGTTGGATCTTATCATGGCGATTGGTCATCCAAATTATGATGATGATGGCCAGCCTTCCGAAAACAACAGCCGTTATGTTGGCGGTCGACAAATTTGGGATCAATTGGTGGCAAATGATGGCCTTACTGAGTTTGAAGTTGATGGTCAGTTATTCAGGGTGCAGGATGCCAATGACGACGGGCAGCCCGATCCCTGGAAGCTTATTCAATCCCGTGAAGAATTTATAAGCATGGCCAGTGGCCCCACTCCAAATCGTGTACTGGGGGTTCCAAAAGTTCACTCTACTTTGCAGCAAGGTCGCACAGGTGGTGAAGCCACAGTAGTGCCTTTCTCACAAACAATGAATGAAAATGTGCCCACCCTTGAGGAAATGACCCGCGCCGCCTTGAACGTACTGGGCAAAAACCAAAAAGGCTTTTTCGTGATGATTGAAGGCGGCGCCATTGACTGGGCCAGCCACGACAGTCATTTGGGAAGGACAATTGAAGAACAGATCGATTTCAATAACTCAGTAAAAGCGGCCATTGAATGGGTTGAGAAATACAGCAGCTGGGAAGAAACCCTGATCATTATCACTGCTGACCATGAAACAGGATACCTTACCGGTCCGGATCATCCTGAAAATATTAATTCACCGGTGGTGAATAACGGGAAAGGAAACCTTCCCGGTGCAAAATTCAACTTTAGCAATCATACCAATACACTTGTTCCGTTTTATGCAAAAGGACCCGGTCAGGAACTATTCAGAGTGGCAGCCGGCGAAAAAGACCCCGTTCGCGGGCCCTACCTGCAAAATGTACAAGTGCCCCAAACCATATTTATGATGTGGGGCAAACCTGATATTGAAACATACAGATAAAGCCGGTAAGAAAATAAAAAATGGGCTGCTTTCGGGCAGCCCATTTTTTTATATTTCAATTATATCTCTCGTCGCAATTCCTGGTCCTTTATCGGCTTGTAAAAGATGCCTTTAGTGGTCGCAATAAAAAGTACCTGGTCGACATTAACCATATCATAGATGATATGTTCCTTATCAAGTCCAAGTTCGCTGCAGGGAATTTGTTTGATATAGAAAACCGGGCTGTCGGCCTTTAATTCAATTTGGTAGATTCCAGTGGGCGAAGAGGTAATCAGTCCGTTGCCAAACTCAAATCCTTTTTGTTCCCAGTACCTGAATTCGCTTGGTTTGTTGCGGATATGAGGAGTCCAGGTGATGCCACCATCTTTTGATAAGAGAATTTGATCTTCTCCGAATCCCAGCAGTAATCCCTGGAAAGGGATAATCTCAAATAAGCTTTGATCGCTTACTTCATAATAAATTCCGTCCTGACCAACAACTATGGTTTTTGAGTCGAAGGAAACAATAAACTTCTCTTCCCAGGCGAAAACAGTCAGCAACCTGGCGCCAGCGGGGAGGTCAGGTATTGAGATGGTTTTTGCCTGATTGATAACCACATTGCCAGATTTACTAACAGAAGTGCTGAAAACAACCAGTGACACAGCATCATTTGCGAAGCGATTGATGGTGTTTTTGCGGGCATAGGCCGTAACAAAGACATTCTCTTTGGTTGATGCAATGGCTTTGCTGTAACAACCGGGCAAAGAAATAAACCGGTCGAATCCCGGGTCAAGCCTCAACAGGTCAAGGGTTACAAAGTTTTGGGGGTTTTGGGTGTTGAAAACAAAAATGGAAGTTTTGCTGATCTTGGTAAAAAACCTTTGGGTCAAAGTGGTGGAGTAGTCTTCCGAAAAGGAACCGAAGCTTTCTGCATTGGCTTTCAAAGTGGAGGGGTTAATTTTAAAACGATAGTTGTTGCCAAGACCAAGAATTTCCCCGTTTTCAAAACTCAGGTTGAAAACAGGAGCTTCGGGCAGCCCTTCCATTTTTTTCCAACCACTTGCAGTTCTTTCAATTTCTGAACTCAATGCGGCTTTGCTTTCTTTTGCTTCTGCTCCGGGCTCAACCGCGTCTTTCTGGCAGGCACTAAACACAACTATTGTGCTTATGACAAATGCTTTTAGGTAATTAATGGTTTTCATTTTGTTATTTGTTTTTATGGTGCAAAATTAAATCTGTTCGCAGTTATTCAAACTGCATGCCAAGAATTAACCTGAAGCAAAAAAGTATTTTCAAATAGCTGAATATCAAATTCCTAAACTATAAAATATTTTTTCAAACGATGATTTAATATAGATACCTTAATGTATTCTTGTGGAATTAAAGGAGAATGTGTTCGCGAAACCGGACAAGAATGTCCGCTAACGAACACTTTGAGGGAGTAAAATACTGGGCGAAAATGAATAAAAAAAAGAGGCCGACTCAAAAGCCTGTTATTTAGCCACAAATACCCAAACCTGCCTGCCGGCAGGCAGGAACACAAATTGTCACTAAACAAGAAGAATCTGACATCCAATCTTTTTTGTGGTTTAGTGTTTTAGTGCTTTCCTGGCGAATTTGATTTTTTTTGACTTTTGAGACGGCCTCTTAATGAAATTTGGAAGGATCAGGAATTCTACGCTTGTAAAATGGCTTCTATGGGCCTGTAGAATATGCCTTTTGAAGTGGCAATTAACACATGGCTTTTCGTTTTTACCTGGTCGTAAATGAAACCATCTTTCGAAAGGCCTGTGTTCTCAATCGAAATCTCCTGGTAACGGATAAGGCCACCGCTAAAATTTGGCTTTACCTTGTATGCTTTGGTTTCATCTGTAATAAGCAGGTAATCTCCAAGTTGAAAGCCTTTGTGGCTCCAGTAGAAGTGCACTTCAGGTGCGTTCCATTGAACGTTGCTCGAGTTTTCGCCCTTGTGAACAGAGGAGAAAACATATTGCTGGCCAACAAATTCCACGTCAAACATGTCAGCAAATGACATTTGTAATGGCATAAAAAAACCCCGGGACAGTTTTCTATCCCGGGGCTACCAATCAACTAACCAAAACAACAACATGAAGAGAAACTAAATATTTTTATAGTATAAAATTCATTTTGCTGGCCATACTAAGGCTCTACATAAATAACTTATAAAAATTAAAAATGTTTTGCCAAGGCAGAAAAAAATAATACAAAAATTGTTAAACGTGCTATTAAAACATTTACCATTTTTTAAAAAAACCACCCGGGCCGAATCAAACCCTTTGTAAATAACCCATACCCGGGCGGAAAACAAAACAGAATTGATATCTGCAATCTATATTATGTTGAGCGTTTCAAGGCAATGCTTAATTTTTTGCCAGGTGCGTTCAATATCGTGGTCGAGCCCAACGGAGAATCTTATCAGACCTTCGGAGAGCCCCATTTTCTTCTGCACATCTTCTGGTACTTCGCTCGAGGTGCTCTTCCCTGAATTGCTGAAAAGAGTTTTGAAGTAACCAAGGCTAACGGCAAGGTAACCTACGCCTTCTTTCTGCATCATTTCCATGAGTTGCGAGGCCCGTTCGCTTGTTTCCAAGTCAATGGCAATCATGCCGCCAAAGCCAAAGTCGGGGTGCATGAGTTCTTTCATGAGTTCGTGCTGCGGGTGCTCGGGCATGCCCGGGTAAAGGAACTTAAGACCCGCTTCCTTGAACTTGCTGGCCAGGTACATGGCATTATGGCTGTGCTGCTTCATGCGAATGTGCAGGGTATGCAGGTTTTTGTGGATGCTCGACGAGCGCATGGGATCCAGCACGGGTCCCAGCAGCATGGCGGTACCAGTATTTACATCGGCCAGAGAAGCAATAAACTCTTCGGTGCCGCAAATGGCGCCGGCTACGCAGTCGTTTTTGCCATTAATAAATTTTGTCATGCTGTATACCACCACATCGGCGCCCAGCTTGGCGGGAGCAATCATCATGGGGGTAAAGGTGTTGTCGACCACCAGCTTCACCTTGTGCCTGCGCGAAATTTTGGCCAGCGCGGGCAGGTCTGAGATCTGCAGCAGGGGGTTGGTCATCGACTCGGTATAAATCATAGTAGTGTTGGGGCGGATGGCTTCTTCTACCTGCTCCAGGTTGGTGATATCCACAAAAGTGACCTCAATCTTGAATTTCTTCAGGTAGTTGGCCATAAAGGCGAAAGTGCCGCCATAGGTGGTGACACTCGACACGATGTGATCGCCGGTGCTGCAAAGCTGCAAAATGGCACTGGTAATGGCACCCATGCCCGAAGCAGTAACCCAGGCAGCTTCGGTGCCTTCCATGGCAGCCAGGGCATCGGCCAGGTATTTGTTCGAGGGGTTCCAATGGCGGGAGTACAAGAAACAACCCTGCTGCTCTCCGTGGAAGGTATCGACCATGGTCTTGGCTTCCATAAAAGTGTAAGTGGCAGAGTCGGTAATGGATGGGTTTACATCGCCAAACTCGCCAAACTGAAGCAGGTCCTGAATGTTGGATGCGGGATCAAATTTCATGGGTTGTGGTTTTAAAGAACCGGTTTTATGAAAAAAACCAGTTCCTGATTTGTTCTGCAAAAATATTGAATTTTATGAAAAATACCATAAAAGAATATGAATAAAAGTAGAAAAAATGCTTTGTGCTTACAAATCGTAAGTAAAATACACTAAATTTGTAAAAAATCGACCAAAATTTTTTCTCATATGGACAAAGGCTTTCAAATTGATAGTACCGACAAGAAGATTCTTGAAATTCTATCGGCCAATGCCCGCATGCCTTTCCTCGAAGTGGCCCGTGTGTGTGGCATAAGTGGTGCGGCGGTGCATCAGCGTGTACAAAAGCTTATGGATGCCGGCATTTTGGATGGCTCGCAGTTTTGCCTCAACCCCAAAGGCCTGGGCTATTACACCTGTGCTTTTATCGGCATACAGGTAAACCTGTTGAGCACCTCCACCCACGAACAGGTGTTTCAGGCCATCAAAAAAATCCCCGAGATCGTGGAATGCCATCACATTTCAGGCAAATACTCTCTTTTTCTGAAAGTGTTTACCAAAAACAACGAACACCTGAAAAAGATCATTGTCGAAAAGATACAAACCATTCCCGAGGTGACTGCCACAGAAACCTTTATTTCGCTCGAAGAAGGCTTCGTAAGGCAATTGCCCATCAACGAGGGCAATGTTTTCTTTTATGAGTAATGCCGCTTTCGCGGAAAATCCTTTGCGGAAATATTGCCGTCAAGTTTTATTTTTGCACTTCCTTAATGAAAATTTAAAACCTGAAAAATATGTTTACTGGAATCGTTGAAACCACCGCCCGGGTGGTAAAAATTGAAAAGGACCGTGGCAACATCCATTTTACCATGGAAACGCCCATTGCCGACGAGCTGAAGGTCGACCAGAGTGTCTCGCACGACGGGGTGTGCCTCACCACCGTGCATGTAGACAAGGAAAAAAAGCAATATACCGTAACCGCCATTCAGGAGACGCTCGATAAGACCAATATGCGCACCTGGCAGGAGGGCTACCGCGTGAACCTGGAGCGCTGTATGCGTATCGATGGCCGCCTCGACGGTCACATCGTGCAGGGCCATGTGGACCAGACCGCCGTTTGCACCAAGGTGGAAGAGTTTGATGGCAGTTGGAAATTTTATTTCGAGTACGACCGCGGCCCAAAGAATATCACCGTGGAAAAAGGCTCCATTTCGGTAAACGGCGTAAGCCTTACCGTGGTCGATTCAGAGCCCGGCCTGTTTTCCGTGGCCATTATCCCCTACACTTACGAGCACACCAATTTTGGTGACTTCAGGCCAGGTTCGGTGGTGAACCTCGAGTTCGACGTGATCGGCAAATATGTTGCCCGCCTGCTCGAACAGCACTTCGCAGCGAAGAAATAAAAAAAAGGGTTGTTCCCGCACGTGCGGGAACAACCCTTTCAATAACCTTTTCAACAACCCTTATCTTACTTCCACTTCAATCCATTCTGAGCGGTCAGGATCTTCAGGGGTTTTCCATCTTTTTGGCGGATTTTCTTGCAGCTCTTTCAGCAGCACTTCAATGGCTTTTTCCAGGGCTGGGTCTTGTCCGCGTGCCACCAGGTGGGGTGCATCAACCACTTCAATATCAGGGTAGATCCCGATACCTTCAATGATCCATTCGCCTTCCTGGTTGTAAATACCGAAGCGCGGCACGGCAATGTAACCGCCATCAGCCAGCCTGGCATTACCCGAAATTCCTACCAGTCCGCCCCAGGTGCGGGTGCCGATAATGGTTCCCAGGTTTTTCTGGCGGAAGAAATAGGGGAAGGCATCGCCGCCTGAGGAAGAGTACTGGTTTATGAGCATGGCTTTCGGCCCGTCGTGCGCCACGTCGGGTGTGCGCATGGGGTCGAGGCCGGCGCGATGCCAGTAGGCGTGTGTTTCGCGGGTAAGCAACTCCGTGATCCGGTGAGGGATAAAACCACCACCATTAAAACGTTCATCAATGATTAATGCGTCCTTTTTATGGTAAGCATACATGCCGCGGTTAATTTCGCGCGTGCCTTCAATTGCGGTATTGGGTACATGTATGTATCCGATGCGGCCACCCGAGAGGCGGTCTACCATTTCGCGACGGGTCTCCACCCAGTCGTGATACATAAGTTCCTGCTCGCTGGCAATGGGACGTATGGTGTAGGTGCGTGCGCCATCAGCCGTAGGACGGCTGTTTACGGTGATTCGCGTGGCTTTGTCAACCCGGTTTTCAAGGAAGAGGTAGGGATTGTCGGCAATGAAAACCGGCTGTCCTTCAATGGCAATAATATAATCGCCTTCGCGGATGTCGATACCTTGCTCGGTTAAGGGCGACCTTCGTGTTGGATTCCAGTTTTCGCCCTGGTAAATTTTTGTAATGCGATAGCGGTTGTTCTGCAGGTCGGCGCCCAGCCTGGCACCCAGTAGTCCGTTCTGAAGCCTCTCGGGCTTTTCCCAGTCGCCATAATCAACATAGGCGTGGCCGGCATTGGTTTCGGCAACCATTTCGCCAAACATGTAATCCAGGTCAAAACGGTGGTTCACCGAAGGCATAAGCTTCAGATAGCGCTCATAGAAACCGTCCCAGTCTACATTATGAATGTTGGCCACATAATAGAAGTCGCGCACAATGCGCCAGCCATCCCTGAAGATTTGTTCCCATTCCTTGCGGGGTTCAATCTTCATGGTGAGGTCTTTCAGGTCGAGCTGCCCGTCGCCGGCTTTCTGGTTGGGAGCCAGGCTGGCCACTGCATATTCGCCGCGGTGCATATACAGAAACTTGCTGCCATCGGCCGATACCGTTGCAAAGCGAATGCCGGGCATGATCACGTCATTTTTCTGTTCCTTCACATTGTAGCGGTTAAAGCCCTCGTCGTTGCTGTAAACAATGCCATCTTTTACTGCCTGCAGGCTGCCATAACTGCCGGCGGGCATAGGGAAGGCCACAATGCGGTTTTCTGCGCCAGCGGCATCTATGCGCACCACTACATCCTTGCTTTCATCGTTTCTTTGGTTGTTGGCAGCTTTTTCTTCCGTTTCCTTTGGTTCGAACAGGCGGGGGCTGTCGGCGGTCAGCGGAAGAGCGTAAATGCGGGTAGCGTTGGTATACAGGTAGTTGTCCTCGAAGCTCGAGCGGGTAAGGTTAAAGGTACGGTTTGAAGTGAAGAAGATATACTGTCCGTCTTTTGAGAACACGGGGCTGCGGTCGCTAAAAGTATCGCCGGTAAGCTGAAACTTTTTGTCGGCACCTATCTCGTAAACCCACACGGCGCTTTGTCCATTTTCGCTGTTTTTGGTATAGGTGATCCAGCGCGAGTCGGGCGAGAAGCTGTACGAACGGATCTCGTCGGAGGTGGCGCGGTCAACATTAACCAGCCTGCCGGACTGCACATCGAGTAGCTGCAGGTACATGCTGCGGTCGAAGAAAGCCAGGTAACGGCTGTCGGGCGACCAGTCGGACTGGTACTTCCAGCCTTTGGAGTTTTGGGTGATCTGTCGGGGCTGGGCACCTTCCTTGTTTTCGAGCAGATACACCTCATATTCGCCCGAGGCGTCGGAGTAGTAGGTGATCCACTTGCCATCGGGCGACCACTGCGGATACACTTCGCGCACCCCCTGGGTGTTGGTAAGGTTGTGTATGGTGCCGGGGCCAGCAGGCACCGAGAAAATATCACCGCGGGCATCGATCACCACACGGTTGCCTGAAGGCGAAAGGGCCACACTGTGAATGTTGTCCTTCACATTCTTGAAATAGGGCAGGGTGTTGGCATTGTCGAAATGAATGTTTACCACCACGCGCTGCTGGGTGCCGCGGTCAAGGTCGAGTTTGAAAAGCTGACCGCCGCTTTCGTAAACCAGCAGGTTGTTGGTGCCGGCAGGCCACATCACATCAAATTCGTTGTGATGGGTAATCTGCTGCACCTGCTTGGTGTTCAGGTCGTAGCTGTAAATGTTGAGCCACAGATCTCGGTCGGAGGCAAAATAGATCTTGTTTCCATGCCAGTGGGGGATGTGGTCGGTGCCCACCCAGTCGGTGATCTGCTCCGATTGGTTGCCTTCGAGGTCGTAGGTCCAGATGTTGCTGGCGCGGCCGCCCTTATAGCGTTTCCATGTGCGGAACTCCCGGTCGGGCCAGGTAAAGGCCATTTTCTTGTTGTCGGGCGAGAGCACACCGAAGCCACCATAAGGGATGGGTAGCTCTTCTTCGAAACCGCCCTCAATGCTTGCCAGGAAGTATTTGCTCATGCGATCGCCGTATTCGGTGCGGTTGCTTCGGAAAAGCACCTTCTTGCTGTCGGAGGTCCAGCCCAGGGGCACGTTGTCGAAACCGCCGCGCTGGGGCATGGGGCCCACATCGTTATAAAAGGTAAGTTGCCTGGGTGTTCCGCCTTGCGCAGGCATCACCCAGATTTGGCGGGTGCCGCTATACTCGGCCGAAAAGGCGATCCACTGCCCATCGGGCGAAAGCTTGGGAAACAGCTCCAGCCCCTTGTGCGAGGTAAGCCTGCGGGCATCGCCGCCGATGGCAGGTACCGTCCACAGGTCGCCGGCATAAACAAACACGATTTGATCGCCGCTAATGTGCGGATAACGCATCAGGCGGGCGTCGTCGAGTGCCATGGCTCCCTGGAACACAAACAGCAGGACCGCCAGCAGCATGATCTTTTTAAAAAAATGGTTCATGATTGGAATTTGATTTTTAATTTAGTTGGTAGGTAGTATTATTTTAAGCGGTAAAGTTATTAAAAGCCCGCGAAAAGAGAAAAGTCCTTATGTTTATTAGGTTTATTTAATATTTTTCTGATTCTGGATAATTCCAAATAGGCAGGGCTAAAGCCCGGTTGTTTGCCATCAGCAGAAAGCCCCCAGCTTG
This sequence comes from Bacteroidales bacterium, assembly GCA_041687035.1. Taxonomy (GTDB): domain Bacteria; phylum Bacteroidota; class Bacteroidia; order Bacteroidales; family UBA7960; genus UBA7960. Next base: position 49,861 of record JAWLCS010000016.1, read on the forward strand.
AAAGCTGGGGTTAATTAAAAAGGAAGTCATTGTAATCAGTTGAAATATAGTTATTAACCCCAGGCTTTAGCCTGGGGACGAAGCAAATATAGTTTGTCGGGGCTTTAGCCCTGCCAGCAAAAAAAGACCGCAGCGGAATGATGTCCGCTACGGTCTTTGACATTTTTCCCCGGAAGGGGTTTAATAAGCTAAAAAATTATCTGAGCAGGCCACGCTGGCGCAGCAGGGGTTCTACCTCGGGCTCGCGGCCGCGGAAGTTAACATACAGTTCCATGGGATCTTTGGTGCCGCCGCGCTCCAGGATGTTCTGGCGGAACGAAAGGGCCGTTTCCGGATCGAAGAGGTCACCGCTTTCGCGGAAGGCTTCGTAAGCGTCGGCATCGAGAATACCCGACCAGATATAGCTGTAGTAGCCGGCCGAATAACCGCCGGAAAAGATATGCTGGAAGTGGGTGCTTCCGTGGCGGAAATGGATCTCAGGCATCATGTTGTACTTGCTGATGGTGCGTTGGTCGGTAATGCTGGCCACGTCAGAAAGCTTATCAGCAGGATAAGGTTCAGTAATGGTGTGGTACTCCATATCGAGCAGGGCAGAGGCGATAAACTCAACAGTGGCGAAGCCCTGGTTGAAGTGTCCGCTTTCAATGATCTTGTCCATTAATTCCTGTGGCATAGGCTCACCGGTTTCGTAATGCAGTGCAAATTCCTTCATCACTTCCGGGTCTTTGGCCCAGTTTTCCATCACCTGCGAGGGCAATTCCACGAAGTCGCTCGGTACGTTGGTACCGGCCAGGCCGGGGTAGGTTACATCAGAAAGCAAGCCGTGCAGGGCATGGCCAAACTCATGGAAGAAGGTAGTCATCTCATCGTAGGTCAGCAGTGAAGGCTGGCTCGCGGTGGGCGGGCTGAAGTTGCACACAATGGTGATGACCGGGTGAATGTATTTGCCGTCGCGCGCTATTTGCTGCGAACGGTAGCTGCTCATCCAGGCGCCGCCGCGCTTGCTTTGGCGTGGGTGGAAGTCCATGTATAGGATGCCGCGATGGCTGCCATCGGCTTCGAGTACTTCATATACGGTTGCGTCGGCGTGGTATTTGGGCACGTCGTTGCGCTCTATAAACTGCAGCCCAAACAGACGTTCTACCACCATGAAAACGCCGTCGCGAACGGTATTCAGTTCAAAATACTGGCGGATTTCTTCTTCATCCAAATCATATTTTTCCTTGCGCACCTGCTCGGCATAGTAGCGCCAGTCCCAGGCAGCCAGCTGGTAATCGCCGCCGCGGGCGTCGATCAGCTCCTGCATCATGGCTGCTTCTTCTTTGGCAATGGGCAGGGCATAGCCCCAGAGCTCCCCAAGGAAGTTGGAAACCGTTTCAATATTCTTGGCCATGTTTTCTTCGAGCACAAACTCGGCATGGCTGCTGTAGCCCAGCAAGTTGGCGCGCTCCAGGCGAAGGTTTACCATCTCGCCGATAATGGCGTTGTTGTCGAATTCGTTGCCGTTGTTGCCACGGTTCACGTAAGCTTGCTGCATCTTTTGGCGCAGCTCGCGGTTTTCGGCATACGAAAGGAAGGGCATTACGCTGGGATTCTGCAAGGTAAACACCCATTTGCCTTCATGTCCCTTTGCGGCAGCCGTTTCGGCAGCGACATCGATTACCGACTGCGGAAGGCCGGCCAGGTCTTCTTGGTTTTCAATCACCATTTCAAAATTATTTACCTCGCCCAGGGCATTCTGGCCAAATTGCAAATTAAGTACCGACAGGCGCTGGTTAATTTCGCGGAAACGCTCCTGCTTGTCTTCGGGCAAGGCGGCGCCGTTGCGAACGAAGTTTTTGTAGGTGAGCTCAAGCAGACGAGCCTGTTCGCCGGTGAGGCTGAGGTTTTCTTTTTGCTCATACACGGCCTGGATGCGCTTGAAGAGCTCGGGGTTGAGCGAAATGTTATCGCTGTGTGCCGACATTTTCGGGGCCAGTTCTTGGGCAATGGCTTCGAGCTCGGGGCTGGTGTTGCTCGAGTTGTAGTTGTAAAATACGTAAGCCACCTTGTTGAGCAACTCACCGCTGTAGTCGAGCGCAGCAATGGTGTTTTCGAAAGTGGGTACTTCCGGATTGTTGACAATGGCGTCGATCTCGGCATTGTGCTGCAGCATACCTTCGTCCATGGCAGGTGCAAAGTGATCAAGCGTGATCAGGTCGAAAGGCGGAACGCCAAAGGGGGTGGTGTATTCGCTTAAAAACGGGTTTTCCGCCTTTTTCTCACCACAGGAGGTAAACATCATCATAGGTACTAGTAATAAAATCAGATACTTCTTCATTTGTTTATGATTTTGATTTAAGTGTTGGGTAATGTGTAAAATGAAGGCGCAAAGATATGGAATTACAGACAGTTTAACAAGGTAAACGACTGCAAACAAAATATTTATAGCATTTTTTATGAGGGTAGTCAGCGTTTGGAAATACAGGTAATGTTCACCATTTTTCCGGCCATGCAAATGCTCATCATGTCGGTGGCTTCGGTATAAGTGATTTTTACCTCCATGCCATCCTGCAGTTCCAGTTCGTACTCATGTAAATTTACTGGCTCCAGGCGCTGCCCATCCTCCAGTTCGAATAGCCATCGGCAGCCGTCCAGCCCGGCATAATCGCGCAGTACAGCATTTTCGCCATCGGGGCATTTGTCGGCCGGGCAGCCGGCCAGTAGCAAGGCCGCACCAAGGAAGATCAGGGGAAAGAGAAGTTTGAATTTCATAGGGGTAAGGGTTTAAGGTTTCAGGTTCAAAGTTTGAGGTTCAAAGTTTAGGCTTAGGCTTTTGCCGAAGTCCCGAGAGCCCCGAAAGGTCGGGGCGATTCGGGATTCAAAGTTAGAGGTTTTAAGTCAAATTCCGGTAAGGCGTCCGATACCGGACAACCGATTGTATGCATGCGAACAACTTAAAAAATCATGGAAAAACATATAATGCTTAATAACAGTTGTTTAAATTTGTTGGTCTTTTTTTTGTTATGGATAAAATTATTTTTCAAAAACCATACACATGAAAACAAAAACCCTTTTCTTTTTATCAT
>JAWLCS010000016.1:53028-57230 GCA_041687035.1 Bacteroidales bacterium
CAGCAATTGGTTCGTGAATTTGATCAATTACTGAACGAACGTTATCAGTCCGGTCAGCCAGGTGTGGCAGCCCTGGTGGCTAAGGATGGGCAGGTAATTTACCGCAAAGCATTTGGTATGGCCAATCTTGAGCTGGACGTGCCCATGACCCCCGACATGGTTTTTCGCATTGGCTCCGTTACCAAGCAATTTACGGCAGTGGCCATTTTGCAGTTGCTTGAACAGGGAAAGCTGAGCCTCGATGACGAGATTACCAGGTTTATTCCTGATTATCCTACGCAAGGGCATAAAATCACCATTCATCATCTGTTGAACCACACCTCCGGCATAAAAAGCTACACCAGCATGTCGGAGTTCAGCATGGTGCTGCGAAAGGATCAGGCGCCCTCACAAATCATCGATATTTTCAAGGATCAGCCCATGGATTTTGCACCCGGTGAGCAGTTTCTTTATAACAACTCGGGATACATTCTGCTTGGCTATATTATTGAGAAGATCTCAGGCCAGACCTACCAGGAGTATGTGGAAGAATATCTTTTCAAGCCTGCGGGTATGATCCATTCTCTTTATGCGAATGACAAGGGTGTGCTGAAAAACCGTGCCTATGGCTACCAGCCTTCCCCGAGCGGTTACGCCAATTCCGAATTCCTGAGCATGAGTCTGCCTTATGCGGCTGGTTCACTCATGTCGACGGTCGACGACCTTTTCAAATGGAATCAGGCGCTGCAAAGTGGCAAGCTGCTGAAAAAGGAAACCCTGGAGCTGGCCTTTACCCCCGGAAAGCTGAATGATGGTACGCAAATGACTTACGGCTATGGATGGGAAATGGGCAATTTGCAAGGCTCGCCCATAATATCGCACGGTGGCGGCATCCATGGCTTCCTCTCTTTTGCCAGCTGGCTGCCCGAAGAAAATATAGTGGTGGTTTTGCTTCAGAATTTTACCGGAAGTGCACCAGAGGACTTGGCATACAGAATGGCCGCCCTGGCCATGGGCAAGCCATTCAATTTTACTGAAATGGCAGTTGCTGAAAACATACTGCAAAATTATTCAGGGGTTTATGAAACATCTGACGGGGTGAAAAGGGCCATTTTTGTGGAAGATGGCAAACTTTTTTCCCAGCGAATAGGTGCCAACCAATTTCAGATTTTCCCATTTGCGCCCGACCGGTTCTTTTTTGAAAACTCCCTGACACAAATAGAATTTAAAAGGGATGCCCGGGAAAAAGTAGTGGCAGCCGTATTTAAAACCGCGACCGGATTACCCGAGGAAATGAAACTGACCGATGAGCCTTTACCTGAAAAGACCCGTGAAATTCAATTGTCTGAAGAAATCCTGAAAAGGTATGTGGGCATGTATGAATTGATGCCGGGATTCGAACTTACCTTCACCCTGGAAGAAGGAAGACTCATGACCCAGGCTACCGGTCAACCCAAGTATGAAATTTTTGCAGAGTCTGAAACCAAATTTTTTCTTAAGGTCACCGTGGCCTCAGTAGAATTTTTGCTCGACGAAACAGGAAAAGCCAATGCGCTGATCTTGCGACAAAGCGGTCAAGAGATCAAGGCACCTAAGCTGGACTAGTCTCTGAGAAGTGAGAAGTGAGAAATGAGAAGTGAGAAATGAGAAATGAGCTTACCCCTCATCTCTCATTTCTTGTTGCTATCTGATGATGCCCATAATCCTGAAAGCTTCCATGGAGAGCTGCCGGCGGATAATGTTGAACATGTCCATATTGAAATCTTCGGAGGGCTGTATACAGGTGGCAATGAAATAAACCTCCTGTCCCTTTTCCAGGTAGCCCACAAACCAGCCCGTGTTGTTGTCCTCGCGTATGGCCCAGCCAGTCTTGCCGCTCAGGGTCCAGTCGTTCTGGCTTTCGATCACCATCAGGTCTTTCATAATCGACCGGGTGTTTTCAGAAATGGGAAGTTCTTTGAAATAAAACCGCTGCAAAAAGTCGATTTGTTCGACGGGTGTGATGCGCGAGTCGCCTTCGAGCCAGAACAGGTCGATGTTGCCAGCCGTGACGCGCATGTTTCCATAATCGAGTCTGGCCAGCCATTCATTCATGCGGTCGCTGCCTATTTTGCGTGCTATTTCCTGGTAGCAGGGCACACACGAAAAGTGGAAGGCCTCCCGCAGACTCAGGTCTTGCTCCCAAACCGGCATGTTGCGTTCCTGCCCATCCCAGGGGAAGAGTGTTTGTTCGTTTTCCACCACCCCGGTTTCCAGGGAAATAATAGTGTTGGGTATTTTGAAGGTAGAGGCCGGCAGGAAACCCCGCTCGCACCAGCTAAAATCGTTGGAATAGAAACTGTCTTGCTGCGGGTCGAAAAGCAGAATGGCACCATGTGCCGCAGCACCATCGAGCAGTTGCTGAAAGGCCTCCGATTCAATGCGTTCTGAAGGCAACTTATCGGCCGAATCTGTTTGTTTTTTTTCTGAAATATTGCAGGAAGCCAGCATAATGGCCGAAACAAGAAAAATTGATGCCGTTGTTTTCATGACAAAGGGTTTGGTACTTGCAAAGGTAAAAAAGTGACTGGCAAATATAACGGCCATTAAAAACAATAATTTTGACCACTCAAAAAAACAACCAATATATGCAGAAAGCAATCAACGTGGTTCTTATCCTTATCATTGGATTTATGATCATTAATTTGTACACCATCCTTCATGAGGGTGGTCATGCCTTAATGGCCTGGGCCTTTGGTGCAAAGGTCACAACCTTCGACGTTAATTTCCTGGGAAACCCCCATGTAAAGTATATGGGCGACTTAACCGATCTGCAGCGTGCTGCCATTTCCCTTGCAGGACCGATTTTGCCTTTGCTGGTCTGGGTTGTTTTTATGATGTTTGTGAATAAGAAACGGGATTTGTTTTTTCAAAAGGTGGCCTTTATTGTTTCCGGGGCAATGGTTGGGAGCCTGGTTCCCAATATTTTTATTCCCGTTATTCACGAATTCGGGGGAAATACCGCCCGGCAGGATATGGGCAAGTTTCTCACGCATACCGGCTTATATGGCTTTGAAGTTTCTATGGTGGTTACAGTCATTTTTGCATTGAGTATTTGGTTCATGGTCAGCAAAATAAAGGTATTGCCTGCCCTTAAGCATCAGTTGCCTTTACCGGTCAGAAATTTTGATCGTACCTGAAATTGTCATAAATTTATGGGTTGAAATAGCGGTTGACTATGCTGGAGGCCAGGTATTTTACCCGTTTTGACGATGGCAGGGTGCAATGCCATCTTTGTCCAAATGAGTGCCTGCTGAGAGCCGGCGAAACTGGCCTTTGCGGTGCGCGCAAAAACATCCTGGGCAAGTTGATCTCCGAAAATTACGGCAAGATCACCGCATTGCACCTCGACCCCATTGAGAAAAAGCCGCTCTACCATTTTTACCCCGGCACGCAAATCCTTTCGGCCGGCAGTTTCGGCTGCAATTTCAAATGTGCCTGGTGTCAGAACTGCAACATTTCACAGGCCGACAGCGACCGCTTTTCTCAACTTTCTACCTATTCGCCACAGAGTTTGTTTCAGGCCGCCTTCCAGTCGCTTGGCATTGGGCTGGCCTATACTTACAACGAACCCACTGTTTGGTTTGAGTTCATGTTCGACACGGCCCGCCTGGTGGCAGAGGCCGGTATGAAAAATGTGGTGGTAACCAATGGCTATATCAGCAGTGGGCCCCTCGGGCAATTGCTGGAGGTAGCCCATGCGTTCAATACCGACCTGAAAGGATTCAACGACGACTTTTACCGCGTGCACTCTGGCGGCACCCTTGCAGCGGTGAAGAAGACCCTGGTTGCCATTGCCCGCAGCGGGCGTCATCAGGAGGTCACTTTCCTGGCCATCCCGGGGCTGAACGACGACCCCCAGCATTTTCTTGAAATGGTGCAGTGGATGCATGATGAGCTGGGCCCCGACACACCCCTTCACCTGTCGCGCTATTTTCCGGCCTGGAAAATGTATGAACTGCCCACACCGCTTTCATTGCTGAAACAGTTCTACGATATAGCCCGCCAGTACCTTCATTTCGTTTATCCCGGGAATGTTTCAGGGCATCCCGAACTCACTGCCACACGCTGCCACAGCTGCGGCACCCTGATGGCCGAACGACACGGATTCCTCGTAAAACTTCACCACGTCGACAACGAAGGCCGCTGTGACCGATGCGGAGAGAAGGTTTTTGTGATGTGAT
>JAWLCS010000016.1:57330-61952 GCA_041687035.1 Bacteroidales bacterium
CCTTGCCTGAGTTAAAAAAGAAGTCGTAATTTGCAGCATAGTTGTTCTTAAAAATATCCCTAATTCTGCGCACCATGATAAAAAGTTACTCCGCTATTTTTGCTTTGTTTTTTGGATTCTGCATGCAGGCTATGGGCCAAAGGGAAGAACCCGTTTTGCTTTATCCTTTCAACGACAATGTGGAATGGCATAACGATTTTGCCATTAGCAACATAGAAGGCTGGATTATGAAAGACCTCGATGGGCTGATACCTGCGGGGCCTTTTCAGAACTATCCCAACAAGAACCAGCCACAGGCTTTTATTGTGTATAATCCCTCCAAAACCGATCCACCCAATACTTTCCCGGAGTTTCAGCCCCGCTCGGGCGACAAGGTATTTATGAGCATCAGCTCCAACAGCGGCCCCAGCAACAACTGGATGATTACCCGCGAGCTGGCCCCGCACCCCGGCGGGCAGTTTTCTTTTTATGCCAAAGGCACCTTCGATTTTTTTGGCAACGAACAGTTCAAGGTGGGCTACTCCATGACCGGCTCCGAACCCGGCGACTTTACCTTCTTTAACAGCGGCAACCCCATCAATGCGGCCTTCGTATGGACCCGCTACCAATACGCCATTCCTGCCAATGCCAAGCATATCGCCATTGTTGGGGTATCATATGCCTATTGCTTTATGGTGGATGATATAGAGTTCAAGGCTTTTGCTCCTTACCTTGCCCCGGGTCCTGTCACCAGTTTTGAGTCTGAAGTGGAGTTTGGCCAGCAGCCGGTCGTGCATATGAGCTGGACCAATCCCGAAACAACCCAGGATGGAAACCCACTGACCGAATTGACAGGAATGAAGGTTCTCAGGGGCACCCACCCAATGACCTTTCAGCCCTTAACGGATCTTGGCGACCAGGAGATTGGAGAGGCTGCAAGTTTTTCGGATAATACCCTCGAATCACTGGGTTTCTATGCCTATCGGATGGTGCCTTATAACAGTGTGGGCGATGGGGTGCCCTATACTTCCGACTTCCTGTTCCTTGATTATGAAACCACCCCGGGAGCACCGCATACCATCACTTTTTCACAGAACGAAAATCTGCAAACGGTTATTAGCTGGAATGAGGTGACCTACGGTGTGAACGGCGGGCCGCTCGAAGATCCCGTGGTTGGATACACTATTACCCGCTGGGACGGAAGCCAAACCATTACCCTGGCCGAAAATTATCCATCCACCACTTTCGTGGAAAGCGAGATCCCCGACTTTAACCTTTACACCTATTCCATCATTGCCCACGTTATTCCCGAAAACCCCGGTCAGCCTGGTGTAAGGGATGCCTATTCCGGAATGAGTGCCAACCATCAGCCCGTTACCTGGGGAAAGTATGAATCGGAGCAGGTGTTCGAACTCACCCGCTCGTCCATACTCTCGCAAAGCATTTATTACGCCGACCAGATGGGCTCCACCGGCCTGATCACCGGCCTGTCGTACTTCAGCAACCTGGGCTCGCCCGGCGGCACCAACCAATACAAAGTTTATATGAGCACCACCAACCGGCAAGTGTTTGGCAATACCACGGCCACCGCCGTGTGGGAGTATTTTGGCAACCAGAAGCTGGTGTACGACGGCCCCATTACCTTCGAAGCGGGCCCCAAAGCCATCGAACTCGAACTCGATCAACCCTTCTTTTACGATGCCGAAAGCGGACAAAATGTCATCATTACGGTGGTAAAACCCCTTACGACCAATCTGCCAAGCGTCAGCAACCGTGTATTTTACAACACCCAGGTGGAGGGCGTTCGAACCTATTACGCCATAGGCTATGGTATCGACATGAGCACCATTACCACCCAGCCTGCTTCCTGGGCCACCGAAGATGTGGTGACCATTCCCAGCATCGTCACCACTAAGGTCGAGGAATATGCCGTGGTGTCAGGCAACGTGAGGGTAGAAGGCACAACAACGGTGCTTGAAGGGGTCAGCGTCAGCGTTACACCCGATCCAAACAATGAGTATCTGCATCAATATGAAAGTACCCTCACCGACCAGCACGGCGATTTTCTTATCCCGGCCCTGCTGCCGGGCCTGTATGAATTTTCCTTTTTCAAGGAAGGCTATAACATTTATTCCGTCAGCTTTTTTGTGGATGCCGGCACACACCTGGAGCTGCAAGTTGAGCTGTCGCTTGCCGATCCGGTGGTGATCTCAGGAAGAATAGTGAACCAGGCCGGGGCCCCCATTGCAGGAGCTTATGTGAACCTGAGCGGATACTCCTCGTACAACATCGAAACAGAAGAAACCGGTGACTTTACCCTACAGGCTTTCGCCGGAAAGGATTACCACCTGGAGGTGAAACACCCGCTGTATCTTACCTTTAACCAGTCGTTTGTCAGCCCTGATGAAGACTACCCCATGGGCGATATTGTGCTCGATGTGGCTGCCCACAAACCAATGAATGTTGTGGCCAGGATAGTTGATGATATTGGGCACCTTAGCTGGCTTGCGCCTTATGGCCTCGACCATGAAAGCATGCTGGCCTGGGGCTCGCTTACCAATGTGAACAACGGCTGGGGCTACGGCGGGGCCGGTTTCACTGCCGGGATCCGGTTTACGCAAAGCGACATGTGGGACCTATGGCCAGAAAACAGAAAACTCACTCATGTGAAGGTGTATTTTAACAATCATGCCACCTTCAATATCAAAGTGTTTCAGGGTGCGAATGCCTCCACCCTGATTTATTCAGAGCAGCGTTCGGTAAGTGAAGAGGACTGGTACGTTTTTGAACTGAACGAAGCCATTCCCATCGACATCACCGAGGAACTCTGGATCGGTATTGAGTTTTTGCCGGGTCACGGAGCCTATCCCATTGGCATCGACGAGGGTCCCAACGCCCCTGCACAGAAAGGCAGCATGCTCTATGCCAACGGCACCTGGACCCCCATGAGCCTTACCAACAAAAACTGGAATATTTACGGCATTGTAAACACCACCGTGGAAGCCAACCCCATGGGCTATAAGGTTTTCCGCGGACTGGCCGATGCTGCGGAATCCAGCTGGGACGAACTCACCACCAGCTTGTTGACCGAACTGGCATTTGAAGACACTTCCATTGCAGATGCTGAGCCCGGCATTTACCGCTACGGCGTGGTGGCACAATATGGTCCGGAGGCTTTTTCAGATATGAGCAAATCCAACCTGGTGCAGCACAACATGATGTTCGATGTGGCCATAGAGCTTCAGCCCAATGCCCCCGTTTACACTGGTGCCTACCTGAGCCTGTGGAACAACGAGCATTTTTACGAGCTGCACCACGATGAACCCCTGAACCTGGCAACCCTCAGCGAAGTTTGGCGTGGAAACTATACACTGGTAGTGCAGATGGACTACTTTGAGCCGGTAATTATTGAAAACCTGAACATAGATCAGGCACAAGCCATTGAATTGCCTTTGCAGGAGCTCCGGGTGAAGCCTTCTAACCTGAAGGCGGTGTTGGGCGAAGATGAGTCAACGGCAACCCTTACATGGGGTCTTTACGGGCAATACCTCGATAACTTCGAGGCCTATCCCGATTTTGAAAAAAACAATATCGGTCCGTACATCCTGCGCGATATGGATGGGAAGCCCACCTACACCTATACCAACTTCAGCTGGCCGGGGGCAGGCAACCCCATGTCGTTCATGGTGTTCAACCCCTGGGCTACCATCCCGCCCATTACCCTCGATGCATGGTCGGGCCGCCGCTACCTTGTGGCCATGGCAGGCCCTTCGGGTGCCAACAACGACTGGCTGATCATTCCGGCCGGACCGGGAACCACCTCCTTTATGGCGCGCTCACTGGTGGGCAGCGACCCCGAAACCTTCAACGTGCTGTATTCTGCCACAAACAACCAAAACGCCAGCTTCAGCCCCCTGCCGCAGGGCACGGGCATAGTGCCGCCCGCCCAGTGGACGCCCTATACCTTCGAAGCGCCGGAAGACACGCGCTTCCTGGCCATCCAATACGTTTCAAACGACACCTACTTCCTCCTGCTCGACGACCTGGAATATCCCAGGAGGTACCTGCACGCCCTCTCATACAACATATACCTCAACGGGGTCCTTATCGATCAGGGCATCGATGAAACCATCTACGACCTGAGCGGTCTTACCGGCGGCAGCAACCTGATTGAGGTGGAGGCTGTTTACAACTCAGGCGTTTCCGAAAGGGCGCAGGTCGAGATACAGTCAAGCGTAAACGTGGAAGACAACTTGCCCGAGGCTGGTCTGAAGGTGTATCCCAACCCTGCAAAGACGCAAATAACTGTGCATTCTGACCATCCGGTGCTGGCCATCAGTATTATTGACATCACCGGCAAGGTGATGCTCGAAAAACAAGGCCTGAATACCACCGAATATCAAATGGGCATTATCGGACTGAATGAAGGCATTTACTTCGTGCGCGCAACCACAAGCCAGGGTGTGAAAGTGCTGCGGCTGCAGGTGGTCAAGTAAGGGCGCAAGGAAAGTACGCTATAATACTTTTTCGAGATCCCTCGCTTCCCTGTCATCCTGAACGCAGCGAAGCGAAGTGAAGGATCCCGTTCGAATTTATTATTTTTGTCTCCTGTCTTCCGACTTCCGACTTCGGACTTCCGACTT
>JAWLCS010000016.1:62052-69884 GCA_041687035.1 Bacteroidales bacterium
CCTGTCATCCTGAACGCAGCGAAGCGAAGTGAAGGATCCCGTTCGAATTTATTATTTTTGTCTCCTGTCTTCCGACTTCCGACTTCGGACTTCCGACTTACCCTCCAAACATCAATCCATAGGGGCGGGCGATTTTTTCGTGCAGCTCGCCCATGGAGATCATGCCATTGGTTCTGAAATATTCGCGCCCGTCGAGGTAAAGCAAAATGCCCGGCACGCTGAGCATGCGCAGCTGTCCGGCCAGCTCGCGGCTTGCGTTGGCATGCACCCTGATCACCTTGACTTTCGGGAATTCCTCTTTCATAAGGTCTTCTACCTTGGGCCAGAGCACATGACACACCCCGCAAATGTCGTTGTAGAAATAGAGTAAAAAAGCAGGCTCAGAAGATTGAAGGGCTGTGAACTCGGAAGGGGTCATGGCTTATGGCTTTACATATTACACTTGCGTGGATGCTAATAAGTTTTAATAAAAAAATTTATACTAACAACCGCATTTTTTTAACTTTGAAAACCTGCTCAAATGTAATATAAAATTATACAGTCACTTTTTACTCACTTTAAAATTGAATCGCATGAAAAAAACCTTACAAGCAACAATTACTTTTTTCTTTGCCATCCTCCTGGCTATGCCTTTGGGTGTTTTGGGAACGACCCCTGGCAAGGATATAGTGGAAGTACCCGACCTGGCAACACTTCGTTCCACAGGAGCCACCGATGGCACAGTTTACAGGGTTACCGGGGAAGTAGTTCTGACCCATCAGAACGGCAACCGCAACCAAAAGTATTTCCAGGACGACACCGGGGCTATTTTGGTTGATGACAACGCAGGAATTATCACTACCATCTATGAGGAATATGATGGCATTGAGGGCTTGACGGGCACCCTGAGCATTTACAATCAATTGCTTCAGCTGGTTCCTACGGAAGACCCGGGTCCTGCCATAAGCCAGGATAACGTGGTCGTTCCCCTGGAGTTGACCCTGGTTGAAATTACCCCCGCTCATCAGGCCATGCTGATTTCTGTTCTGGGCGTTACCTTTGGAACGCCTTCTGACAAAAACACTTTTTCTCCCAGCACCAGCTACAATATTTACGATGACTCTGGAACGGGAGTGGTACGCACACCCCATGCCAACGCCGGACTGGATTATTTTGGCGCCAATATTCCTGAAGAGACCATCGATATGATCGCCCTGGTCGGCCAGTTCAATACCAGCATGCAGTTGATGCCCCGCAGCCTGGCCGATATGGGCATTACCGAAATGCCTAACATCGCTGCCTTGCGCAACCAGGCCGTAGATGGCACCACCGTTTATACCCTCAGCAATGAAGTCATCCTCACCCATCAGAATGGCAACCGCAACCAGAAATATTTTCAGGATGGAACGGCCGCCATTTTGGTAGATGACAATGCCGGAATTATCACCACATCCTATAATGAATATGATGGGGTAACCGGGCTGAGCGGCACCCTTTCGGTTTACAATCAACTGCTGCAGTTCACCCCCGTGGCTGATCCGGGGCCTGCAACATCCACCGATAATGTGGTCGAACCCCTGGAGCTGCAGCTGGCCGACATTACCCCAGACCACCAGGCTCAATTGATCATTGTCAGAAACCTGAGTTTTGCAACCCCTGCCAATCCGAACTTCGCAACAAGCACAAACTACACTGTTTCTGATGCCAGCGGTACTGGCGTGCTGCGTACCCCCAATGCAGCTGCCGGACTCGATTACATTGGCACACCGGTACCCACCACCAACAGGGACCTCATCGCTTTGGTCAATCAGTTTAATCAGACCATGCAAATCATGCCCCGCTCGTTGGATGACTTTATTTCCCTGGAATTTTATTCATTGACTTTCGATGTGGTTGATGAGAATGGCGACCCATTGACTGACGCAATTATTACCCTCGACGGAGAGACCTATGCCGCTGGCGAATACGTTTTTGACGACTTACCCGGCGGTGCCTATCCCTACATCGTTGCCCTGGATGGCTACTGGGAGAAAAGTGGTGTGGTGTTGCTGGAAGACGATGTCACCCAGGTCGTTACCCTGATTGCCGTAGATCCCAACCTGATCACCGATTTTCCATGGCTGGAAGGTTTTGACACCTTCCTTCCCGAGGGCTGGAACAGCTTCTCCCTGGGAGCTGGTGGCCAGTGGGTGGCCGGCGACGGTGGCGCTCATCATGCCTTTGTGCAAACCGCCTTGGCCGAAAGCTGGCTGGTAAGCCCACAGATTCAGCTGCCAGAAGTGGAACCCGGCGGACAAGCCATGCTGCTGAGCTTCCTCGAGCGCAACCAGTATATGGCCGACTATGGCTACAGCGGCGTTTGGATCTCCACTGGCAGTGGACTGCCGGAAAACGGACAATTCGTGGAGCTGTATGAGTCAAGCAACGCCCTGAGTGCATACACCGAAAAGGTGATTAACATGGCCAACTATGCCGGACAGGTGGTGTACCTGGCTTTTGTGTATGAAGGCCAGAATGCCCACAACTGGTGGGTAGACGATGTGCAGATTGCAGAAGCTCCTTCAATTATTGAAGTACCCAATATTGCTTCGTTCGTGGAGATGGGTACCAGCGATCAGACCTACCGTATCACCGGTGAGGTTATTATTACCCATCAGCAACAGGCTTATCGCGGACAACTTTTCGTACAGGATGCCAGTGGTGCCATATTGATCGATGACGCCCCCGGTGCCATCGTAACCGAATACGACAACTACGATGGAATCACTGGGCTGACCGGAAAATTGGGTGCCTTCCAGAATATGTGGCAAATCCTGCCCAGCGAAGACCCTGGCCCGGCCAGTTCGACGGGCAATACCATCGAGCCCCTGGAGCTGACCCTGGCAGATCTTACCGAAGACCACCAAGCTATGCTGGTAGTGGTTCGCAACGTTTCATTCGATGAAGACAACCCCACCACCTGGGCGCACAACGTTTCCTATTATATTTCTGATGCCAGCGGCGATGGCGAGATACGCACGCCCAATGCTGAAGGTGCCCTCGATTATTTCGGAACCGATGTGCCTGTTACGCCCAAAGACATCATTGCCGTGGTGTCGCAGCGTTACGAAGACACCCGCTTGGTGCCGCGCTCCCTGTCCGACTTCATGGACCCTGCCTCCAGCATTTTCCAGCCCGGGCAGCCCGAGGTGGTTTTATTTCCCAACCCCGCCAATACTGCCTTTACCATTAAAAGCGATGAGAGAATTGACCTGGTCAGGATATTCGACCTGAGCGGCAGGATGATGCTCGAAGAGCGCGTTGCAGGTCATAGCATTACCCTGAATGCCGGCCATCTTCGCACCGGTATTTATGTGGTGCAGGTGTTCTCCAACCATCAGATCATTCATCACAAACTTCAGATACAACGATAATTACACTGACGAAAATGCTTCATGTCAGGGCATCCCTGCTAAAGGGATGCCTGCATGGGGCATTTTCTTTCCACTTTTTTTCTGCCCATTTTATTATTGTAAAGGTATAACCATGAGAAAAAAACATTTTTTAACCACCCTGCTCTTTTTCGCGGTGATCTTTCTCGCCTCTGGCATACAAGCTTTTGGGGTTTCCATTAAAGGGAAGGTGGCCAGCCCGGAGGGCGAGTTTTTGCCCGCCGCCCTGGTAGAAGTGCAAAATGTGGCCACCGGACGTATGCTGGGAACCACCACCTCCCTGGATGGATCTTTTCAGATGAACGTAGAGCCCGGCGAGTACACCATCAAAATTTCATTTTTGGGATATGAAGACAAGACCCTTACGGTTACGGTGCGCCAGGAAACGGACCTGGGCGTCATTACCCTTGAAGACAGCGCCATCGGCCTGCAAGAGGTCATGGTGATCTCTTCCTTTGCCCGCGACCGGCAGACCCCGGTGGCCATTTCTAACATCTCGGCCGAGATCATCACCGCTAGGCTGGGCACCCAGGAGTTTCCCGAGATACTGAAGCTTACGCCCAGTGTGTATGCCACCAAGGATGGAGGCGGTTATGGCGACTCCAGGATCAACCTGCGGGGCTTCGACTCCAACAACATCGGGGTGCTGATCAACGGGGTGCCTGTAAACGACATGGAGAACGGCCGCGTATACTGGTCGAACTGGGCAGGCCTTTCGGATGTGACCAGCACCATGCAGGTGCAGCGCGGCCTGGGCGCCTCTCGCCTGGCCATCAGCTCGGTGGGCGGTACCATAAACATCATTACCCGCTCTACCGACGCACAGCGCCGCGGATCGGTATCTACCGCCCTGGGCAGCGATGGCTACAGCAAGCAAACCATGACCCTGAGTACCGGATTGCTCGACAACGGCTGGGCCGCCACCTTCTCTGGCAGCCGCTCGGTAGGCACCCGCTATGTCGAAGGCCTGGATTACGAAGGCTGGTCTTATTTCCTCAACGTGTCGAAACAAGTGTCGAAGGATCATACCCTGGCACTGACCGCTTTCGGGGCCCCGCAGGTTCACAACCAGCGCTACCCCCGCCAGCTCATACAGACTTACCGCGATCACCGCGACGGCAGACGCTACAACCCCTCCATGGGTTATATGAACGGGCAGCTCTATACCGCTTCCTACAACTTCTACCATAAGCCCCAGGTCTCCCTTAACCATTACTGGTCGATCAGCGAGAAAACCACCCTGTCTACTTCGGCTTATGCCTCCAAATCGGCCGGCGGCGGACGACGTATCTACGGCGACAATGCCAACTGGCTGCGCCAGAACTCGGTGGATGGCCTGCCCTACGAGATGACCAAGCTGACCCCCAACGGATATCTGGATTTCGATGCCGTAATGGCCGAAAATGCCGCTTCCGAAGTGGGCTCCAAAGCCATCGTAGCCAATGCCGTAAACCAGCACGACTGGTATGGCATGCTTTCGACCCTTAACCGCGACTTCAACAACCTGCAGATTACCGGCGGCCTCGACCTGCGCTATTACAAGGGATACCATTACTATGAAATAGATGACCTCCTGGGGGGTGAATACTACCTCGATGTCACAGCCAATGGCAACTCGCGCAACATCAACAGGGCGGCCAATACCCTGCTGCGCGAAGGCGACAAGATCAGCTACCACGACCTGGGCGAGGTTAGGTGGGCAGGCCTGTTTGCACAAGCTGAATATGTAACAGACCAGTACTCTGCATTCCTGTCGGCCACCGCGAGCCATACCGGATACCGCCGTACCGACTATTTCATTTATCGCACCAACCCGGAGCTGCACACCGATCTGCAGGATAACCGCTCCGACTGGTTCGATTTTAATGCCTACAGCATAAAAGGGGGCGCCAACTACAATATTTCCGACGCCCACCATGTGTTTCTCAATGGCGGTTTTTTTACCCGGGCACCTTATTTCAGGTATGCCTTTATTGGATACACCAACGAGTTTAACCTGGGCGTGAAGCACGAACGCGTGCTCTCGGGCGAACTGGGCTACGGATACCGCAGCAGGTTCTTCTCGGGCAACCTCACCCTGTATCGAACCAACTGGATGGACAAGGCCCTTACCCGTACCATGGGACAAGTGCTGGCCAACCTCACCGGCCTGGATGCCCTGCACCAGGGCGTGGAGATCGACTTCGTAACCAACCCCTTGCCCAAGCTTACCCTTAAGGGGATGTTCTCGCTGGGCGACTGGGTGTGGACCGACGATGTGATTGCCGACATGTACAACGAGCAACAGGAGTATATCGGCACCTTTGAGGTGTATGCGGGCGACCTGATGGTTGGAAACTCCGCCCAGACCACCGCCGGACTCAGCCTCGACTGGGAAGCCTTGCCCCGCGTGTTCCTGGGGCTCGACTTCACCCATTTCGACCGCCTCTATGCCGACTTCAACGTCGAAAACCGGACCGTAGCCGCCCAAAAGGGGATGCAGGCCTGGCAAATGCCCTCATACCAGGTGTTCGACCTCAATGCCAGGTATAACTTCAGGGTCGGAGACTTTAATGCCTCCCTGGTGGCCAATGTCAACAACCTCTTCGATACCGTGTACATTGCCGATGCTACCGATGGCGCCTCCTTCGACTACAATACCGCCACGGTATACTATGGTTTTGGCCGTACATGGAGTCTGAGTTTACGTCTTCGGTTTTAAGTTGTGCTAATTAAAAACTTTTGTATTATGAAATACTTTCCAGCAATCAGCCTGCTTTTCGGCATACTCCTGTTGGCCTCATGCGACCCCAACAAGGAGCTTTACGAAAAGCTCGACATGGATCAGACGCCCTATAAGCGGGCCATTGAATATACCCTGGTGGCCGCCGACTACACCTCTATGGGTGGGCAGGTAGCTTCCATGCAGGCCTTTTCCGACCAGTATCCGGCCATGAACTATATCCCCAACCTGCTCAAAAGGAAATTCCTTGCCCTGAACACAGGCAGCAGCGCCCTGGTGACTTTCCGCTTCAAAATGGATGAACCCCTATGGGAGCAGGCTGGCTTCGGGTATGTGCTCACCGCTGACGACTATGCCTTTATGCAGCTGCCCGGCAATGCCTTTACGCCCGACAACCTGGCTAAGGATAACCTACCCGGCTTCCTGGCCAAGCAGATCATCGGCCCTGCGCAGGGCGACCAGGAAAAAATCATTTACAACTTCCGGGTGGGCAGCCTTACCACACAAAACCTCGACATTTACCAATACGACGGCAGCGCGTGGATATGGCTCGAAACCATCGAAGACCTGCCCTATGTGGGATACGAGTTCACCGCCGACGACTACGCCCTGTTTGGCGGCAACATTGCGGCCTTCCAGAATTTCTCCGACGACTATCCGGCCGACCTGTATGTGCCGGCATGGCTCAGAAACAAATTCCCGCTGGCTGTGGCAGGGCAGGAGCAAGTGGTGAAATACCGCGTGTATTCGGGCAGTGCCTTTACCGAGATTGCGCTTTACACCTTTGACGGGCTGCAATGGAACCGCAGCTCCAACATCGAGCAACTCACCGAGCAATACGTGTATGGGGCGCAGGGCTGGGCCTTCGACCCCACCACCCGATTCATCATGGGGCAGTCAGATTATATGTACCTGGCAGTGATCGACCCCATACCCCACGCCACCTACAACGACTTTGGCTATTATTATGGGGCATCGGCCTTTTACAACAACTTCGACATGCGCCTGGCAGCCCGCCGGACGGCCAAAGATGCCGAAGGCAACTATTATGATGCAGCCCTGGGCGCCATTTTCGACAGCCAGGGACCCGAAGCTACCGTGGAGGAAATGTTCCGCCGCATCGTAGAAGAAGGCCTCATATTGTTGCTGCAGCACAAATACCCCGATGCCGTGCCACAAACCGGAGGCATCGACGTGCATTATATCGTGGGCTTCGAGACCTACAACAACAACTTCTCGCGCTCTTACCTCGAAGCCGAATACGTGTGCACCGCCGCCGGCAGTCCACCCGTATTCGAACTGATTGAAGGACCAAGGGAAAGACAATGAAAAATTAAAAATGAAAAAGGAGCCCCTGTATTTGCAGGGGCTTTTTTTTTGCGACCCGCTCTCCCGCCCCGGGTGTAAGAAGTAAGAAAAGACGACCCGGGGCTAATCAAAGTCGGCCCCTCCGGGGCGCATTGTTGATTGATCGCTCTCTTACCATGGGTGCTTCGCGACCCATGGCTACTATAGGCTGGTCTCGCCTCAGGCGAGACAAAGGGAATTCGGTAAAAGTTTTAACGCTCCGAAGGAGCCGACTTATAATAGCCACATGCGGGAGCTTGTGGAAAAGGAAAGGAAGGGATTACATTACGCCCCGCAGGGGCCGTCATTCAATTATTCCAGAAATTTCTGATCAAATTCAATCCCATTTTCAA
>JAWLCS010000017.1:0-67505 GCA_041687035.1 Bacteroidales bacterium
CTTAAGCGGAAATTCCCTTCGCAAAATAAATGATCAGCGGGGAGTCTGGACTATTCTCCCTTACAAGGATTACTTATTGGCAGGCAATTACAACGGGATTTCTATTTTTGAGAAGTCGAACGACAGCTGGGTTTTTATGAAAAAAATGGAGCTTATCCTGGGTTCTTGCAATCAACTCCTCATCGAAAAGGACAATATTTTATGGGTAAACATTCCAAATTTTGGTCTGATCAGGGCCCGCCTCGACCACAACTTATTTCCTTTCGAAAGGGTGATTTTTCCTGAAAAGGATTTTGAAGGCAGCAACCCGTGGCTTTTTCAGAATGAAGAAGGGATACACCTCATTACCAGCAAATTTCAGTACACCTATAATGCCAGCAGCAATGATTTTTCGCGCGACACTGCAGAAGTACCCTTGCCGGGTATCGAAGGCCTGCTGCCCGGCTTTTATAAGCCAATTGCACTTAACCACGACTACGAATTTTTTCCGGTTTACAATGGGTTTGCGTTGAATTACCTCCATTTTGCGGAAGAAAAGACAGCAGCCTACCCCAAACCCGTTTTGCGCAAAATCGAAGCTTTCAACAATGATGAAAAGGCCCTGTTCTTCCCGGGGGCGGAAATACCATCAAAGTTTAACAATCTGAGCATTGAATTTGTGGCTCCGCACCAAAGCGAGGTTTTGTATCAATACCTGCTGAGTGGCAAAGAAAACTGGAGCAACTGGTCACTCAATAGTAATTTCAATTTCTTCAACTTAAAATACGGGGATTATACGCTTCTGGTAAGAGCCAAAATCAACGGCCAGCTTACCGAAACCAATGAAGTATCGTTCAGTATTGCCAGCCCATGGTACCACTCATGGTATGCCAATGTTTTTTATGTCTTATTATTGATCCTGGCCATCTATTTCTTTCGCAAATGGCAAAATATTACCCTGAAGAAGCAAAAGAAAAAAATGCTTGTCAAGGAGCGGTATTCCCTGCGAAAGCAGGCCCAGAAATACCAGCAGGAGATTATGCGGCTGGAGCAGGAGCGCCTTAAGCTGGAATCGAGCAAACTCAAAGACCAGTTGAAATCCAAGACCATTGAGCTGGCCAGCAAGGCCAAGGAAAATGAAGACAAGAACCGGCTGCTCCTTCAGCTGAAAGATAAATGTGCAAAGGCACAAGACAAACCGGCTCAGTCGAAAATGAGGTGGAGTGAGATTCAGAGATTGCTCGACTCCTACCTCAGCGTGGATGACAAAACCTTTGAAATTCAAATGGATGAGCTGCATCAGGAGTTTTTCAAGAAACTGAAAGACCAGTTTCCTTCCCTGTCGATACACGATTTGCGTTTGTGTGCCTATCTGAAAATTGGCTTGAACTCAAAGGAGATTGCCGAAATCCTTAACATACTGCCTTCCAGTGCTTTTATCAGCCGTTCGCGCCTCAGGAAAAAACTCAACCTGAAAGCCGAAGAAGACCTGCACGACTTTCTCAATTCAATATAATCGCCCGATAAAGACCAGGAAGTCGGCCCGGGAAAGCCGCTTTTTTCTGGGCATGTAAAAGCCACGTTTATAATGCGTATCTTTGCCACGCCAAAAAAATAAACCATTGGCACAAAGTCCCAGAATGATTGGGCAAGTTTAAACGTTAATAAAGGGCTGCCAAGGCAGTCGATGCGACAGACAATGTGCTGTCAGTACCTCCGGAATACCATTCCCCACCATTAAAAGTTTAAACAAAAAGCATTCTTTTTCATCAGACCGGTGAATTGGAACCTTTATAATTTATTCCGGTCTGAATATGATTTTACTAAAATGACTTTTGAAAATTTAAATTTAATTGAGCCCATCCTCAGGGCTGTAAAAAACGAGGGATATACCACTCCCACTCCCATTCAGGCAGAGGCCATTCCATTGGTGCTAAACCGCAGAGACATTTTGGGTTGCGCCCAAACCGGCACCGGAAAAACGGCGGCTTTCGCCATCCCCATGATTCAGCTGCTTTCGCAGGAAAGGAACGCCAACCCGGCAAAACGCGCCATCAGAGCGCTGATCCTCACCCCTACCCGCGAGCTGGCCATACAGATTGACGAGAGCTTTGCTTCCTACGGCCGGCATACCAGCCTGAGGCACCATGTCATCTTTGGTGGCGTGAACCAAAACAGCCAGGTGAATGCCCTGCGCAACGGCCTGGATATACTGGTAGCCACACCCGGCCGCCTGCTCGACCTGATAAACCAGCGCCATGTGAACCTCGACAGCATCCAGTTTTTTGTGCTGGATGAAGCCGACCGCATGCTCGACATGGGTTTCGTAAACGACGTAAAAAAAGTACTCGCACGCCTGCCACGAAAAAGGCAGTCGCTGTTTTTCTCTGCTACCATGCCGCCCGCCATTATTCAGCTGGCCGACACCATTCTGGTGAACCCGGCCAAGGTATCGGTCACCCCGGTTTCAAGTACCGTGGATGCCATAAACCAGTCGGTTTATTTTGTGGATAAGAAAAACAAGAAGAACCTGCTCATCGAAGTGTTGAAAGGCGACACCATCGACCGGGCGCTGGTATTTACCCGCACCAAGCATGGCGCCGACAAGGTTTCCAGAGACCTCAGCCGGGCCGGAATTCTGGCAGAGGCCATCCACGGCAACAAGTCGCAAAATGCCCGTCAGAAGGCACTGAGCAACTTCAAATCGAGGCAAACCAGGGTGCTTGTAGCTACGGATATCGCCGCAAGGGGCATCGACATCGACGACCTCTCACATGTGATAAACTTTGAGCTGCCCAACATGCCCGAATCGTATGTGCACCGCATTGGCCGCACCGGCAGGGCCGGCGCCAACGGCTCCGCCATCGCCTTTTGCGATGCAGAAGAAAAAGAGTACCTGCGCGACATTCAGCGCCTCATAGGACAGCAGATCCCCGAAAAGGACAACCTGCTTTTCCCCCTGATGAACCATACCGTAACCAAAGCCGTGCCCCAGCAAAACCGCTCCCAAAGGAGCAACGGGAACCGCAACGGATACGGCAGGAGTTACAGCAACGGCAGGTAAATACCTCCTTTCTGTTTCAAAATTTCCTTTTATGACTTTTCAATAGTAAAGGTTTTGGGGTAATTTTGAGAAAACATACATTTTGATCCGAACACAGGTATTGATAGTCGGGCAGGGACTGGCAGGCTCACTGCTGGTCTGGGAGCTTTGGCAGCACGGGATAGATTTCCGCGTAATGGACCCCGGCGAGCAGCACACCTCCTCCAAGGCTGCGGCTGGTTTGTTCCATCCGCTGGTGGCCCGTAAAATACGTGCAGCCGAAGGCGCAGATGAAATGCTGCCGGCAATGAAAGCGGCTTATACAGCCCTTGAAAACGAACTGGAGGTTAAGCTGCTGCACGAAATTCCTTCAGCAAAGCTGATCTCCATCGAAGAAGCACCCCATTGGGAAATGGCAATGGAAGGAGCCCTTAAGCCCTATGTTCAGGCCATAATCCCTTCCGGGGAAATAAAAGGGCTTAAAAACGGACTGGCAGGGGTGATAGCCGGCCATTCTGGCTTCCTTGAAGTATCCGGACTAATTTACGGCATGGCTCGCTGGCTCGGTGAGAAAAACCTGCTGATACCTGAAAAACTGGATTATGAAAGCATCCGGCTCGAACCCGGAAAGGTGGTGATCGAAGGCTTTGCAGAAGCCCAAACCATTGTATTTTGCGAGGGGCCGGCGGGAATGTCCAACCCATGGTTTGAGCAGGCCGGACTTACGATAAACAAGGGCGAGGTCATAGAAATATTGGCTCCAAAGCTTGATGAACGCTTCATAATACGGGGTGAAGTATTCCTGCTGCCCCTGGGCATGGGCCGCTTCAGGGTAGGCGCCACTTACAGCCGCAACCCGGTCGACAACGAGCCCTCCCCTGCCGGCCTGGCGGAGATCACGGAAAAGCTTGAGAAAATCATTACCGTACCTTACGAGCTGGTCGATCACTGGGCAGGCATAAGGCCTGTGGCCCGCGACCGCCAGCCAATAATGGGCCTTCATCCCCGCCACAAGCAACTGGCCATTTTCAACGGCCTGGGCTCAAAAGGCGTTATGCAAGCCCCGTTCAGGGCCATGCAAATGCGAAAGCTGCTTACAGAAATTGATAACAAGTGATGTTGTTGCGTTTCATAATTCAGAAGCTCACCATTGGAGCCAAGGTCTGTATTTGAATGGAGCCTTAGCCTCCTGCTACCTGGGATTTCCCAATTCTGCGAAACAAAAAGGTCAGTAAAAAACCCGCTGCAAACCCGCCAATATGCGCCATATAAGCTACACCACCCGTTTCACCTGCGCTTTCAATAGAGCCTATACCACTAAATAGCTGCAGCGCGATCCAAATCCCAATAGCCAACAGTGCTGGCACCTGAGTAATCCTTTGCCCCAGCAATACCTTTACCTTTCCCTTTGGGAAAAGCAGAATGTAAGCACCTAGAACGCCGGCAATGGCCCCTGAAGCCCCCAGGTTTGGAATATCTGATCCGGCGCTAACGGCCAGTTGTGCAAAAGTGGCTGCAAGTCCGCAAAGCAAATAGAATATTATGAACTGAACATGTCCGAAACGATCTTCTACATTGTCACCAAAAATCCACAGGTAAAGCATGTTGCCTCCCAGATGCATCCATCCGGCATGCATAAACATGGAGGTAAAGAGTGTTGGAAAATCTCCGACAGGATTGGCAAGGAAACGACTGGGAACAAAGGCCCATTTTACAATAAAATCCTCACCTCCGCCCAGCTCAATAAAAAAAAACAGGACATTAAGAGCGATCAGGACATACGTAACAAATGGAAAAGATTTGCGTGCCGAATTATCATCACCAATTGGGAACATAAAAATTCCTCCTGCTTATTTTGATTGTATTTGGAAAAAAATAAAACAGCTCGTTTTAATTTAATACATCAAAGGAGATCTTTACAATAACCCTGAAATCAACCACCTCATTGTCTTTAACTTTTGCGCTCTGTTCTTTTACATAAACCGAACGAATACCTTTTACTGTTTTACCAGCTGTTTTTATTGCATTTCTTATTGCATCTTCCCAACTTTTATCTGAAGAAGCGAGCAATTCAATTACTTTTAGTACTGCCATGATTTCCAAGTTTTAGATTTTACATTAATTACGGTTAACAAACAATTGCATTAATGGTCCCATTAAAAAATGATACGCATAATGCATTGAAATTTATTCAGGTGAATACCCTGATATATGACAAAGTTAGGCTGCAACTCAAACGAATTTGTTACACTTTTTCAGGAAAAACTTGCATTCTTCACTCATTTTGAGAACTCCCGAAAGCTCTCGTCCAGGCGCTTCTTTTTACAAAATGATTTTACCTGGTTTACTTGCAGGTATATCCCCCATCAATAACCAACTCACTTCCTGTAACAAACTTTGATTCGTCAGATACCAGGTAAAGTATTCCATAGGCAATATCAATGGGTTCGCCAATATGCCCAATAGGATGCAGGCTATCAAGTTTCTTTCTGAACCCGGGAATATTTTTTCCCAAATCTTCCACCAGGGGTGTCCAAATAAATCCCGGATGAACAGAGTTCACCCTTATGTTGTCTTTTGCATAAATTATTGCATCATTTTTCGACATCAACCTTACTGCGCCTTTTGAGGCGTGATATGTCGGAATATCTCCGGCTCCAACCAAACCATAGATTGAGGAAAGGTTAACAATACTCCCGCCACCCGATTTCTTCATATGAGCAATGGCATGTTTAGTGCAAAAGAAAACGCCTTTTACGTTCACGTTCATCACCATATCCCATTCTTTTTCGGTTAACTCATGCGTTGGCTTGTCAGCACCTGCAATTCCTGCATTATTAACAGTTGCATCAAGTCTTCCAAATTCTTTGGCAACTTCAGCATAAACTTTTTCAACCTCTTTTTCATCGGTTACATCAAGGTGCCAGAATTTTGCCACGCCACCTGAATGGTTGATATCTTCAGCCAGTTTTTTGCCTTCTTTACCAAGGATATCGGCTATTGCTACTTTTGCACCTTCTTTTGCCAGTAAAATACAGGTTTCGCGTCCTATTCCCAAAGCACCACCTGTTACTATGACAACCTTATTTTCTGTTCTTTTCATCTGTTCATTATTTGTTTTAATAAGTCAGTTGCCTGCCTAACGACAGACAGGATATTCGTATGTATTATCATCATTTCAGAGGGGAACGAAGAACACATACTCAGGAAGAATTTTTTGTTGTGAATGACTTACCATAAAAATAATCTCCATTAGAAAAAAGGATGTTATACAATTGCAAAAAAGATTTACATTATTCACACTTTTTAATTCCGGATACCCCGATATCAGGAACAATATTAACATAAACAAATTTTGTTGCTATTGAGGTACAGAAGGCAATACCCCAACTGGCCAAATTCAACGGGCTGGGCTCAAAAGGCATTATGCAGGCCCCGTTCAGGGCCATACAAATGCGAAAGTAACTTACAAAAAAAGATTATGAACTACCCAATGAGGTTTGGGTGGGGCAGTTTTCGCGCGGAGGTTCATCCCGAATATTCGGGAAATCTAATTTTAAATGGTCGAAGTTCGGGGAAACTTACACACCACTTTTGACCTGGCCATCTCTGGCACCTTTGCTTTTCCATACCAAATTTTTACTTAAACCGGTGTTGAACCGGTGTTAAACCGTTTTTAACCGGTTAAAGACCGGTTAAACTATGGTTGAACATAAAACTAAAATGAGCTTAAAAAGGCTAAAGCCTACAGCCATATAAAAAGGGGAAACTTACAGGTAAAAAAATATCTGGTAATCAAAGCGGCTTAATAGATGCATCAAAGCGGGAGTTAATTTTCCTCCTTCCAGCGTTCCAATTGGTGAATAGGTATATTCTTCGGACTTCCGACTTCGGACCCTGAATCGCAAAAGCTTTCGGGGCTTCGGTTTCACCTCAGCTTCCCACCAGGGACATACCTAGGAACGTTCTGCAATTCTATTTATCATCCCTATGAAAATGATTCCGTGCAATGGCAGCACAGAATACCAGTAAATTCTTCCGAATAACCCCTTGGGACGAAAGGTTGCGGTTTGAATAAGCTGATTATCCTTTATTTGGAACTCCAGCCAGGCTTCGCCGGGTAATTTCATTTCCGCAAATAGCAATAAGCGCATTTCTGCTTTGCTGGCAAAGAGCACCCGCCAGAAATCCAGGGTGTCACCAGCCCGAATGTCGTTAATATTCGTTCTGCCGCGCCTTAAGCCTACACCCCCAAAAACCTTGTCAATAAACCCCCTCAATTTCCAGAGCCAGTTGGCATAATACCAACCCGTTTTACCGCCAATCCGCCAAATTTTTTCAATGCATGCATCGGCGTCTGAAACGGGCCTTGTGCGGATGTCCTTATAACACCCAAACTCAGGAACCTTTATATAATCAGAGATTTTAAAATCCAACCTACCGCTAATGGTTGAATCTTTCCAGCTTGAAACGATCTCATTCTGTTCTATTTTCTTAAATGCCTGACTTACACATTCTTTAAATGACAATGGATCTATGTTAAGCAATTTATTTAACTCATCATTTCTGGCTATAACCTCCACTTTCATGCTGTCGACCAGGGAAGTGGCAAGTTTGTAGGAGGTGGAAGTAATAAAATACAACCAATAAGAAGATATCTTGGGAGTCATCACCGGCACCGTCCAGATATATCTTTTCAATCCGCGCACAGCGGCAAACTCCAGCAGCATCTCTTTGTAGGTAAGAATCTCATTACCGGCAATATCATAGCTATTGTTGAATGTCTTTTCGTTATTCAGAACGCCCGTTAATATTTTTATTACATCCGAAATCCCGATGGGCTGACATTTGGTTCTTAACCATTTCGGGGCTATCATTATGGGTAATTTTTCCACCAGGTCACGAATGATCTCAAAAGAAGCACTGCCTGACCCTATTATTATTCCTGCCCGAACGGTTGAAAGTGCGTAATTCCCTTTGCTTAATTCCAGTTCAACGTTTTTCCTGGAATTTAGGTGCTTGGAAAGTGTTTCAGAATTTACAATACCACTCAGGTAAATTACTTGTTTTGCAGTCGTTTTATTGAGTTCTTCCCTGAAGTTGATAGCTGAGTTTTTCTCCAGTTCATCGTAGTTTTTTGAAGTCGACATGGAATGCACCAGATAATATGCGAAATCAATATCTCTCGGAATATTACTGAGTGTTTCGGCCTTGTTTAAATCAACTTCTATAACTTCAATTTTTCCTTTTAATAATTCCTCGTAATGAAATTTACTCCTATCCCTCACACAACAAACCACATAATAGCCATTATTAACCAAAACGGGTAATAACCTTTTTCCAATGTATCCGGTTGCGCCAGTTAATAATACTTTCATAAAGGTTTGGGGTTTAAGGTTCAAAGTTCAATGTTCAAAGTTGGTAAATGCCTAAATAACGTTGACCGTTATTTGGCAATGTTCAAGATTACTTTTTTTCTTATTCCAGAGCGATATTTGAACCTGAGGATTGTTTCCCTGATTCAAAGATACTTTTTTCAAAACCAATTGGGGTTAACCTCTTTAAACTTTTGTGGGGTTTTTCGTGGTTGTAAAGTTTAACAGCACGGTAAACACGTTCTATTAATTGCGAAAAAGTCTTGATTTCCCAGTGTTTCAGATAGTTGTTTTTTATGACCCCGTTTATTCTTTCTGCAAAAGGATTTTCCCAGGCATATTTGCACATACTGTTATTTATCTCAAGTTTCTTGTTTAACTCAAGGAAAGCCTTGTCATAGTATTGACCACCTCCATCTGAGTGAAATATTAACCCCTGGTATTTGTCCTTGTTTCGGGTCTTTTGGCCATCTTTAAAGCCGCAAGGGTAGTTTCTTCCGTAAAAAGACGACTCGATGCACTGTATCCTAAAATGCGCCTAATAAAGGCATGTATTATAAAAGTCAGGTAGTAAAACCGATTGTCCACTTCAAAGCAGGCAATATCGCTAAACCATAGCTGGTCAGCAGTGGTCAACTTCAGTTCATTTGTCAGGTTATCATACCTGATTACCCCTCGGCTGTCAGTGATTGGCCTGAAGCTCCTGGTGCGTTTAACCATAAAACCTTGCTGACGGCAAAGCTCCTCGAAAGCATCCCTGCCAAGGCTGCTGGGGGCAAGCTTAAAATACATATCCCTGCAACCCATAGTAGGATAATCCCGCCGGATTTCATTAATCAACTTAACCACATAGGCTTCTTCTTGCAACCTCAAAAGCAAGCGGTTGTGGTATTGATGAAAACTTTGTTTACAAATACCCATGGCACTGAATAACTTGTTCATCCTGAAGGAGTATTCTTCTCGTCTGAGCCAGAAGTATAGAAAGGTTGGGTAGAATAGTTTTTTTTATTTCTATCCCGTAATGCTCCTGTGTCAGGTCAATCATCTTTTGATAAAAATCAATCTCAATCTGCTTCTGGCCTACAAGACGCTCCAGCTCTGCAATGCGCTCTTTCAACTAGCGTAAAGCCCTGGTGTCCCTCATGGTTTCAACGATTATGCGTTCGGGTGTTTCTTTGTGTACTCCAAATTTACGAAGCCACCGGTAAATTGCAGTATATGAAACATTATACTGCTCGCTTACCTCTGATAACCTAATCAAACCAAGTTCTATCTGATGAACCTTTTCACGCTTGAATGTGTCGCTAAAAGTTCGCCAGCGACGCTCGGCTAAGGTTAAACTAAATTGATCTCGTTTTGCCACTTTTAAATAAATTTTATCCCGCAAAACGGTCAACTTATTTCAGGCACCGACATGGTGTTCCTGCCTGCCCTCCTCCGGCGGGTAAACCGGCGGGCAGGTTAGTGGTATTTCTTACACAACCCAAAAAATAAAAAAACAATTGTTTAAAAACTTATTTTAAACGCCATTTTATTCAATTAAATGTCATAAATTTAGAAGTCGATTACCTCCCGTCCGGCCCTGGTATTAGGGCAACCCAATTTTTCTGCCATGAAAACCCTGGAAATACCCGAAAAGGGCCGGGAGCCCTCAGCCATTCTGAATGAACTCGAAAAGCGCCAAGGAGAAGACATACACTGGAAGGAGGGCCGAACCTGGAGCCTTGTCTATTATTTGAGCGACGAGCATCAAGACCTGCTTCAAAGGGCTTATACCACCTATTTTTCAGAAAACTACCTGAATGCCTTTGCTTTTCCCAGCCTCAAGCAGATGGAAAGCGAGATCCTTTCGATGGTTGCGGCAATGCTGAATAAACCCGATGCTGTTGGCACCTTGAGTTCAGGCGGTACTGAAAGCATTATCCTGGCCATGGCCACCTACAGGGATTGGGCCCGCAATAAAAACAAGGGCAATCATAGAAATGAGGTACTGGCCACAGCCACAGTGCATCCGGCCTTTGAAAAAGCAGCCCATTTTCTGGGATTGAAGCTGGTGAGGGTACCTGTAAATGAAAATGCCGAAATTGATATTAACGCCCTCAGCCGAATGATCGGTCAGCAGACCCTGGTTGTTGTGGTGGGGGCTCCCAGCTATCCATATGGCATTGTCGATCCGATTGAAGAAGTGGCCAAGCTTACTTTAAATCACCAGCTTCCATTGCACGTGGATGCCTGTGTGGGAGGTTTTATCCTGCCCTGGGCCGAGAAGCTGGGTTACTGGAATACTCCATGGGATTTTCGTGTGCCGGGTGTAACCTCTATTTCACTCGACATCCACAAATTCGGTTTCAGTGCCAAAGGTGCTTCGCTGATCATGTATCGCAGCATGGAGTACCTGCGAAACCAGTTCTTCATTTCCACCGAGTTTCGCGGCGGAGTGTATGTTTCGCCAACCATACTTGGAACACGTCCGGGCGGGGCCATAGCCGCCGCTTGGGCAACCATTCAGCACCTGGGGCAGGAAGGATACATTGAAAATACACGTAAGCTGATTGAAGGGAAAAAACGGCTGCAGGCATTTTTTGAATCCCTGCCGGAGATTGAACTGATAGGAGAACCAAAACTTAACCTATTGGCTTACCGGACCAAGGGGAACAAACCCGATATTTTTGTGATTGCCGATTTTCTGGAAGACCGTGGCTGGCTGGTCGACCGTCAGCAAATGCCTGCCTGCATTCACCTTACGGTGCTGCCCAGCAACTTGCCAGCCATTGAAAATTACATGCAGGATGTAAGAGATGCCCTTGAATTTGCCCTGGCCAATCCAAAAGCCGAAGCCAAAGGCAATGCCGCCATGTACGGCATGATGGCCAGGATCCCCATAAGGGGTTTGGTGGGAAAAAATCTAATTAAGCTTTTTGAAAAAATGTACCAGCCCAACATTGATGAAGAGCCAGTGAAACTTTCGAACGGTTCGAAATGGATTGGCAGAATGAATCGCTTGATGGCCAAGGCAGGCAGGCTGTTTTCCGGGAGAGTTTAAAAGATCCAAACAAAGGAAAATGAAAACGGGAATGATAGTCGGAAGTCCGAAGTCCGAAGACGGAACCCTACTACGCCGACGGGCAGGCTTGAACCTTAAATCCGCTGGTGAGCGGACACAGCCTTGAACTTTGAACCTCAAACCTTAAACCCTGACTGCCGACGGACAGGCTTGAACCCCAAACCTATTTTTCTTCCAAAAGCCTCCTCAGCGGTATCAGCTCCAGCGGCTTGTAGGGCTTCCCCGGAAGAGCTTCAATAAACTCCTTGTTGATCAGGTATAGCCGGCTGTTGTATTTGTCCTGCGGGAAGGTGTTTTTTGGGGTGAATTTTTCGAAATCAAAGCCAGTGAAGTTCA
Source organism: Bacteroidales bacterium (assembly GCA_041687035.1). Taxonomy (GTDB): domain Bacteria; phylum Bacteroidota; class Bacteroidia; order Bacteroidales; family UBA7960; genus UBA7960. The sequence continues at coordinate 11,798 of JAWLCS010000017.1, forward strand.
GTTCGCAGGCCGATAGTTCCCAACCTTCCTCACCCATAAATAGCAGCGGAAGCCCCTGGGTGCGGCAAATCATGGGGCGGGCGACATAGATCACGCAACGGTGATTGACCAGAAAAGGGCAAGCCGTATCGGATGCAGGCTGCTGCCCTTTCTTCAGGTCCGGACCTGCCTGCTCCTTAATGGCAAAATATTCTACCGGGAAAATGCCAAAATCCATACAGCATTGGTCGCAGCCCTCACGGCATTTCAAATGCTGCGCATGAAGCTTATCCAGACTGGCGCAATGTGCATCCAGCTCCTCGCGCAGGGCAAGGTATTTTTTAATGGATTTGGGATTTTGCATGGGCAAAAATAATGTCAAATATGAACCTTTTCTTAACTTTTCCCAAACCTATTGATCAGGAATTTTTCCAGTTCCACAATCACAAACACTGCAAAACCGGCGGCTAATGGATAAAGCCAATAGCTTGCGCTTATAGGAGCAGTGTCGAAGAAGGTATTCATAAACGGAGCGTAAACGAAAACCATTTGCAATAAAATCAGCCCTCCGGCTGCGATAAAGGCAATTTTGTTGTTGAAAAAGCCCTTGCCAAGACTGGGTTGCTTGATCTTGCGGCAGTTGAACAGATAGAATAGCTGCCCTGCCACCAAGGTATTAACAGCTATTGTCCTGGCGACATTTTCTTCCAGGCCGTTGCTGATCATTAATTTGAACATGGCCAGTGTGAGGCCGCCAATGAGAAGCGACACGAAGGCAATGCGCCAGATAAACAATTTGCCGAGAATGGGTTCATCCGATTTCCTTGGAGGGCGCTCCATCACCTTTTCCTCCATGGGCTCGAAAGAGAGGGCCAGGGCAAGGGTCACGGCAGTGACCATGTTGACCCAGAGAATCTGTGCCGGGGTAATGGGCATCAATATGCCCAGCAATATGGCAGCCATCAGCACCAGGGCTTCGGCCCCGTTGGTAGGTAAAATGAATAACAGCGCCTTGCGTATGTTGTCGTAAACGGTGCGGCCTTCTTCAATGGCATTTACTATGGTAGCGAAATTATCGTCGGCCAGCACCATTTCTGAAGCGTCCTTAGTCACCTCGGTTCCCTTTATTCCCATGGCAATGCCGATATTGGCCTTTTTCAGGGCAGGAGCATCGTTTACCCCATCGCCGGTCATGGCGGCAAGTTGGCCGTTTGCCTGCAGTGCCGTTACCAGCCTCAACTTGTGCTCGGGGGTGGTACGCGCATACACATCATACTCCATAACCACTTCGCGCATTTTCTCATCACTCATTTCTTCCAGTTCCTGGCCGGTCATTACCTTTTCGCCGTCGCCGATGCCAATTTCCTTGCCAATGGCTTTTGCCGTGATGGCATGATCGCCGGTGATCATTTTTACCGTAACACCGGCTTCCTTGCATTCCTTGATGGCCTCAATCACCTCATCGCGGGGCGGGTCAATAATACCCACCACGCCCAAAAAGATCTTCTGCTTTTCACATGATTCCTTGTCGATCTCCGTACGATCAGATTCGGTTTTGCTATACGCCAGTCCAAGCATTCGCTGACCGTTAGCAGCCACCTCCTCAATTTTCTTTTCCCAGAAATCCTGGTCGAGGTCTTCACCACCATCGGCGGTGTGTTGCTTGGAGCAAAACTCCATGACCCGCTCGGGAGCACCCGACATAAAGACAAAGACCTCGTCATCAACTTTGTTGAGGGTAGCCATATATTTGTGGTCCGACTCAAAGGGAATGCTATCGAGGCGCTCGGGCTTAAAGTCTTTTAAGCCGGCTTTGTAACTGAGCGTAAGCAAGGCCCCTTCAGTGGGTGCACCGGTGAGCTTCCACTTGCCTTCTTCCTTCCCAATCTCGGCATTGTTGCAAACGCGTGCGGCCCTTAGCAGTTGCATCAGCACCTTATCATCTTCGGGTTCAACTTGCTTGTCGTCTTGAAGAATCTTACCCTCTGGTGCATAACCGGTACCTTCCACGTGGTAATCCTTGTCGGCCGTGATAATGGTCTTGGCGGTCATCTCGTTGCGCGTGAGGGTGCCCGTTTTATCCGAGCAGATCACATTCACCGCGCCCAGTGTTTCCACCGAAGGCAGCCGTCGGACAATGGCATTGCGCGCAGCCATGCGCTGCACCCCTATGGCCAGGGTAATGGTCATAATGGCCGGAAGTCCTTCGGGGATGGAAGCCACCACCAAGCCAATGGCCGCCAGGAAGAGTTCATCGAGCGAATAATCGCGGAAGAAATACCCAAAGGCAAAGAACCCGGCGGTAATGACCAAAATAATCAGCGAAAGCCACTTGCCAAATTTTTCGATCTGCTGCAGCAATGGCGTGGTGATCTTCTCTACCTCGGAGATCATCTGGTTGATCTTTCCAAGTTCAGTATCGGCGGCGGTTGCAACCACCACCCCGGTAGCCTTGCCGTAGGTCACCACCGTGCCCGAAAAGGCCATGGAGGTCTGATCACCCACTATGGCGCCCTCTTTCACCGGCTCAATATCCTTGTCAACGGCAGTTGATTCTCCCGTAAGGGGCGATTCTTCCAGGCGCAAGTCCTTGCTTTTTACCAGGCGGATGTCGGCCGGGATCTTGTCGCCCGACTTCAGTATTACGATATCGCCGGGCACCAACTCTTCCGCTTCCACTGTTTGCTTTTTGCCGTCGCGAATCACCACGGCCTCCAGCGAAAGCATTTCGCGAATGCTCTCAAGTGCCTGCTCTGCCTTGCCCTCCTGTATGAAACCGATCAGGGCATTGATTATGATCACCGCAAGGATTACCCAGGTGTCAACCCAGTGGTCCATGAGTGCCGTAATAACTGCAGCGGCAATCAGCACATAGATCAGGGTATTGTGAAATTGCAGCAACAGCCGCATCCACCAGGGCTGTTTCTTGCCCTTGGGCAGTTCATTGCGGCCGTATTGCTCAAGGCGTTTTTTTGCCTCCTCGCCGCTGAGGCCCTTTTCAGCATCCACTTCAAATTCTTTCAGCACCTCTTCGGCTTCAATGGCGTACCACTTTTTTACTTCCTTATTATCGCTGCGATCTGGCATATTTCAATGATTTTTCTTACTATATTAACAATCCTACAATAAATATATGATGTTTTCAGGTAGATTGTTCATTTTTTATCCAAGCTTATTTCTGGGAAACCTTCAGAAATACATGATTGCTCCCAATAGCAGGGCTAAAGCCCAAAGTTAATCTAGTTCAGGTCCCCAGCTTAAAAGCTGGGGTTAATAAAAATCCTTTGGTTGTCTGGATATTTAAAAGAAAATTAAAATAGTAACCCCGGGCTTTAGCCTTGCCATTTTGCCACTGCTTTTTTAAATGGTACCAAAAAAATAAAAATTTGTTTTTAAACCGAAAAACAATTTCCTTTGCAAACTGTTAGAATAAAAAAAGAAACATGAACTTTTCAATCAATACCATGCTGCATCATCATCACCATTCACAATCACGCGAGTGGTGTTCCGCAATTGGTATAGGTTGATAGCATAAGATACTATTTAACCATTAGCCCGGGGAGCTGCCATTCAAAGGTAATTCCCCGGGCTTTTTTTATGCAATCCTAAACTAAAAAGAAAATTACATACAATGAATACACAGAAACTGACACTTGCAATTCAAAAAAGCGGTCGCCTGAGCGACGGTTCGAAAGACCTGCTGAAACTTTGCGGAATAAAGGTTGGCAACGGCAGCAACCAGTTTAAGGCCGTGGCCGAAGGTTTTCCGCTCGAAATATTGTTGCTTCGCGACGACGACATTCCGCAATACGTGGCTGATGGCGTGGCCGATATCGGCATCCTGGGCATGAACGAAGTGCTCGAAAAGAAGAAAGAGGTGAAGGTGATCCGCAATCTTGGCTTTTCGCGCTGTCGCCTGTCGGTGGCTTTACCCCGAAATGCCGAATATACCGGCCGCAGCTATCTGCAAGGCAAGCGCATTGCCACCTCCTACCCCGCCATACTCGAAGATTTCCTTGCGGAAAACAAGATCAATGCCGAGATACACCCCATCAGCGGCTCTGTTGAGATCGCCCCGGGCATCGGGCTGGCCGACGCCATTTTCGAGATCGTAAGTAGCGGAGGCACCCTGCTTAGCAACGGCCTAAAGGAGGTGGAAGTGATCATGCAAAGCGAGGCGGTGCTGATTTCCAATCCGCGCCTTTCGGCAGAAAAACAAGCCCTGCTTGATAAGCTGACCTTCCGCATGGAAGCCGTTCAGAAAGCCCGCCGCAACAAGTACATTTTGCTCAACGCCCCTGAAGAAAAACTCGACCGCATCATTTCGCTGATCCCCGGCATGAAAAGCCCTACCATTTTGCCTTTGGCACAAAAAGGCTGGTGCTCCCTGCACTCCGTGGTCAGCGAAGACGACTTCTGGGAAGTGATCGACAATCTGAAGGAAGCCGGCGCAGAAGGCATTCTGGTGGTGCCGATAGAGAAGATGGTGTTGTAAATTAAAAAAGAAGTCCGGAGTCGGAAGACAGAAGTCCGAAGTATAAAAAAAACCTCCCCCCAACCCCCTCCAAAGGGGGAGTTAAAACCCCAAACTCCGAACCTTGAACTTTGAACTTTAAACTTTAAACCTCAAACCCCGAACCTCAAACCCCCAAACCTATTTGACAACTATGACAACACTTCCTCCAAACTTTGAAAAACTCTCTGGCCTTCTTCCGGCTGTGGTGCAGGATGCTGTGACCGACAAAGTGCTTATGCTGGGTTTTATGAACCCGGAGGCTTATGACAAGACCCTTGCAAGCGGGCTGGTAACTTTTTTCAGCCGCAGCCGCAACCAGCTCTGGACCAAGGGAGAAACCTCCGGGAACTTTCTCAGGGTAAAAGAAATTTTGACCGACTGCGACAATGACACCCTGCTGATCAAAGCTCTGGCTGATGGACCCGTTTGCCACACCGGGGCCGATACCTGCTTCAACGAAAAGAACCAGCCGGGGATTGAATTCCTGCAAAAGCTGGAAGCGGTGATCGAATCGCGCCGCGATGCTGGCGAGAAAGAGAGCTATACCGCCCGCCTGCTGGCCGGAGGTCCCCGCAAGGCAGCCAAAAAGGTAGGCGAAGAGGCCGTGGAACTGGCCATGGAAGCCGACAATCCTGATACGGACCGCTTCCTCGACGAAGCCGCCGACCTAATGTACCACCTGCAGGTGCTGCTTGCCGCCCGCAACCTGAAGCTGGGCGATGTGGGCAGGGTGCTGGCCCAGAGACACAGCCTGGCTTTGCAACCAAAAAAATAAACCTGGCCTGCCACAAAAAAACAGAAAGAATCTAAGCAGATGAGAACATTAAAATATCCCGTAAAAGAACAACTGGAGAAAGCCCTTGAGCGGCCCATGCTGGATGACCCGCAACTGCGCAAGCGTGTGCAGGATATCATCAGCCAGGTGCGAGCCGGCGGCGATCAATCGCTGAAAAAGCTGAGCCGCGAACTGGACCGTTTCTCCGGCGAAAGCCTCGAGATTCCCGCAGCTGAAATGAAAGATGCGGCAAGCTTGGTGAGCCGCGAGCTAAAAGACGCCATAGAACTTGCCCGTCAGAACATTGAGAGGTTTCATGCTGCCCAGCGCCCCGAAGACATCAGCCTGGTAACCCAGCCCGGCGTTTATTGCAGCATGCAGTTCAAGCCACTGCAAAGGGTCGGGCTTTACATTCCAGGCGGCACGGCACCGCTGCTCAGCACCGTGCTGATGCTCGCCGTACCTGCACTGGTTGCAGGGTGTAACGAGCTGGTCATTTGCACCCCGCCCGAGCCTGGCCCGGAGCTGCTTTACACCTTGGGCCTGTTCAATGCCCGGGTGTTCAGGCTGGGAGGCGCACAGGCCATCGCAGCCATGGCCTTCGGCACAGAGAGCGTTCCAAGGGTGGATAAAATCTTCGGACCGGGAAACCGATACGTCACCGAGGCCAAGATGCAACTCAGCGCCATGGGCATTGCCATCGACATGCCCGCCGGACCATCGGAGGTGCTGGTGATAGCCGACGAAAGCGCAAACCCGGCCTTTGTTGCGGCCGACCTGCTCTCGCAGGCAGAGCACGGTGCCGACAGCCAGGTGGTATTAATCACCACCAGCGAGAAAATACTGGAAGCCACATTAAAGGAAGTGCAGCAGCAAGTTTCCACCCTGCCGCGCCGGGATATTGCAGCCAGCTGCCTTGAAAACAGCACCGCCATCCTGGTAACAGACCTTGCAGAAGCCATGGAGATCAGCAACGCCTATGCACCCGAGCACCTGATACTGGCAGTTGAAAACCCGGCGGCTATCAAGGCCAAGGTCGAAAACGCCGGATCGGTTTTTCTGGGGCATTACACCCCCGAGTCGCTGGGCGACTACAGCAGCGGCACCAACCACACCCTGCCCACGGCGGGCTCGGCACGCAGTTGGAGCGGAGTAAACCTGCTGAGTTTTATGAAAACCATCACTTTCCAGGAAGCCACGCCCGAAGGGCTCGACCGCCTGGCCTCAGCCACCACCACGCTGGCCCGCGCCGAAGGCCTCGAAGCCCACGCCAGGGCGATTGAAGCAAGAAAGAATCCTGTTTAATGCAAGCAAAGCCATGATCGAAAACCTGATTCGACCCAATATACGCAACATGAAGCCTTACTCCTCGGCACGCGACGAGTTTGAAGGAGAGGCTTCCGTTTGGCTCGACGCCAACGAAAGTCCTGAAGTCCTGCCCGGGATTGCGGCCGGTATGAACCGCTACCCCCAACCCTTGCAACCTGAGCTGAAAGAAAAGATCAGCCAAATAAAAGGGGTTCTGCCAAACCGCATATTCATTGGCAACGGCAGCGACGAGGCCGTTGACCTGCTTTTCCGCATATTTTGCATTCCCGGCAAGGACAAGACGCTGGTCTTCCCTCCTACCTATGGCATGTATGGCGTGTGCGCCGCAGTAAACGATGTGCAGGTGGTTGAATCATTGCTCGATGAATCCTTCGGCATCAACCTGCCTGACTTTGATGAGAAAAACAAGGATAACCCCAAACTCACCTTTATCTGCAACCCCAACAACCCTTCGGGCACTGTGCAAAGCCCTGAAACCATCAGGCGCGTTATTGAAGCCTCAAAAGGTATTGTGGTGGTTGATGAAGCCTATGTTGATTTTTGCCCCGAACAGTCGTTGCTGCCATGGATTGAAAAGTATCCCAACCTGGTGGTGCTGCAGACCCTCTCCAAGGCCTGGGGGCTTGCCGGTGCCCGCATAGGGCTGGCCTTTGCCTCGCCAGAGATCATTCGAGTAATGAACCGGGTGAAGTTCCCTTACAACATTGGCAAGCCCTCCCTAGAAATGGCCAGCGCGGCCCTGGACCTGGAAATTGACATGAAAGAGCGGGTCGGTGAAATCATCAGCCAGCGGAGCCTTTTAATCAATAGCCTTTCAGGTTTCACTTTCGTGGAAAAGGTATTCCCATCGGCCGCTAACTTTCTGCTGGTAAAGTTCCGCGAAAGCGAGAAAATTTACCGCTACCTTGCCGCGAAGGGCATCATTGTGCGCGACCGCAGCAAACAGCCCGGCTGCGAAGGCTGCCTGCGTATTACCGTTGGCACCCAAACCGAAAACCAAACCTTGCTCGAAGCACTTAAAGAACTTGAAAATATTTAAAAATGAAGAAATTACTGATCATTGACCGCGACGGCACGCTGATAAAGGAACCGGCCGACTATCAGATCGACACTTTCGAAAAGCTGGAGTTTGTTCCCGGTGTGTTTACCTGGCTCGGGCGCATTGCAAAAGAGCTCGACTATGAACTGGTCATGGCCACCAACCAGGACGGGCTCGGAACGGATTCTTTTCCGGAAGACACCTTTTGGGGTCCGCAGAAACTGCTACTCAAAACCCTTGAAGGCGAAGGGATCGTTTTCTCCGACATTTTGATTGACCGCTCTTTTGATGAAGACAAGCTCCCTACCCGCAAGCCCGGCACCGGTATGTTTGGCAAATACCTGTCAGGCGATTATAACCTGGCCGAATCTTATGTGATCGGCGACCGCCAAACCGATGTGCAACTGGCCGCAAACCTGGGTGCACAGGCAATTTTCTTTAACCGGGAAAGCACAGAGAACGCTTTGCTCAGCACCAGCAGCTGGGAAGAAATATACCACTTCCTGAAGCCAAAAAGACAGGCCACGGTAAACCGCAAAACATCGGAAACGGATATTACGGTTAGCGTAGACCTTGACAATGCTACCAACGGAAAGATTGATACCGGCATTGGGTTTCTGAACCACATGCTGGAGCAGATTGCAAGGCATTCGGGTGTTGGCTTGTCGGTCAATTGCCAGGGCGACCTGCACATTGACGAGCACCACAGCGCCGAAGACGTGGCAATTACCCTTGGATTGGCATTGAAGCAGGCCCTGGGCAGCAAGGCCGGCATTGGCCGTTATGGTTTTGCGCTGCCCATGGACGACTGCCAGGCCAAAGCGCTGCTCGACCTGGGTGGAAGGCCCTATTTCATCTGGAAAGCCAAGTTCAAAAGAGAAAAGATCGGCGACCTGGCCACCGAACTACTACCGCACTTTTTCCGTTCGCTGGCCGACACCCTGGGCGCCAACATACACATTAAAGCCAAGGGCGAAAACGAGCACCACAAAGCCGAGGCCATTTTCAAGGCTTTCGCCAGGGCACTGAGAATGGCAGTAAGAAAGGAAGGCACAGAGCTGCCCACCACAAAAGGTGTAATTTAATCACGAAAAGCAATGACCATTGGAATCATATCATACGGAGCGGGCAATGTGGCTTCGGTGCAAAATGCCCTCGACCGGCTGGGCGTAAAAAGCCTGATCTCCAGCGACCGCAAGACCTTGGAGCACTGCGACAAGCTGATATTTCCCGGTGTGGGCCATGCCACCCATGCCATGGAGAACCTTTCCCGCAAGGGTCTTGATAAGCTGCTGCAGGATTATTACCGGCCGGTGCTTGGCATTTGCCTGGGCATGCAGCTGATGGGCAGCGAGTCGGAAGAAGGACCCACCAAAGGACTGGGACTAATTGATTTTCGCGTAAAGCGTTTTGAAATAAGCGAGAAAGTCCCGCACATGGGATGGAACAGCATTGAAGTCAATGACAACCCGCTTTTTGAAGGCATTGTCAATGGCACCCACTTTTATTTCGTGCACGGCTATTATGCCGAATTATCGAAGGAAACCATAGCAAGCTCCGAATATGAAATCCCCTTTTCTGTGGCCGTGGCTAGCGGGAACTATTTCGGGGTGCAGTTTCACCCTGAAAAAAGCGGCCCGGCCGGGGCAAAACTTTTGGAAAACTTTGTAAAATTATGAGTATGCGAATGAAACTTATACCCGCCATTGACCTGATTGACGAACAATGCGTTCGACTAACCAAAGGCGATTATGGCACCAAAAAGGTTTACCACAGCGACCCGCTTGAGCAGGCACGAATATTTGAAGACGCCGGCATTGAACACCTGCACCTGGTGGACCTGAGCGGAGCCAAAGCCGGAAAGCCCATGCACCTGGACGTTTTGGAACGGATTTGTTCCGGAACCAAGCTAAAAGTTGACTTTGGCGGAGGGATTCGCACCCAGGAAAATATCAGCGAAGTGCTGAACCGGGGTGCAAAGCAGGTAAATTTAGGCACCATGCTGATCAGGAACCTGAACCTCGCGCCAGAATGGATCAGCCGTTTTGGCGCCGAAAGCCTGATTGCATCAGTGGATGTAATCGGCCAAAAGGTAAAGATCTCAGGCTGGCAGCAGGACTCAGGTCTGGAGCTGTTCCCTGTAATTGAGCAGCTCATTGAAGCCGGTTTTATCTACTTCACCGTTACCGACATTGACCGTGATGGCACCCTGGGCGAACCGGCATACCAGCTTTACAAAGACCTGCTCACACGATTACCGAGCATTAGGCTCAACGCCAGCGGCGGAGTCTCAGAACAGGAACAACTACTAAAACTAGACCAGATCGGCTGCCACGGCGCCATTGTAGGCAAGGCGATTTATGAAGGAAAAATCGTGCTTCGCAGCACAAGAAAAAGCGGTAGTAGGTAGCGGTAGTAGGTAGTCTTGGCTCAGAGCGCAGGGATTTGATTGATGATTTTGGATTGATGATTTATGATTACTTCAAAACCAACAACATAACATTTTGGTCTTCGGACTTCGGACCTCGGACCTCGGACTTAAAATTTTTTCACTTTTTATTTTAAATTTTTTCATTCAATGTTGACGAAGCGTATCATTCCCTGTCTCGATATAAAAAACGGGCGCACCGTGAAGGGTGTTAATTTTCAGGACCTGCAGGATGCGGGCGATCCGGTGGAACTGGCGGCCATTTATTCTGCCAAAGGGGCCGATGAGTTGACCCTGCTCGACATCACCGCCACGCTCGAAGGTCGTGAAACCTTTGTGCAGATCGTAAAGGACGTCGCACGCGCCATCAGCATTCCGTTTACCGTGGGGGGTGGCATCGGCAGCGCCACACAGGTGGAAGCCTTGCTGGCAGCCGGGGCCGATAAGGTCTCCATCAACACTTCGGCTATTGTGAATCCGGGTCTTATCTCGGAGCTGGCCAATCAGTTCGGATCGCAGTGCGTGGTGGTGGCTGTGGATACGCGCCTTACGTCAAAAGGCTGGGAAATAGTGAGCCATGCAGGTACAAGAACTACCGGGCTTTTTGCAGTGCCCTGGGCCAGGGAATGCTTTGACCGTGGGGCAGGCGAAATATTGCTGACCTCCTTCACCTCAGATGGTACCCGACAGGGATTTGCCCTCGATATTACCCGGCAGGTTTCGGAAAGCATAAGCATACCCGTGATAGCTTCAGGGGGAGCAGGTAAGCCAGAACACTTTGAAGAAGTTTTCACCGCCGGCAAGGCTGATGCGGCCTTGGCCGCAGGCATCTTCCATTACGGGGTACTAAGCATTGCCGAGATAAAGGCGTATCTGAAAACCAAAGGTATTCCGGTCAGAATCTGACAGGGCTCTTTTTATTCATTGGTGCTCACCGGCACTTGGGCTTCCTTTACTTCCGATATGCTGATTCTGGAAAGAATGGCAGCCAGCACCAATCCGCTGATCATTTGCCAGATGCCCCACCAGGCCGCCATAAAGGCCATACCGCCATTTCCGTTAAATAGCTTGGGATTGAAGATCAGGATCAGCGCCAGACCGGAATTCTGAATGCCGGTCTCAATACTGAGGGTCCTGCGATCGGGCCTCGAAACCCTGCCAATAAGTCCCACCAGGTATCCCGAAGAAAGGGTTTGAACATTAAGCAGGAATACCAGGATGCCTATGGGAAGGATACTCCCGGCAAAGTACTCCAGGTTCGCGTAAAGCGCCCCAAAAATAAAACTCAGGTAAAGCACCACCGAAGCAATCTTGATCCGTTTCAGGTATTTTTTGGTGAATTCCGGCCAGCGGTTGCCCACATACATTCCGAGCAATAGCGGGATGCCCAGCAAAATGAATACCGTCTGGGCCATTTGGAAAAAGTCGATTTCAATAGGAATATTCAGGTGCATGGCCCTGGTAGAATACCTCACATACATTCCGCCCCAGAGCGCAAAGTTTAAAGGAGTCATAAGCGTGGCCGAAAGCGTGGCAACGGCCGTAAGACTTACTGAAAGCGCCACATTGGCCTTGGAAAGCGAAGAAATAAAGTTGGAAATATTGCCTCCGGGGCATGCAGCAATCAGAATCATTCCCATAGCCACGGAGGGTGGTGGGTTGAGCAAGATCACCAGCATAAAGGTCAGGGCAGGTAAAATTATGAACTGCGATCCAATACCCAGCATGGCTGATTTTGGATATTTCATAATATCGCGGAAATTCTGAATCCTGATTTCCAGGGCCACGCCAAACATTATGGCAGCCAGGGTAATATTCATAAACAGCAGCGAACCCTCACTGAAGTTCAGCCTGATGTTGTCTATTCCTTCCAATAATGAGTACATATCAGCAGGTTTTTAAGAAGGCGTAAAGGTATGTAAAAATATTTTTGATTAAACGCATATTTAAATTTTGCCCGTTTTTCAACTTGAACAATTGGCTTAAAATATTCGTTTCCTTTATTAAATAGGCCTTCCAGTTAAAGCAGTTTTCATTTATTCGCAGTAAAGCAAAAATGCATTCAATATCCTTCATTCAATAAAACCTAAATCCTATGGACAACATTCTGAAAAAGTTCAAGAACATCCAAGCCGAAGCCTGCGTAACCATTATCCTGAACACCCACCGCACCCGCCCCGACAACGAGAAGGACCCCTTGCTGCTGAAAAATCTGGTGAAGGAAGCCGAACAAAGGTTATATGATGTCTATGAAAAGCGATTTGTTTGGCCCATTTTGGACAATCTTAACAGACTTGTTGAAAAAATTGACCACGCTCAAAACCTGGAAAGCCTGATCATTTTTGCAAACCAGGATATGGCCGAATACACACGTCTGCCCATTAAAGTGGTTGACAGGGTAATTATTGACAACACCTTTGCCACGCGCGACCTGGTAAGGGCCATGCACCAGGAATCATCCTATTATGTGCTGGTGCTAAGCCGCCAAAACGCCCGCCTTATTGAGGCATACAACGACAAGGTGGTAAAAGAGCTGGATGGCGATTTTCCCTTAAAAAATAATTTATACACCACCGACCGTCAGGACCTTTCATCGAACAAGGGTACCGACAACCTGATTGAGGAGTACTTCAACCGTGTGGACAAAATTGTGCAAGCTGCCATCAAGGACACCCCCTTGGCGATTTTGCTGGCTACCGAAACACGCAATGTGCATCATTACACCAAGGTAGCCGACAAAAAGCATATTATCATTGGACACATTAACAAAAACCGCGACGATGAAAAAGCCCACCATATTATCCCCGAAGCCTGGGAAGTGGTAAAAGCTATTACAAAAGAACGCATTGCTGCCCGTATCACCGAGCTCCACAAGGCCATGGGCGCCGGGAAAGTGGTTTCTGACCTTTCAGAGATATGGAATGCCATACAACATGGGCGTGGACAAACGCTTTTTATTAAAAAGGGGTTTTTCCAGCCTGCCATTTTCCAGAACAATACTTTGGTACCGGTCGACAAATTTGAAAAAGACCAGAAAGATGTCATAGATGATATTGTGGACGAAATGATCGAATTCAACCTGGCCTTTGGAGGCGACAACGTCTTCATTGAAGGCAACGACCTCGAAAAATTTGGAAACCTGGCACTTGTAACCCGCTACTAAATAAATCTGATCTTATTTACTGCCAGTCTCGCGGCAGTAAAATACTACTACGAGGCTGGTATTTTATCTTGATTTTTTTATATCGGGAAAACCCTGAGATTTGTCAGGATATTTATTTAAATTTGTATCTAACCCAAAAGAAAATCTTTTCTTAACTTTCAAAACTATTGATTATGGCTAATTACAAAATTGAAGACCTGGAAGGCGTTGGACCGGTTCTGGGTGAAAAATTCCGCTCGGCGGGCGTAAACAACACCGATGGGCTGCTCACTCACACAAAAACCAAAAAGCAACGCAAGGAACTTGCCGAGAAAACCGGCCTAAGCGAAGACAAGATCCTGAAATTTGCCAATATGGTTGACCTGTATCGCATCAAAGGCATTGGTTCAGAATTTGCCGAACTGCTCGAAGCTGCTGGCGTTGACACCGTTCCTGAACTGGCTCAGCGTAATGCCGAAAATCTCGCCAAGAAGATGGAAGAAGTAAACCTGGAAAAGAAACTGGTTCGCCGCACCCCCGCTCTGAAAGAAGTGGAAGGTTGGGTTGCCCAGGCAAAAGAACTGCCAAGGGCACTGGAATACTAAGAAATTATTTTCATAAAAAACGGGCACTCAAATACATGTTGGGTGCCCGTTTTTTTAAATCCCATGGCGCAACTGAATAAAATTTTTCACTGTCTGTCTTAAGGATATTTTCCTTTCTGCTAATGAATAAATCGGTTTATAGGTAATTTGAAGGTATTTATTAAGACGACCTCGCAGGAAAAATGGAAGTCTGGCGTGTTGCGTATCCCAGCCCCTTTTATCAAGCAATTTTTGTGAAACAGGGTGAAGGTAAATTACTTCTTCATGCATTTTTAAAACAAGTTCTGGATCAATTTCTCCAAGTTTAACTATCAATGCGATTCTCTCCAGAGGAGTCATAAAACGTGGATCTGCCGTCATTCCTGAAACTCCAAAATTTGCTTTGTATTTCTTGAGATATCTTATGGCCTGAAAAGGAAGCATAAAGCTTTCGGGTATGGCACCGGACTTGCGGCTGAACTCTTCAGGAGTGCCCGCCCGTAAACTTACTCTTACAAAGGACTTTTTAAAACCGGATAACTCCTTTGAAAAATTTTCATCATCTCCCAAGAGAATCCCATTGGTTTCTATGATCAACAACTTGTGATCGGATTTCTCCATCAGTTCAGCCAACTCCAGCAAATGCTCCTTCCCAATAGTGGGTTCGCAATTAGAAATTCGCATTTTATCAATCTTTGGATTACGGTGGATAATTTCTGACAGATGAGAAAAAACCTCTTGGGGAGAATAAAAATCCTTACCAATATTTAGGTTATCCCGGGTCTCATTGGCCCAACAGAACACGCAGCGCAGGTTGCAACCAAGGCCATAGGCAGTGGCCACGCCTGTGCCATAATCAGGAGTGATGCCAAATCTAAGGTACTTCCTTTTATTACCCTGCATAACAATGCTTTCTGTTTTGTGGGCAAGTTCAAGGGGGTCGAATGTGTTATCTGCAGCACAGGGAAGTTGAAATGTCATCATAAGGGAGAAGTGGAAAAAATCAAATACATTATTAAGTCCTGCAAAAATATGAATTAATCCTTATTTTTTTTAATATTAAAAGGTTTTAATGAATCTATCAATTCCAAAACCCTATTTTTCAGGTTAATTGTCAATTGTTTTTTCCCCAGTTCATTTATTTCTTATTAATTCTTATTTTTTTAATTTTTTGTTTTCATAATACCAATTGATTTTTTGACTAATTTTAGACTAACAAATTTTTTTTGCAAATGAACATGCATTTTAATAAAATTGATTTCAAAACTAAATTTTAAAAACAATGAAAGTAACATTACGCATCTTACCCCTGATGCTGGGTATTTTGTTTTTTTTCACTCAGTGTGAAAAAGAAGCAATCGATTTAGGCAAAACTAATAATGAAGATATTATTGCCTTAAAAGACGCTACGGATAATTGCGTCGTTGTACAAACGCTCTGGGCCGGTGCAGGGCAGAACAACCTCAATAACGGCACCAACGTGGGTGAAGTAACTGCCACTTTAGTGGGTAATACCCTGGTTGTTGAATATTCTGTAGAGGCACCTTGGTACCTTACCGAAACACACCTTTGGGTAGGAAAAGATAAACTGAAAATTCCCAAACAAGCTGCCCCAGGCCAATTCCCTTTTAATGCCATTCTGGATTTTGAAAGTGGATGGACACAGGTCGTAGACCTTGCAAGCCTGGGCATTAGTCCCGGAGATCCCATTTATGTGGCGGCTCATGGGGTTGTTACAAAAGCCGATGGATTAGATGGAATTGTATTACCTGAAGATATTAACTTCAGATTAAAATTCTTCACTGGTCTTACCGATCCTCAGGCCTATTTTCAAACTACAATTCTGAATGCACCCCTGGCAGGTGTTTATGAAGGCTGGTGCCTTGATTCTTACAATAGAATCCAAACCAATACAGATATTTTTGGTACAATCTACTCAAGTTATGATGAAAATCTCCCTATTTTGTTTGGTGATAAACAGGGAAATCTTCCTTTGGTTAACTGGATAATTAACTATGATTTCGTAGGTAAAGTATCACCTGGCGGTTTTGGAACTTACACGCTTGGAGATGTTCAAAAAGCTTTATGGATTTTAATGGAAGAAATTCCAAACCATGATCCTTTTGGAGGCGTAGGACCTTTTAATAACGATAGGGTAAATGAGATTGTTACAAAAGCACTTGCTGAAGGTGTGGGTTTTATTCCTGGTTGTGGGCAATTTGTGGCAATTATTATATTAGTCCCTGGCCAACAAATAACTATTTTAAGATATCCCGTACCTTGCGGTGGAGGATCTGAAACGGTATGGGCTTATGGTGAAAATACTTTTATTGAGCTAGGTGTTGCCAGAAAATGGGGTTGGATTTTTGAAGTAAAATGTCCTTAGAAGATTAAGGAAACCTATTTCTTTGTAATTTAAATATAAAAAGGCTGCCTTAGAAATGGTAGCCTTTTTATATTATATAATGTAATTGTAATTGAAGCCTTTCAGGGGATATTGTACGATTATCCCTTAATTTTGCATTGTAGCAGAAAAAGTGTTCACTCTTTTAACTTTTTATATAATATAAAATGGGAATAAATGTTGAAAAAGTTGAACCTCTTAACTGGGATGAGGTACTAAAAACCCATAAAGGCAGCGTTTTCTTAAGCCAAGCATGGCTCGAGGCAATGAGAGATGAAGATCGAACTCCTGTTTATTTCGAGTTTCGCGAAAAGAAGATTATAAAAGCTATGGTTGGAGGGTTAGAAAGACCTGTTGGTAATGGCCCGCAAAAACAAGTTTTTTTCTTTTCAGGAATTGCTTCCAATGACAGTCGGAATAGCTTTTTAGATGATTGTAAAATCAAGTTTCTTGAGTATGCCAAAGATAATTCTTATGCCAGGGTTATTTTTAAATCATACGACTATCACCGTCAGTTTGATCCTTGCATCGACAAATACTTTCCTTTTGAAAGAGTTGAGTATATAATAGATATTGAAAGGGAAAAAGAAGAAATTATTGAAGGTTTTGCAAAACGTTACAGGCGTTATATAAAAAAAGCAAAAAGATTGGGAGCGGTATTTAAATATGGATATTCTGAAACAATTCTGGATAAATTGATCCAGCTAATGGAGATTACAAGGGAAGAGCGTGTTTCCAAAGGTTATGGAGGCTACGAAATATTTACAATGCCCTTTCTGGAAAAAAATACGATGTTAAATCTACTTAATAAAAGAGCTGCAACAATTTACTATATAGAATTTCTGGAAGAAATCGTAAGTATTCAATTCGTTGTAGAAGCAGCAGGCAGAGCTTATGGATTATACATGGGTAACAGTTTTAAGGGCTATGAAATTTCCGCTCCTTCGCTTCTATATTATGAAATTGCTCTTTCATGTAAGGAAAGACATTTTACTTCATATAATTTAGGAGGGTTGCCATTAGGAGCCGAAAATCAAGGGATTAGCAGAATCAAGCTTTTTATGGGGGCCAATAAGATCAAATCAAATGAAGAAGCAACCGACTTTCTGGTTGGATCTGTGTTGAAATTTAATAAATATCTTAGGATCAAAAGATTTTTAAATAAAAAACCGATACCATGGATAATAAAAAAACAATTACTTCGAATCAATGATTTCTTTTTGAGGGATATGGATAGATATTAATAAGTATTAAGTGAACTTAAAAGTTACGTATCAGAAAATTCCTCCCAATCTTTTCTTTAATTTCATCCAGTAATAAAAAATCACCTCTTTTAGAACAAAATCTACAGGCCTTCCTTTACGAAATACATCCAAATTACCTATACGGATTTCTCTCTGAAGTATCTTTACAATATCTTTTCTGCCATATTTAAGCGCAAGGTTACGGTTTTCTCGGGTAAACTCAAGTGAATCGGGAACATATGTATTCAACTGTCTGCTGTAATATTTGGGTAATTTTTTGGGGAATGTTTCTGATCCTTGAAGAAGACCCAGAATTTCCAGTGTTATCATTGTACGAATACATTTTGGGCATTTGCCACAATTGTTTATACCACCTTCATTATTGGTACAAACTCTCAAGTTGTTTAAAGCAAAAACATCTTTTGCAATCAAATCAGATATTTTCTGTGCCCGCTCTTTTTCTGCACCATCATGTAAGATATTTGTTTGCTCTGTTGACCACAAGTGATCTAGCAAAGGACTGCTTGGGTCCTGAAAAAAGACGCGATATGAGTGTGAGGAGGGTATGAAGATTTTGCGAAAGCCATTCGACAAAGATAGTGCTGTTGATGCCAGACCTGGCCCGAAATACTGATCTTCCCAATCCAGGGGAAAAACATCCCTTAGGTTTGTTTCACCAATAATGACATCTAAATTATAATGCCGACCAACTTTTTTGATAGCATCAATAACCGGCCTATCTTGATTTTTTGTATAAATTTTCAAGGGAAGCTCCATCCCTTTCATATAAACAAGGCTGGACAATTCATTGCCTTCTGAGGCACCGTTTTGCGGTAGATGCTTGAGTAAGGAATACATCGAATCCACACCCAATGAAAAAAAGGTTGCGTTTCTTTGAATGGATCCAGGTTGGTTCTTATGCAATATTTTTGTTTTCACCTTTACTCTTCTTGCCTCATTCGGATGCCATGAAAGAAAAATATCCTGAACCACTAATTGATTTTCCATCAGTTTTTCCGAGAGCGGTGGAAAGATTTCCAAATCTTCGCCAGCGAACATACATGGTATTAATAACCCTGGAAAAAAGGGATCTGCAGTCTCAGGAATATAATCCCAGTATTCTTCAGGATATCTAAAAAAAACAGTCTGCTGGTTTTCAAAGTTTTTTGAAATAATATCAGCTGACAAAATTACTTTGCCGTCTTTTAAAGTTTTTTTTATTTCATTTAGGCGCATTTTATTTTTAATTTAAGTTACTTAACTTCATTTTTTCTTTTTCCTAACGCACTTAGTACAAACAAAAAAATTCCGTAAACAGAATGCTTTAATTCATACAAAATTAACCCCAAATAAATAGAAAATAAAATTATGATAAACCAGTTTGACAACAACAAAATTGAAAGCAACAACCCACTGCAAAAGGCCAAAAATGGCAGTACAAAACGAATCAGTAATTTCGTTCTGCAGCCAAAAGTTTTATAAAACCCGAAATACATTTGAAGGGGTATGGTAATCCAAACCATTCCTGCAGTAATAAAAATAAGCATATGCAGGATGGAAAAAAGGCTTCCGATAATGACAAACAAAAGGGAAAGTAAGGTATTGGCAGTATTGATAATTAACAGATTTCTTTCCTTGCCATAAAGGATAAAAACCCCCGGCATGGTTCCTAAAATTGCCTGATTGATCAGCAGAATGCCGATAAAAGGAAGAAACTCCGCTACACCCATCCAATTGCTACCCCATAAATAATATACCAGTTCTTTAGGAAATATTATAAGAATAAAAGCCACTGGCAAATTAAATAATATAATGAAACGTAATATATCCAGATACTCCCTGTGAACATCACCTCCATCCTCTATTAGTTTTTTTAAGGCTGGGAACAAAACAGTGCCGAAAATACTGGCAATGAGTTTATGGGTAAATTGAATAAACCGAAAGGCCCGGTTATATAAGCCTAAATCGGCCTGCGTATAAAACTTGCCTACAATTAATTTATCTGCATTGCCAGCCCAATATCCAATCAGATTGTTAAGGGAAAGATGACCCATTAATGACCGGATTTTCAGAAATATTCTGCGGGTGGCTCTCCATCCAAAAAGTTTGAAGCGTATATCCACATGGGCTCGCAGATAAAAAACCTGAATCACAGGACTTATAATCAACGGAATGATCAGTGACCAGTATGAAAAACCCAACCATGCCATTAGAATGGTAAGGCCTATCTGGAATATACTGCTCACCAAACGGGTGCGGCCGATGGTAGTAAATTGAAGATTTTTTGATAATATAGCATAGGGAATATAGGTAAAAGAATCGAAAATAAACTTTAAGGAAATAAGTACCGTTGGCAGGAACAATGCTTTGTTATCAAAGAATTCAGCTATTGGCCAAGCCAGCAACATAAGAATACCTGTCAGGGCAAAACCCATCCATACCGACAGACTGTACAAATGCCTGTGAAAAGTATATCCATAATCACTGCGAATAACCGAATGGCCAATACCCACATTTGCAAACAACTGGATAAATCCGGAAAAGACGGCAATTATTGCAACAAAACCATATTCTTCAGGCAATAGTAAGCGGGATAGAACAATTGTTGAGATAAACTCCAAAGCCTGAATAATATAATTGTAAATGGCAAAGGAGGATATGCTTTTAAAAAAGGTTTTCTTAAATGACATGGTTGTTAAATGCTTAATAATGAAACCGTTTTTACAAAAAAAGAGAAAATCAAGGCTTTTTGAAAGAACCCTTCATAACTATTCTCTGTGATAATCTCTCTTTATCCTATTCAATATTTCAAGCAACTGACTTTCCTTTCTTTTTACAACAAAATCACTACTCAAAAATGGCTCCTGCCTGGTAATATCTTTTAAAATATGAATAAATCTATTTTCGAGCTTAAACGTTTGATGGCTTCTGTAAATTTTAGATGCAATATTAATCAGCAAGCTATGGCTTCCTATAATCAACTTGTCTTCAATAATTCGATTTATCCAGTCCATGTTATATATCCTTGGCAAATGATGAGGTTTGTAGATCTTCAAATCCATTGAAAGCATCCAGTCTTGCCATTTAAAAGTATTGATATGGAGAAACATCTGAACCGGGATCCAGGGAACACGAAAGGTATCGGCTATTATGGCAGCATGCATGGCTTCAGCAAGTACACATTCCGACTGGCGGATTTGTTGTATCACATCAGCCGGCTCTAAAGCCGGACTAATAAAATGAACACCAACGGGTTCAAAAACTTTCTCCCAGCGATCAAACATCTGTTCGCTGCGATAGTGAGGGATGAAGGAAAATTTATATTTTTTGGGTTGCTCATTTTGAAATTCAGGCAATTGCCTCAGCAAAAGTGCCCCATCGGTTACAGCTTGGGATTTGTCAATTTTTAACACAGATGCAGTCATGGGCCCACGAACACAACGTATATCATAGCGTTCATTAATGATCGGGGGGTCATCATAGGCAAAACCTGAGCTGAATACAATCAACTTTTTAGTGTTCTTGTCTCCTTTCTGAAAACCCAGTATTGACCCAATGCCCAGAAAAAGCTCAGAAGGGTCATCATCAAAAAATCCGGGCAACAAATGATTAAAAATCAAAGGGTTTAAAGCATCCCCGAAATTCTTGCCCCGATAATAGGTTAAAATCATAGTATGATTTGAATTGCTTTATTTATTAGTAAATTTACGTGTTTTATACCAAATTTTAAATAGTATTGAAAAAAAGAATCGAAGATGTATTGATCTCTTTCGTTAAATGGGTTAACACTTCGGAAAAACCACTATTTACTATCAAACTTCAGTTAAATATCAAGCCTTTTTTTAAGCGGGGAAATTAATACAGTGAATTTATATCTTTACCGAAATTTTGATTCCATGAAAAAGCTTTGCAATTTATTTTCCCAAATCCCTTTACTGGCCTTGTCATTCATATTATTTCTGGGCTGCTGTAAAAGCGAAAAAACTTCCTATAATCAAGAAGAAAAAAAGGTGATCGTTTATGGTGAATTCATGCATGAGGTGAATTCCTTTTCTCCGGTAGTCACAACAGAGCGTGATTTCCAGGCCGATCATCTTTTTTATGGTGAAGATGCCAGGGAATCAGGTCTGAATGAGAAGAAGCAGTTGGCCGGTTTCCTGAAAGCGATTGACAAGCTGGGGAAGGGTCAAATTGAAACCATTCCATTGGTTCACGCCAAGTCCATGTCGGGCGGACCGGTTGACAGTGTATTTTACCAACACATCAAAAAGACCATTCTTGAAGGTATTTCGGTCCAGCCCAGGGTTGATGGTATTTACCTTTCGATGCACGGGGCCATGGGCGTGCAGGGCATGTTCGACCCCGAAGGCGATATCATTGAGTCGGTCCGCGAGCTGGTTGGGCCCGGGGTTCCCATTGCCGTGAGCTTCGACCTGCATGCCAACGTAACACAGCGAAGGGCAACGTGCGCCGACATTATTATCGGATACAAAACCAACCCCCACCGCGACCACAGCAAAACCGGTTTCCATAGCGGCGAACTGCTGATCCGCACCATGAGGGGCGAAATTGAGCCAGTGATGGTAGTGAATAAAATGCCCCTGCTCAAAGGCGGCGGAATGAACATTGATCTGATCCCCCCCTTCCGGAAGATTTTTCGCAGCATGAAGAAAATGGAACGCGAGGATGATGTGTTGTCGGTGTCCTTTTTCCCGGTACACCTGTGGATCGACGAGCCCGAGCTGGGGTATACCACCATTGCCATTACCGATGGCAAGCGCGAACTGGCGCAACAAAAGGCCGATGAAATTGCCGATATGGCCTGGGCGGTGCGCGACGTGCCCCAGCCTGCCGGCAACACCCCCGAAGAAGCCATAGAGATTGCCCGCAAAAAACGCTTTGCACGCCGCTTTGGCACCACCGTTTTTTGCGATGTATCAGATGCCGTGGGCACCGGCACTCCAGGCGAAAGCACCTGGATACTGAAGGCAATGGTGGAGAAAGGCAGCGACCTCACCTCCTACCTCACCATGCGCGACGAAAAGGCAGCAAACGAAGCCTGGCAATTTGAAGTTGGGGAGACCGTAAACCTTTCCCTTGGCGGGAAAATTGATACAGTTTATAATCAGCCGATTACTTATAGTGGCGAGGTCATTTTTAAGGAAGAAACCAACTTTGGCAAAACCCTGATCATAAAACACGATGGCATTCACCTGGTACTGGCCGAACTGCCGATGGCATCAAGAGAGCCTTCAAGCTTTAAGAATTTCGGCCTGTCACTCTGGAAAGCAGATATCGTGGTGGTAAAAAACCTATTCCCCTTCCGCTACCGTTTCATCCTTTACAACCGCAAAACCTTAAACGTGATTACCCCGGGCTTGAGCAACACCGATCCCTTCGGACTGAATTTCGAACATATCCCCCGCCCCATTTACCCGTTAGATGATCTGGATTCCTGGAAAACGACAAATTGATGATTTAGGAATTAAATATTCAAAGATTCATTATTCATAAATCATTATTCATAAATCAGCCAGGATTTCGTTAATCCGGCGCAGTTCCCATTCGTCGAAGAAAAGATTATTCAGTGCTTCGAGGTTTTGGTTGAGCTGGTTCACGCTGCTGGCGCCTATGAGCACTGAGGTGACCCTGGGATCTTTCAGCAGCCAGGCGATGGCCATTTGTGCGAGGGATTGTCCGCGCTTACCTGCCAATTCATTCAGCTGCCTGATCACGGCCATTTTTTCATCAGTGATATGCTCGGGTTTCAGGAATCCATCAGGTTTGCCTGCCCTTGAGTCGGCCGGAATGCCCTGAAGGTAACGATCGGTAAGCATGCCCTGGGCCAGTGGCGAGAAGGCAATGCATCCAATGCCATATTTTTCGAGGGTGTCGAGCAATCCGCCTTCCACCCAACGATTGAGCATAGAGTAGCTGGGCTGGTGAATGAGGCAGGGCGTTCCCAGTTGCCGCAGTATCTGGGCGGCCTGCTCGGTTTGCTCGGCCGAGTAGTTGGAAACGCCTGCATACAATGCCTTGCCCTGGCGCACGGCCTGGTCGAGCGCCATCATGGTTTCTTCGAGCGGGGTGTCGGGGTCGGGGCGGTGCGAGTAGTAAATGTCGACGTAATCAAGCCCCATGCGTTTCAGGCTCTGATCGAGGCTGCTGAGCAGGTATTTCCGCGAACCCCATTCCCCGTATGGGCCGGGCCACATTAAATAACCTGCCTTGGTTGATATGATCAGCTCATCACGGTAGGGTTTAAGATCAGTGGCCAATATACGTCCGAAATTTTCTTCGGCGCTGCCGGGAGGCGGGCCATAATTATTGGCCAGATCGAAATGCGTAATGCCCTTATCAAAAGCGCGGTGAATAATCTGGCGCCCATTCTCATATAGATCGACACCGCCGAAGTTATGCCACAGGCCCAGTGAAATGGCAGGCAGCAAAAGCCCGCTGCGGCCTGTGCGATTGTATTTTATGTTATCGTACCGGGATGGATTTGCATGGTAAGTCATAGGTGTGTGTTTTTATTTCAAAGCTAAGCATATTAAGGGAGTAAAAAAACAACTCCCAAAACTGTTTTTCTTATGGAAAAAATTAAACCGGATAAGGAAATCCTGAAATCCTTACCCGGTTCAAAAGAATTCATTACAGAATTAATTTTTCATGATCTTCCTGGAAAAATTAACCTGGTCACCAATTAAACGCAGGAAATAAATCCCCGATTTCAGGCTACTCACTTCTAATGCAATTTTCTGGTCTGAAGCAGTTCCCTCAAATGATAACACCTCATTTCCCAGCATGTCATAGATCACCAGTTGAATCTTGCCTTCATTTGGCTTGGCAAGTTCAACAAAAATCCATGTGCTGGCGGGATTTGGGAAAACCCTTGCCTTGTTCTGACTACTGGTTGCAAGCCCGGTGCAGTCATCTACTGCGATTTGCACCAGGGCACTTCCCGAACAGCCTTCCGGGCTAGTGAAGGTGTAAGTAAGTGTATGGTTACCGGAACCTGCCGTTTGGGGAACAAAAGTGCTGCCTTCAACGCCCGGTCCGCTATAAGTACCTCCTGCAGGGCTTCCACCCGTCAGCGGCAGTGAAGCCACCTGAATACAAACGCTTTCCTGATCCCAGTCCCAGGTTACTTCGGGGGTTTCATTTACCGTAATTTCAAATTCGCAAGTTTGGTCTCCAAGGGTGTAAGTAATGATATGAAGGCCTGTGCCCGCAGCAGTGGGGTCAAACTGATTTGCTGTGACACCATTTCCTGAAAAAACGCCCCCAGCAGGTGTAGCTCCTGTTAGCATAAAAGGCTCATCTGCCTCGCAAACCGTCAAATCTTGAGGACAGGTAACCTCCGTGGGAAACTCTTCTGTTGTAAAGCTTAGTGGACCCGTCCAGGCACTGAAAAAGCCCGTTCCGCAGACGGCCTGCACATAAAAAGAGTAAGTCGTTTCGGCATCCAAATCAGTAAGGTTATAGTTGTTGTTTGCAATTCCCGTAACCAGGGTTCCGCTTCCCTGCGAGAAAGAGCCCTGCCCCCACTCGAGGTTCCAGCCAACCTCAGTACCCGCTGATGCCCAAGTTAAATGAGCACTATCGTAAGTAATATTGTTGGCAGCCAATTCTTCCGGAGTGGAGCAATCAGTCAAAACTTCCACAGAAAAATCATCGATGCCAAAACCCCAGTTGGCTGAAGCAGAGTAATACTGATGAAAGGCAATGAAAATGGTTTGCCCCACATAATTGCCCAGCGACAAGCTATGTTCAGTCCAGTCGGTGTTCTCACAATCAATATCAGCCAGTTCATCGGTAAAAGCTTCGATGGCAGGCACTGTGGTCGACACCAGCACTTTGTAGGAATTATTACGAATTTCACTTTCCACAACATCAAACCATTTCATTACGGCGAAAGACTCTGAAAGGTCAATTGGTGGAGAAATCAGCCAGTCGTCCTGGTTGCCCATACCATGGGCTGCGAAGGGCTCTGATGGCGTTGGATCGATATAAGTACTGGACTGGGTCCAGGTAAAATCATCGCCATCGGCATTGATTACCGCCCAGCCAGCAGGTGCTGCCGGATCGCCCGACCAGTTTCCGTCGAAGTTCTGCACGTATGGGAAATCGCTGATGGCGCTGCTTATGGTTGAAAAATGCCAAACTGGCCCGGTAGTAATTGCTTTTGAGCTGTTGTGAACCATTAACTGCCATTGATAGGCCGTAGCCCCCGACAGGCCAGAAAAACTATAACTTCCGGAATTGCCTGCAGCAGCTCCCTGCAGCACTTGTTGCATATTACCTGTTTCACCAAACCATAAGTCATAGGTCTCGGAGCTCGTTCCAAACTCCCAGGTCATGGTGCCGCTCAGGCCCACATTCGCTGCAAAATTGGGAGGGCTAGGGTTATGGGGCAGCCTTGGCGATCCCACGGCAAGAATTATCACCGTACCCGATACCAAATGAGGTTCACTACCATAGGTATCCCCATGCAAGGTATAGCTTGCCAAAATAGAACCGGAAAAAGAAGCAGACACATCAACATTTACCTGAAACGTATAAGGACCCGGAAACAATTCACCCCACTGAGTGCCACCGGGAATTTCACCCCAGGAAATGCTCTGGCCACTAACAGGCAAATTGATTTCAATCTCGCTTTCAATATCTCCGATCACCTCCGAAGAGCCATCAGCCAAAGGCGTCACTCCTTCCGGAAAAATGATTTCAAACCCATCAAGATATTCGTAATCTGGTGAAGAGAAATTCAGATTGAACTGAATCAGGTTGGTTTGTCCAGCAACATATTCAGATGATGTGGTAAGAGAAACGTTAATAATGGCTTTAGACACATCCGTGCCCTGCCGCAAAAGATTCGGATTCTGAGTCAGACCGGAAGCAGCCAACCCTAAACCAGCCAAAAAGAGCAATGTTTTTTTCATGTTTTTTTTCGATTTAAATGACTGGAAAAACTATTTACATTACCACAAATTTACTTCTAAGTATGCCCTTACTGCCCCTTACAATGACAAAGTATACTCCCCTTGGTAAATGCCTAATGTCGAGTACATACACTTCTCTTGGTTCAGGACTTTCTTTAACAACTAAAAGATTGCCATGCATATCAAAAACAATAATCTCTTTCAGTTGTCTGAAATCCGGACCGGGAATCAAGTTTATTTCATACCGGGCGGGGTTGGGATATAGCAAAATTTGGCCCGGTTGAACGAGTTCAGTCACGCCAGTGCATTCATCAACCAGAATCTCCACTTTTGCTATATTATAACAACCCTCTTCATCAAAATAAATATAAGAAAGGGTATGAAGGCCTGGACCGGCAGCTGGCGGTAAAAACAAACCATCTTTAATGCCAGGTCCGGAGAAGATTCCGCCTTCCGGACTAACACCGTTAAGCGGAATGGAGGGCGTTTGCAAACAAACTGTCTCAAAGTCCCAATCCCACATCACGACAGGCCTTGGGTTTACGCTAATCACAAATTCATTGCTGGTAGCCGGGTTACCTGAAGTACAAGTTTCGCTCGAAGTCAAAACAACCTTTACCCTGTCGCCATCGGCTGGGATAAACGACAATACAGGGCTGTTCAGACCAAATGGCGTATCGTTGAGCAACCATTGATAAGTGGGCTGGGTTCCGCCGTTGACCGGGAAAGCAAAAAAGTAAATCATTATGCCTTCGCAAACTTCAGTAACCCCGCCAATGATGTGGACGCTAACCGGCAAATTTGGTTGAAGGTTAACGTTAATAATATTGCTGGAAACCGGATTCTCAGTCACGCAGCTTTCACTGGAAGTCATAATCACGTTTACCTGATCGCCATTGGAAGGCAGATAAGTAAATTCCGTGCTATTAGCTCCAGCATGTACACCATTCACCAGCCACTGATACACCGGGTCTGTGCCTCCATTTACTGGCGTGGCCAAAAAAGTAATGGCCGAACCATGACACAAGCCATCTTGTTGTGCGTTAATGGTTACGCTTGCTTCAACAAGAGGTTCAACGGTAATCATAAACTCGCATGACTGGTTTTCGAAAGTATAGGTGATGGTATGGGTACCTTCCCCTGCCAGTTCGGGGTCGAAAGTGGTTCCGCTTACTCCGGCACCAACGTATACACCCCCTTCGGGACTCGCACCTGTTAATTCAAAGGCCTCAGCAGCAATACATACCAAGATATCATCAGGACATATGATTTCCACCTGCGAGCTCAAGGTTGTGAAGCTAAGTGGGCCGGCCCAGGCACTGGTAATACCAGCAGTACACAAGGCTTTCACATAAAAATCGTAAGAGGTTTCCTCTGTAAGCCCTGATAGCGAATATTCCGGAACAAGCAAGCCTGCAACAAGGGTGCCCTCCCCGGGTGCAAAACCTGACGGTCCCCATTCAAGCGTCCATTCTTCATGATTACTCCCCTGCATCCACGAAAGTAATGCCGAGTCAATGGTAATTTCGCTGGCCAGAAGGCTGGTGGGCGCGCTGCAGTCTGGCGATTCAAGCACTTCGATAGAATTGTTTACAGAGCCTCCGCAGCCATTCATGTCCACGAAAGTGTATGTTAGCACATGTAAACCAGGGCCCGCAAGCTGCGGATAAAACGTATTGTCAATGACACCTGAACCGCTGTATTGTCCTCCTGTGGGCAAACCTCCGGTTAGGATAATCGGTTCGCTGTCAAAATTAAATGGATCGGGATCCCAATCCCATGTCACCAAAGGACTGTCAAAAACAGTAAGAATTATTATGTTGCTCGAAGCCGGATTATTCGTCGCACAAGTTTCACTGGAGTTCATCAGCACAAAGACCTGGTCATCGTGCGAAGGCACATAGCTGAAAAGGGGACTGTCGGTGCCTGCATTCATTCCGTTAAGCCTCCACTCAAATGAAGGATGGCTACCACCGTTTACGAATGTTGCAGTAAAAGTGACCAGTGTACCCTGGCATACCTCCGTTTGATCTGCATCAATGCTTACACTCACCGCCAAGGCAGGCTGAACAGTCATCAGAAACGAGCAACTTTCACCATTAAATGTGTAAGTAATGGTGTGAATTCCAGCACCAGCCAAGGCCGGGTCAAACAAATTCGCACTAACCCCGGTGCCGGAATAATTGCCCCCGGCTGGACTTGCCCCGGTAAGCATGAATGCTGGTTCGTTTTCACAAACGGTCAAATCAGCCGGACAAATGATCTCTATCTGGGTTTGAAGGGTAGTAAACTGAAGTGGACCGGCCCAGCCGCTGGTAATTCCATCGGTGCATACCGCCCTGACGAAGAATTGATAGGAAGTAGCCTCCTCCAGTCCACTTAAACTGTATTGCATGGCCGTTAATCCCGAAACCAGATTTCCGCTGCCATGCGCAAATCCGGGAAGGCCCCACTCCAGCTGCCACTCCTGTTCCGTATATCCGGCTACCCAGCTTAGTAAGGCTGAAATGGTAGTAACTTCACTTGCAGCAAGGTCGGTGGGCGCTACACAATCGGGTGTTTCAAGTACTTCCACCAATGCGGTGGAAGTGCCTGCACAACCAAAAGTATTCACGTAAGTATAAGTTAGTAAATGAACCCCCGGGCCTGCAACAAGCGGATAGAAAATATTGCCGGTAACACCCGGCCCGCTATACTGACCTCCTGAAGGCATTCCGCCGGTGAGCAAAATCGGATCATCGGTTAGAGATACAGGATCATGGGTCCATGGCCAGGTTACAATGGGATTAGCGTAAACGGTCATCACTAATAGGTTGCTGTTGGCAGGATTACCCGACACACAGGTCTCGCTGGACGTCAGCACCACCTGCACCTGGTCGCCATGTAAGGGGTTATAAGTGAACTGCGGGCTATTGGCTCCGGCATTGGCGCCATTTACTTTCCACTGGTAAGAGGGGCTGCTGCCCCCATTCACTGCCATGGCAGTGAAGGTAACAGGGGTGCCCGAACAGACGTTGTTTTCGCTGGCCGTGATGCTTACGCTGACCGCAAGCAGCGGGTTCACCATAATGGTAATCGCATTGCTGGTGGCCGGATTGCCCGTCGCGCAAAGCTCGCTTGAGGTCAACACCACCGATACCTGGTCGCCATCCAATGGGATATAGGTGAAGTTGGCGCTGTTGGTGCCGGCGTTGCTGCCGTTCACCTTCCACTGGTAGGTGGGGCTAAGCCCGCCATTCACCACCGTGGCAGTGAAGGTAACAGAGGTGCCCGAACAGACATTGTTCTCGTTGGCCGTGATGCTCACACTGACCGGTAATGCCTGCTGTACTGTAATGGTAAACTGGCAACTCTCGCCCTGGTAAGTGTAGGTGATGGTATGGGTGCCTGCTCCGGCAAGGGCCGGGTCAAATAGTCCATCTATTATGCCGGGACCCGTGTATGTGCCTCCGGCAGGGATACCCCCGCCAAGGGTAAACGGAATCTCCAGCTCGCACACGGATATATTTTCCGGGCAAACAAGGTTGAACAAGGTGGAAAAACTATATGGACCGGCCCAGCCGCTGGTTACTCCACCGCCACATACCGCCCTGACATAGAACTGATAGGCGGTGGCTTCCGCCAGGCCGCTTAAACTGTATTGTGCATTGGTTAAACCTGAAACAAGCGTGCCACTGCCATGGGCAAAACCCGAAGGGCCCCACTCCAGCTGCCATTCCTGCTCCACGTTGCCGGCAGTCCACGATAGCTGGGCTGAATTCAGGGTGATATTGCCAGCCATAAGATTGGTGGGGGCATTGCAATCGGGTGCCTCAAGCACAACTATGGTGGCTGTGGCAGTGCCTGAACAGCCGTTAAGGTTTACAAAGGTATAGGTCAGCACGTGTGTGCCCGGTCCGGCAACCAAGGGATAGAAGATATTGTCGGATACGCCTGTACCGCTGTATTGTCCGCCTGCTGGCATACCTCCGCTGAGTACTACCGGGTCATCCCATGGATAAACAGGTTCAGGGGTCCAGTTCCAGGTCACCACGGGATTGGCGAAAACGGTCATGGCAATAAGGTTGCTGTTGGCAGGATTGCCCGACACACAGGTCTCGCTGGACGTCAGCACCCCCTGCACTTGGTCGCCATCGACAGGAATATAGGTGAAGTTCGGGCTGTTACTGCCTGCATTGCTGCCATTGACTTTCCATTGATAGCCGGGGCTGCTGCCACCGTTAACAGGGGTAGCTGTGAAAGTTACCACGGTGCCTGAACAAACGTTGTTTTCGCTGGCCGCGATGCTTACGCTCACCGGCAACAGCGGGTTCACCGTCATGGTAACAATGTTGCTGGTAGCGGGATTGTCTGTTACGCAAAGCTCGCTCGAGGTCAACACCACCGATACCTGGTCGCCATCCAATGGGATATAGGTGAAGTTGGCGCTATTGGTGCCGGCATTGCTGCCGTTTACCTTCCACTGGTACACAGGGTTGAGGCCGCCGTTAACAGGGGTGGCTGTGAAAGTCACCGCGGTGCCCGCGCATACATTGCTCTCGCTCGATGTGATGCTTACACTAACTGGTAATGCTTGCTGCACCGTAATGGTAAACTGGCAACTCTCTCCCTGGTAAGTGTAGGTGATGGTATGGTTACCTGCTCCGGCAAGGGCCGGGTCAAATTGTCCATCTATTACGCCGGGACCCGTGTATGTGCCTCCGGCAGGGATTCCCCCGCCAAGTGCAAACGGGATCTCCAGCTCGCACACGGATATATTTTCCGGGCAAACCAGGTTGAACAAAGTGGAGAAACTATATGGTCCGGCCCAGCCGCTGGTTACTCCACCGCCACAAACCGCCCTGACATAGAACTGATAAGCGGTGGCTTCCGCCAGGCCGCTTAAACTGTACTGTGCATTGGTTAAACCTGAAACCAATGTACCGCTGCCATGGGCAAAACTCGAAGGGCCCCACTCCAGCTGCCATTCCTGCTCCACGTTGCCGGCAGTCCACGATAGCTGGGCTGAATTCAGGGTGATATTGCCAGCCATAAGATTGGTGGGGGCATTGCAATCGGGTGCCTCAAGCACAACTATGGTGGCTGTGGCAGTGCCTGAACAGCCGTTAAGGTTTACAAAGGTATAGGTCAGCACGTGTGTGCCCGGTCCGGCAACCAAGGGATAGAAGATATTGTCGGATACGCCTGTACCGCTGTATTGTCCGCCTGCTGGCATACCTCCGCTGAGTACTACCGGGTCATCCCATGGATAAACAGGTTCAGGGGTCCAGTTCCAGGTCACCACGGGATTGGCGAAAACGGTCATGGCAATAAGGTTGCTGTTGGCAGGATTGCCCGACACACAGGTCTCGCTGGACGTCAGCACCCCCTGCACTTGGTCGCCATCGACAGGAATATAGGTGAAGTTCGGGCTGTTACTGCCTGCATTGCTGCCATTGACTTTCCATTGATAGCCGGGGCTGCTGCCACCGTTAACAGGGGTAGCTGTGAAAGTTACCACGGTGCCTGAACAAACGTTGTTTTCGCTGGCCGCGATGCTTACGCTCACCGGCAACAGCGGGTTCACCGTCATGGTAACAATGTTGCTGGTAGCGGGATTGTCTGTTACGCAAAGCTCGCTCGAGGTCAACACCACCGATACCTGGTCGCCATCCAATGGGATATAGGTGAAGTTGGCGCTATTGGTGCCGGCATTGCTGCCGTTTACCTTCCACTGGTACACAGGGTTGAGGCCGCCGTTAACAGGGGTGGCTGTGAAAGTCACCGCGGTGCCCGCGCATACATTGCTCTCGCTCGATGTGATGCTTACACTAACTGGTAATAATGGAAAAACGGTGATACCAACAAAATTACTGGTGGCAGGGTTATTAGTTGCACATTCCTCACTGGAGGAGAGGACCACGGAAACCTGATCATTATGCGAAGGGGTATAGGTAAATAACGGGCTGTTGGTTCCGGCATTTGCCCCATTGACTTTCCACTGGTATAAGGGGTTAATGCCCCCATTGACAGGCGTGGCGGTGAAGGTTACGGGGGTGCCACTGCAAACCTGGGTCTGGTCGGCCGAAATGCTCACGCCTACAGGCAAAAGTGGGTTCACTATAATAGTGATTATGTTGCTGGTGGTCGGATTGCCTGTGGCACAGGTGGCATTTGAGGTCATTACAACAGATACTTGATCCCCGTTGACTGGCGCAAAAACAAAGGTTCTGGAATTGTTTCCAGCATTTATTCCATTTACTTTCCACTGATAAGTCGGGCTGCTGCCTCCGTTTACCGGGCTTGCCGTGAAAGTAACAAATACTCCCTGGCAAACCTCCGTTTCGTCGGCAGTAATGCTCACGCTAACCGGGAGCAGCGGGTTCACTGTCATGGTAATTGTATTACCAGTGGCCGGGCTACCTGTGGCACAGGCCTCACTCGAGATTAAGACTACCGATACCTGGTCGCCGCTTACAGGAGCGTAAGTGTAGTGCGGTGCGTTGCCGCCTACGTTGCTGCCATTTACTTTCCATTGGTAGGTGGGACTGAGGCCGCCGTTCACTGCCGCAGCCGAAAAAGTAACCGGGGTACCCGCACAGACGTTATTCTCGCTGGCCGAAATGCTCACGCTGACCGGGAGCAATGGGTTTACCGTCATGGCGATTACGTTGCTGGTGGCCGGGCTACTAGTAGCGCAGGCCTCGCTCGAGGTCAAAACCACCGATACCTGGTCGCCATCTGCCGGGGTGTAAGTGTATTGCGAAGTGCTGGTTCCCACATTGCTGCCATTCACTTTCCATTGGTAGGTTGGGTTGAAGCCGCCATTCACTGGCGCAGCAGTAAAGGTGACCGGGGCACCCGCACAGACGTTGTTTTCGCTGGCTGTAATACTTACACTCACGGGCAAGAGCGGATTAACCATCATAGCTATTATGTTACTGGTAGCCGGATTGCCGGTAGCACAGGCTTCGCTTGAGGTCAAAACCACCAATACCTGGTCGTCATCTGCCGGGGTGTAAGTGTATTGCAATGTGCTGCTGCCCACGTTGTTGCCATTTACTTTCCACTGGTATGTGGGGCTAAGGCCGCCATTTACTGGCGTGGCTGAAAAAGTAACCGGTGTGCCCGCACAAACGTTGTTCTCGCTGGCTGTGATGCTTATGTTAACCGGAAGCAGTGGGTTTACAACCATATATACAGGATTACTGGTGGCAGGATTTTCCGAAGGGCAAACTGCAGAGGAAGTCAGTATTACGGTAACCTGATCGCCATGTGCCGGTGCATAACTTAATACCTGGGTGTTACTGCCAAAATTCGATCCGTTTACCTGCCATTGGTAATGAGGGTTAACACCGCCATTGACAGGCGTGGCGGTAAAAGTTACAATTGTTCCCTGGCAAACATCAGTTTGATCGGCTTCAATGCTAACACTAACCGGTAAAAGCGGATGAACAATCATACCAATGATGTTGCTTGTGGCCGGATTACCCGTTGCACAGGCCGAGTTGGAGGTAAGGACTACATAAACCTCATCACCATTGTTGGGAGTATAGCTGAAGGTTGAGCTATTCAAACCGGCATTGGCTCCATTAACCTTCCACTGATAATGCGGAACTGTTCCTCCATTAAATGGGATGGCGGTGAAAGTAACTTGACTGCCTTGGCAAACTTCACTCTGGCTTGCCTCTATCGAAACACTTACCGGCATTAAAGGGGCTACGATAAGAGAAACCGGATCGCTGGTAGCAGGATTGCCTGAGGTACAAATCTCACTTGAAGAAAGAACTACCGCCACCTGGTCGCTATTGGCAGGCGTAAAGGAAAAAACCGGACTGTTGGGACCCGTATCTTCCCCATTTAACTTCCACTGAAAACTTGGATTTTGGCCACCATTTACGGGCGAGGCAGTTAGGGTTACCGTAGCTCCCTCGCAAACTTCCGTCTGATCGGCCGAAATGGTTACGCTCACCGGTAAAACCGGAAAAACCTCCATGTTTATTATATTGCTTTCTGCCACTTTATTAATGACGCACTCTTCTCCTGAGGTCAGCAACAGCCCTACCTGGTCGCCAATTGCCGGAATATATGAAAATACGGGGCTATTGGAACCAGAATTGTTGCCGTTAACTTTCCACTGAAAATGGGGGGTTTCTCCTGCATTGGTGTGGGTGGCGGTGAAAGTGACCATAGTGCCTTCACAAACTTCATTCAGATCGGCAGTAATGCCAACGCTTACAGGCAATAATTCGGGGCAAACCGAAACTTCATCGAGCACATTGGCGCGCCCACGGTTGTTAATCCCTTCGAAAGCCACCTGGTAGGTGCTACCGGGATTAGGCAAGGCAAGGTATTTCCTGGTCCATTCAGCAATATTTTCAGTATAATGAGCCAACTGGACCCAGGGATCGGTTGCGCTGGTGCGGTAGTAAACCTTGGTTTCATTCTGAAAATCCGACAATGATTGCTGTCCCAAGTAAAAAACAATCCCGGGATTAGGAATTCCGGTCAAATCCAAGAAAGGAGTAATGAGTTTGGTTATGGGCGTATTGGTACCAACTACCGAAACAAAGCGGGCATTTAAATCACCAGCATAAGCTGTTGTAATATTTCCTCCGCCAATACTAGAGGTCGAACCGGCTGCAAAAGTCCAGAAGGCCGAACCCACCTCGCGAATCTGAGTCCAGGCAGGTCGGGTACTGGAATAATCCTCAAAAGTCTCTGTCCACGGAAAATCTGTAACCACATTGCTGAATGCAAACCCGCTGAGAGGGATCTCGTGAGGAATATCTGAAATATTATCATTTATAAAAATACTTGCCTGCTTGGTACCCTGGGACCCAGGTGCAAAAGAAACACTGAAGGTGGCCGTTTGGTTGTAAGTCAACTCAACGGAAGTTTCAAGGTTATATAATATAAAATCGCTGGCATCCAAGCCTGCCAAGGTAATATCGGCTGGATTTATGATAAGTTTTCCGCCTCCAAGGTTTCTTATGGTAAAACTTTGCAAAGCCGAGGTAGTTCCAATTAGAACCGGCCCAAAATCATTGCTTGCGGGTGATACAGAAAAAACAGGATCGACAGGCATTGCTTCCCACACAACATCGTCAATATAAATGGACCGGTTAGTACCACCCAGGCCATGCAAAAAGGCTAAAAACTGGTTTGATCCAGCATAGTCAGTAAAGGGGATATAAAACTGGGTGTAGGCACCTGCAGGCACAATAACCCGGTCAATTTCTTCAAATGTTTCAGGGTTTCGGGGGTCAGCCAGGGTTCCTATTTTAAGCAACTGATTGGAGGAAAATGTCTTAGCTTTAAAACCCAGCCAATTGCCGGCAAATCCCGAAACGGCAGGAGTCACCAGGAAAAGCTGGGCTGCGTTATCGCTGGAGTTGAACATCCTCACGTGGTTGGGCGAAGAAGCGGGTGTTGCATCGACAAAAGTACCCACGAAGGCATTATCGCTTGTGGACTGCACAATTTTATTCCAAATGGGAGGAAGGAATGGGGCCATCACATCATCAAAGTTTTCAAAAAAATTGGCCAGAGGATTATAACATTCGGCCGCAATAGCTGCAGAAGTAGGGCTATTGGAGCCATTGTGGCTAATTGTCAGGTTAGCACTTTTTGCACCAGCAGAGGCCGAAGTGAAGTTCATCTGCAATGCGAACGACTGATATTTTTGAAGTTGAATAGGAAATACGCCCCCGGAAATGGAAAACGCATCCGCATCTGGACCTGTAATATTGATATCTCCCTGGTTAATGGTAAGGATTCCATCACCAATATTCCACAGTTTAACTTGTTCACTGTCGGGCTCATAGCCAACAGGTACCGGGCCAAAGTCGATAGCCGCAGGAATCACACCCAGTGAAGGCTGGCCAAGTGGAACAAGCTCTATAAAAAATGCGTCGAGATGAATGTTGGCGCCATTTTGGCTGATAGCCTTAAAAAAGAAAAAGACATTTCCACTCACTGAAACAGGAAAATCGAAATAGTACCATCCTTCCTCAGAAACGGCCGGAGAGGCGGCAATATGTCTATGCACCACACCCAGGGTAGTAGCGGTATTAACATTGTTATTTTTGTCGTTGGCCAGCACTTCCAGCCTGTCGAGCGCAGCCGGAGAAGAAGCATCACGATACATGGCAAACCTGATTCGGTAAGTCGCATCAGGCACATTGATTTGAGGAGTAATCAGCACGGCAGAACTTCCTGCATCCCATAAAAACGATTCATAAGTGATCAGCCCATTCCCATCCTGTGGAAAAGCCTCTGGAAATTCACCCTGATCGCTCCACACCCAATTGCCCAGTCCGGAAATAATATTGGAAGTATAGCCCGGTGGCGGGAAAGCCGGACTATCGAAATTTTCATGAAAAATAAATTTCGAAGAATCACTTGCAGAAAAGCCAGATCCCAATGCAACATTCAGGTTTGCGAAGGCTGGAAAGTTTAAAGAAAGAAGCAGGATTCCGGTTAAAAGGGTAAAGAACTTTTTCATGTTGTCCGGATTTGGTTTAAATGAGGGTGGCAGTACCCCTACAAAACGCATTCTATCCTCCTATTCCTGAAACGCCAGGTTTGCTTTACATGAGAAGCATCTTTTTTTCGCTTAAATGCGGCTTAAGGGTCGCGAAATTTAATAAGAAGATATGGAAAAAACAAGGTTTAATAGATTTAATTTTTTTAATAATAGACATTATTTCAGAGATTTCGACAGGATTTAAAAAAAACAAGCCAAACACTCCTTAAAAGTATTCGCCAACCCATCATTTTTAAATATTCAAATCTTGTCTCGACCGTTTGCTTTTCTTACATTTACCCAAAGAAACCCAAACAAAAAGTCACTATCATGTACAACAAAGCAGTAATCAACATCAAGCCGCTGGGTTTTATGTGGGATACCCGCGACCCATTTTTATTCTGTGTGCATCACAAGGATGATTATCCGCGGGCCAATGATCAATTCGGACCTGCT
Source organism: Bacteroidales bacterium (assembly GCA_041687035.1). Lineage (GTDB taxonomy): Bacteria > Bacteroidota > Bacteroidia > Bacteroidales > UBA7960 > UBA7960. Next base: position 49,140 of record JAWLCS010000017.1, read on the forward strand.
GCCTCACTTGCTGGCCGTAATTTGGGTCAGGACTTTACCATAAAGGATGGATGGCGCATGTATCATGGCGAAACCATTCCGGGCTTCCCGGCACACCCGCACCGTGGCTTTGAAACCGTAACTGTGGTGCTCGAAGGTTTTGTTGATCACAGCGACTCGCACGGCGCTGCCGGCCGCTACGGATTTGGCGATGTGCAATGGATGACCGCCGGAAGCGGACTGCAGCATTGTGAAATGTTTCCGCTTTTGAATAAGGACAAGGGAAATCCCCTGGAGCTTTTCCAGATATGGCTCAACCTGCCAAAGAAGGACAAGTTTGCCCCTCCGCATTTTAAAATGCTTTGGAATGAAGATATTCCCAAAGTGATCAATAAAGACGATCAGGCGAAAACAACCGAAGTGACCCTGATTGCAGGAAAGCTCAACGGTCATGCTGCTCCTGCGCCAGCCCCCGACTCATACGCCGCCAAGCCCGAAAACGAAGTGGCTATCTGGCTCATTAAAATGGAACCTGGCGCTAAATGGACCCTGCCCGCCGCAGGGCCAGAAGTGGAAAGGACCCTTTATTTCTACCTAGGCGACCATATTGATATTGCCGGCATTGAGGTAAGCAATTACCAATCGGTTGAACTGCTTGGTGATATGGATATAATAATAGGTGCCGGAAACCTGGAATGCCGGATGCTTTTGCTGCAGGGTCGCCCCATTGCCGAGCCGGTGGCGCAGTATGGCCCGTTTGTCATGAACAACCAGAATGAAATCCACCAGGCCATCAGCGATTTTCGCCGCACGCAGTTTGGCGGCTGGCCATGGCCGCGCTACGACAATGCGCATGGCCGCGAAACTGGTCGATTCGCAAAGTATTCCGACGGGAAGGAGGAAAAGCCTTAACCAGGCTTTGCCGTTTTGATAAAACTATTACCGTCGAATAATGGGCCCGAAGAACAGGGCATTCATAAACAGGCGGTTGGTGCCAAACCAGAAGCCCCGGGTATTGGGGTTATCCAGAAATGATATGATGTTTCCGCGGCCTCTGCTGTTGATCAGGATACCCGCCGTATTTTCTATCATCGGTCTGTAGGGTTCAAAAATGTAACCACTCATCAGGTTGTTTTCCTTGTATATCAATGGGTTGGCATAGGCACTGCTGTCGGGCTTTGCAAAGGTGTTTCCCGAGATGAACACGGGAATGGTTTCTTGTTGCATGCCAAACCCAATGGGATGTGTAATGTCGAGCTTTGCGCGAAAAATACTGCCTGGATTACGGCGGGCGCCCAGGTGGCGGCTACGTTCGGCGTAGGGTAGAATTACCGGATCAGTAATTTCGGGCATCTTAACAAATTCAATTTTTGCAAGACCACTGCGCTCCAGCCAGTTGTTTGCGTTACCCAAAGCAATCAGGGTGCCTCCGTTTCGCAGCCAGCGGTCTAAAGACTCCCTTCCGCCCTGGGTGATATCGCCATAGGATCCCGAAACCAGCACAATGGTATTATAGCGCGATAGGTCGAGGTTGGTGAAACGCCCCACTTCGACCATACTCAGGGGCATATCGAAGCGCTGATCGAGCAAATGCCATATCTCCCCGGCTTCACGGCTGTTGGTGCCCTGTCCGACCAGCATCAATATTTCAGGTTTTCTCAGGCTTACTAAGGCACTGCTGCCCAGATTGGTGCCTTGGGATGAAAGACTTGTTTCAATGGCAAAGGCTTTGATGCCCGCGAGTTTTGTTGCCTGCTGCATCAGCTCAAAGACCCTGGCAGGGTCCATATCCTGCATTTGCACAGGAACCAGAATACTTCCGTAGCCAAACGCCCTCTCTTCATTTCCCATTTTCATGGTGAAAGGCTGTGTGGCTACCCGTGTCCGGAGGCCATGCTGCTGCAAAAAATAAAGGGCTTTGGGCGCAAAGTAATCGTCCCAGGCAAAAACATAGGCATAACCGCTGCTGCCACCTTCCACCGATCCGGCAGGCTCAGGAAGGCTGGTAAGAAGCTCTCCTTTTGCAGCCGACAACTGCCTGGCACCAGCTATTTCCCCGAAAGGGAGATTAAAGGCCAGGGGAAGGGTCCATGTCGATACATCGTAAAACAGGCTGTCTTCAAATTCAAGCACCTCTTCAAAGAGGCTTCGCACCAGGCGAGACTGGGGCTGATCAAGCGGAACCAGCCAGGAGGAGCCCGGCTTAAACTCATAATCGCCCACCTTTAGGTTTTCGTTCAGATTAAAAACTTCAATCTGATGGGTTTGCAGTATCTCCAGGAAATGATAGTTGCGTCCATGATCGTAAGCATCACCAAAAACGTAGGCCTGCAATGGCAGCTTACGTGCCTCTTCCACACCTGTACGGTAAAACCAACGCAAGTGTTCGAGCAGTGTCTGACGCATATCGTTTGCGGCCTCAAGCGAAGAGAACGACACTAAAACCTGGTTGCGTACCGTTTCAGAGAAATCGACTACCCCATGCACGGTTTCCACCCGGTGGCCTTTGGTGCCGGCCTGCTCGAAAAGGATGCCAATGCTGCCATGCACATCGGGATACGAAGAGCCCTTGCCATAGTAATAATCATCAAAATCTTCTTCGGTGTAATAAAGTTGCCCCACTTTGTCGAAGGCGCGGGCATGATAGCGTGCAACCTCCATGGTGAGCTCCTCGGTGCGCTGCGGCGTAAGCGGATTGCCTCTTGAAGGCACCCCGGGCTGAAAGTAAAAAGTGGAGTTGGCTCCAAACTCATGATGGTCGGTATTTATATTGGGCAGCCATCGGTGGTATTCCTTTATGCGACCCTGGCTCTCGGGCTGCTGCACCGGCAGCCAGTCGCGGTTGAGATCGAACCAATAGTGGTTGGTGCGCGAGCCGGGCCATACATCAGAAAACTCGCGTCCGGCGGGGTCGGGGTTCAGTATGCGGCTGCGATGGCGGTTTACCCAGCTGGCAAAGCGATCCTGCCCGTCGGGGTTGAGCGAAGGGTCAATAATAATAATTGTATGGTCGAGCATCTGTAGCACTTCCTGACTGTTCGATGCCAGCAAGTGATAAGCCACCAGGGGGGCAGCATTATGGGCACTGGGCTCGTTGCCATGCACCCCATAGCCCAGACGAACCACCACGGGCATCTGGCTGATGTCAATTCCAGCCGAGCGAGCGGGGTCGGCAAGCAACAAGTGCTGCTGGCGAATCTGCTCCAGGTTCCGGTGATTTTCAGGTGAGGTAATGATCATATGCACCAGTGGCCGCTGCTCGTGCGAACGGGCATATTCGTAAATAATGGCCCGCTCAGAAAGTCCGGCCAGCACCTGCATATACTGAACCAGGGGTGCGTGATGCAAATGCCACTCCCCTATCTGAAAACCAAAAAATGATTCGGGCGTGGGAATATCCGCATCGTAATTGCTCTCAGGGAGATAATACGAAAGGGGCTTCCCCGCAAGGGAATAAAAGGAAAACAGAATCAGAAAGGCAGCTAAAAGGCTTATCGGACGAAGCTTCATGGGATGATTTTTTAGTGGGAAAAAATTGCAGGGGTTAAAAATAAGAAATTGCTTTAACATTTGAGCAAACCAACATAAAGCAAGTTAGATAATAAAAAGGTAAAATGGTTTAACTCGCCCGGAAACAATTCCGTGGTATCTTTGCCTGACATTTATCCACAGCAAATGCAGCAGCCCGAATTACTCTTTGCCCCCTTCAAGGGCCTTACCGACAGGCGCTACCGCAATGCCCTGGCCCGGCATTTTGGCGGTTTCGATGCCTTGTATGCGCCATTTATTTCGGGAGTTGGCCTGGAGCGCATCAATCCATCAAAGCTCGATGATGTTATTCCGCTGGCAGAAAACCTTGCCCCAACGGTACCGCAGTTTATCAGCACTGATGCACGCGAGATCATCCTTTTCGGGAAAACGCTTCAACAATATGGCTATGACCACATCAACTGGAACCTGGGCTGCCCCTTTTCGCGCATTGCCAATAAGAAGCGAGGCTGCGGCATGCTGCCCTACCCCGATGAACTCGACCGCATCCTCAATGAAGCATTTAAGGAATTTCCCGTAAAACTTTCTATTAAAACCAGGCTCGGCTATTACCAGCCTGATGAGATTTTCAGGGTGCTGGATGTTTTAAATCAGTATCCCATTCATTTGCTAATTATTCATGCCCGCATAGGCACCCAGATTTACAGCGGAGAGGTAAACCTCGAGGGTTTTAAGGATTGTCTTTCGGTTTCAAAAATTCCTGTGGCCTACAACGGGGATATATATCACCAAGCCCGTCTCCAAGAGATGCAGCAAAGTTTTCCGGAGGTGAATACTTGGATGCTGGGGCGCGGTGTGCTCATCAACCCATTTTTGGCCCTGGAGATCAGGGGGATTTACCTGACAGATGAGGAAAAGCGGCAAAAGCTTAATGCCTTCCACCATGAGGTGCTGGAGGGCAGCCGCCGGGTGGCTGTCAACCAGGCCAGACTGCTGGGCTCAATGAAAGCCGTTTGGTATTATTTATCTGGCATTTTCGAAAATGGTACGGAAGTATTTTCAAAAATTAAAAAAACCAGGACCATAGAGGATTACCAAGTGCTGATTGAAAATGAATTGCAGCGACCCTTTGCCAGCGAGTTGAACCTTGAAAACTATTTTCGAAAGGGTGTAAAACACCGGGGTCTTTAAGGGGCCATAAGCCTTACATTTATTTGTCCATTTAAAAAAAATCCCGTTACTTTACGCCTCTTTGCAACCAGCCTGCAAAACCAAAAACTATCCCTATGGTAAAGGCAAAACGTCGGCCAAAACTTATCGAGGCGCTCATACCGGTCATTTTCCTTACAGCACTGATCTCCATTAATGTTTTCATTTTTGGCGATGATTCGCTATCGGGCTCCAACCAGATCGTGCTGATCTTGTCGGCTTCGGTGGCAGCGGTGGTGGCCATGCGCCTGGGCTTTAAGTGGGACCACCTGCTCAAAGGCATTGTAAAGAGCATAGGCTCGGCCATGTCGTCGATACTTATTTTGCTGCTGATTGGCGCACTGGCAGGCACCTGGTTGCTCAGCGGCATTGTACCTTCGATGATTTATTATGGTTTGAAAATCCTGAATCCCACCATATTCCTGGTAGCTGCCTGTGTGGTATGCGCCATTGTGTCGCTGGCAACGGGCAGCAGCTGGAGCACAGTTGCAACCATTGGGGTGGCCTTGCTGGGCATTGGAAGGGCATTGGGTTTGCCCGACGGACTGATTGGGGGTGCCATAATCTCGGGTGCCTACTTTGGCGATAAGATGTCGCCTCTTTCTGATACCACCAACCTGGCCCCTGCCATGGCCGGCACCGACCTGTTTACCCATATTCGCTATATGGCTTGGACCACCGGCCCTTCCATAGGCATCACCCTTATCATTTTCACCATAATAGGCTTGAGCCGGTCGCAAGGCGGTCAGATCGATGATATTGCCCCGGTGCTCAACGCCATTGACAGTACCTTTTTTGTAAGCCCCTGGCTCTTTCTGGTACCCGCCCTGGTAATTACCTTAATTGTTAGAAAAGTGCCGGCTCTGCCAGCCCTTCTTATCGGAACCCTGGCAGGTGCGTTGTTTGCCCTGATTTTCCAGCCACATATCATCGAACAGGTAAGCGAAGTTTACGGGATGTTTCCAAAAGCAGCCTACATAGCCGTGATGAAAGCCATGTATACCGACATCAGCATAACCACCGATCATGCCATGGTAAACAGCCTGCTCGAAACAGGTGGAATGAGCGGCATGCTCAACACCGTTTGGCTGATTATGTGCGCCATGATCTTTGGCGGCATCATGGAAAGCAGCGGCCTGCTGCACCGCATCACCGAGTCGGTGATTAAGCTGGCCCACAACACGGGTTCGCTGGTGGCTTCCACTGCTGGCACATGTATATTTTTCAACATTACCGCCAGCGACCAGTACCTGAGCATTGTCGTTCCGGGGCGTATGTTTGCCGAGACCTACCGCGAGCGTGGCCTTAAGCCTCAGTTGCTCAGCCGCACCCTCGAAGACAGCGGCACAGTGACCTCAGTACTGGTGCCATGGAACACCTGCGGGGCAACACAGGCCACAGTGCTGGGCGTACCAACCCTAACCTTCCTGCCCTATGCCTTTTTCAATATCATCAGTCCGTTTATGACCATTACCTTTGCCTACTTCAACATAAAGATTGCACGTTACGCCAAAGGCGAGGAAAAAGCCCCTAGTGTGGAATGAAGCGCGTAATCTTTACCGTTACCAATGATGTGTTTACCGACCAGCGGGTGAACAAGATGGCCCAGACCCTTAAGTCAATGGGTTTTGAGCTTGTCATTGCCGGCGTAAAGCGAAAGGACAGCCCCCCTTTTGCGCCTGAATGGGCCGATATAAAACGCATTCCGCTGATTTTTCACAAGGGCTTTCTGTTTTATGCCGAGTTTAACTTGAAACTTTTTTTCTATTTGCTTTTCGCAAAAGCGGACCTTTTGGTGGCCAATGACCTTGATACCCTGCTACCCGCCCACCTTGCAGCAAAGATTCGGCGAAAGCCGCTGGTTTACGACACCCACGAATATTTTACCGGCTCACCAGAAGTGGCCCACAGGCCCTTGAGGCGGTGGTTATGGAAAGGCTTGGAAAGATTGCTTTTCCCGAGGCAGAAAACCATTATTACAGTCAACCAGTCTATTGCACAACTTTACGAAAAAGAATTCGGAAAAAAGCTGAACGTGGTGCGCAATATGCCCCGCTACCGGCAGCCTGATCAGCAAATCACCAGGAAAAACCTTGGCCTGCCCGAAGACAAGCACCTTATTTTGCTGCAGGGCAGCGGCATAAATGTGGATCGTGGTACCGAAGAGCTGATCATGGCCATGCGGCCGGAGCACGGTATTGAAAACGCTTTGCTGCTGATCATTGGCAGCGGAAATGTGATCGGTCAACTGAAAAAACAAGTCAATGGTGAGAATCTGGGCAACAGGGTTTGGTTCCTTCCAAAAATGCCATATGAGCAGTTAATACAATACACATCATTGGCCACCATTGGCGTTTCGCTCGACAAGCCCGATAGCCTGAACTACCTTTTCAGCCTGCCCAACAAACTGTTCGATTACATCATGGCAGGCACCCCGGTGCTGGTTTCTGACCTTCCCGAGCTGCGCCGCATTGTCGATAAATACCAGGTTGGAATGATTTCAAAAAATCATGATCCCGCTCATATTGCAGCATGTATTAAGCTAATGCTTTCCGATCCGGAGCAACTCAGCCAATGGAAAACCAATTGTCTGGATGTCGCCAAAGAGCTCAACTGGGAGAATGAGGAGCAAGTGATTTGGAGGATTTATGCAGGTTTCCTGAAAAAGTGAAAATAAAAAAATCAGGCTGGTTTTATAATTGGATTCTTTGCCAATCTTTGGAAATTCAGCAATGATTTTTATTGTATCTATAAATATTCCGTTTAACTTTTTACTATAAGCAGTTGAAAGGGTTTTCTTTATCCAGAAATCCAGAATCAGCTTCCTGTCCTTTTGTGCGCGAAACGACCAAATTATTCTTTTAGCCATTGACTAGCTTCATTGTTTGCCTGATCTTCAGTCAAAACCTCTCCTTTTTTAATTTGTTCCCTGGCTTCTGATACAGCCAGTTCCTGCTCTTCGCTGAGCGTATAGGTTTCTGAGTCGCTGAATCCGGATTCAAGAATTCTATAGACTTCTTCCAAAAGACCGTTATTTTTCGTCTTTTTAATTTTTTCGATCAATTTCTTTTGTAATTCGCTGGTATTCATATGGCAAACATTTCTGTAAAATTACGATTTTTATTCAAATCGAAAATCTGAAATCGTTGATCTGCAATCGTTAATCAAGGACCCTCCCTCCAATTAACCATTCACAATTAACCATTAACTACCGCTACCTTCTTCCCTGAGTACTGCGCCTTGGGCAAATGACTGCCGCTACCGGCTATTCTTGTTCTTCATGGTTTTCCTGCTCTTCTTCCTCCACATTCTCCGTTTCCGGGGCCGGCATGTTCACATCAATCACCCTTCCGCCTTCACATTTGAAGATGCGTGCCGGGAACTTGTCGAACAGGCGGTAATCGTGGGTGGCCATCAGCACGGCCCGGCCGGTTTTGCTGATCTCGAACATCAGGTCCATGATGCCCTCGCTGGTTTCCGGGTCGAGGTTGCCGGTGGGCTCGTCGGCCAAAATCACGTCGGGATCGTTGATCAGCGCCCGGGCAATGACCACGCGTTGCTGCTCGCCGCCCGAGAGTTGGTGCGGCATTTTGAAGCCCTTGGTACGCAGGCCCACCTTTTCGAGCACGTCTTCCATGCGCTCTTCCATGGCCACCTTGTCGTTCCAGCCCGTGGCCCGCATCACAAACAAAAGATTCTCCTTTATGGAGCGGTCGTTGAGCAGCTGGAAATCCTGGAATACAATGCCAATTTTGCGCCTGAGAAACGGGATTTGCTTTTCTTTAATGTCTTTGAGTTCGAAGCCAGCTACCTTGCCAAAGCCATCGACCATGGGCAGGTCGCCATAGAGGATCTTGAGCAAACTGCTTTTCCCGGTGCCGGTGCGGCCTATGAGGTAGCAAAACTCGCCGCGCTCTATTTCGAGGTTTACCTCCGAGAGTACCAGCACATTTTTCTGGAAAACAGAAACATTCTGCAGTTCAATAATGGTGTCGAGGGCCATAAAAGGATGGTTTTGAATTTTTTTAATCGCGTAAAGGTACAAAAAACAAAAAACCCGGGTGTTGGCGCACCCGGGTTACCAATGAAAAAAACGCAGTTATACTAAACCGGCAAAGCCCATAAAGGCCAATGCCAGTATCCCTGCCACAACCAAGGCAACAGGAGCTCCCTGCATGCCTTTAGGAACACCCATCAGGTCGAGATGTTCACGTATGCCTGCAAAAAGAAGGATCGCCAGCGCAAAGCCTATGGCGTTGGCAATGGCAAAAACCACCCCTTCGAGCAGGTTAAACTCCTTCTGCACGGTAAGGATGGCTACACCCAGCACAGCGCAGTTGGTGGTAATAAGCGGCAAAAATATCCCTAGTGCCTGAAAAAGGGCCGGACTGACTTTCTTAAGGATGATCTCAACCATCTGAACCAGGGAGGATATTACCAGGATATAGGAAATGGTTTGCAGATAGGTAACCCCAAATGGAACCAAGATGTAATTATAGATGAGGTAGGTTACCACTGTGGCCAGGGTCATAACAAACATTACAGCACCTGACATGCCCAACGAAGTAGACACCTTTGAGGACACCCCCATATAGGGGCAAATTCCAAGGAACTGCGCCAGTACGATGTTGTTTACGAAAACGGCTCCGATAATGATCAGGATATATTCCATGGCGAGTAATTTATTCTGTTTTCTTAATCATGTTTAATAGCGCAATCAGGTAGCCCAGTCCGATAAAGGCCCCGGGTGCCAGCACAAATACCAGCATGCCATCGCCGCTGATAAAAGAGTATCCGAAGATGGCCCCTGATCCCAGCAATTCGCGCAGGGCGCCCAGCAGGGTAAGAGCAAAGGCAAAGCCAAGGCCCATGCCAAGGCCATCGATCAGTGAGCTTTTAAAATCCTTTTTGCTGGCAAAAGCTTCGGCACGGCCCAGCACCACGCAGTTTACCACGATAAGGGGAATAAAGAGCCCCAGGGCAGCAAACAAATCGGGCAGGAAGGCTTCCATCACCAGTTGCACAATGGTCACAAAGGAGGCGATAATAACAATAAAGGAAGGAATGCGCACCTTGTCGGGAATCTGGTTTTTGATCAGGGAAACCACACTGTTTGAAGAGACCAGCACGAAAGTAGTGGCCAGCCCCATACCCAGTCCGTTGAAAGCTGAGGTAGTAACACCCAGCGCCGGGCAAAGCCCTAGCAGGAGCACAAAAACCGGGTTTTCCTTAATAAATCCTTTGGTGAAGTTTTTCAGTTGACTCATTGAGCACCTCCTTCCGGGGTTTTTACATTGGCAATAAAGGTTTCGTAGGCACGCTGAATGCCTTCGCAATAGGCGCGGCTGGTGATGGTAGCGGCTGTAATGGCATCTACATTGCCACCATCTTTAGTGACTCTCAGAACCTGGATGGCAGGGTCAAAGTCCCTGAACTGATCACTCCAATCCGATTTGTTTTTTTCAATTTTGTCGCCCAGGCCGGGGGTTTCTGCATGTTGCAGATGCACCACATCCACGATACGCCCATCGGGATAAAAGCCCACCATGGCACGTATGCGCCCGCTGAAGCCCTGATCGGTATAGGTGCCAACAGCCACACCCACCAACTCATCGCCTTTATAGGCAAAGTTGAACTCGAGCGAATCCCGGCCCGTCAATGGCAGAAACATGCTGCTTTCCAGGCGGTCGAACGCAGGCACCACCATGGTGATGGCATTTTGCCTGGCAGCCTCACGGGCAGCAGCAATGGGTTCCTTGGTCACATTATAAACACTGGCCAGGGTAAACGATGCTACCACCGTAACCACCAGCAAGGTAAGCACCATGTTGAGAAATGAAGATTCTTTCTTAGCCATTTTTCACCTCCTCCCCGAAACGCTTGGGCTTAATGCCACGGTTGATAAGCGGAACAAAAGCATTCATAATTAATATGGAGAATGCCACCCCTTCCGGATAGGCACCAAACATCCTGATTACCACGGTTAGCACCCCGCAGCCCACACCAAATATCAGCATGCCCAGCGGGCTCATGGGACTGGTAACCATATCGGTTGCCATATAAACGGCCCCAAGCATCAGGCCGCCCGAAAGCAGGTGATACAGTGGATTGAAATGATACCCGGGATCGATGAGCCAGAAAATGCCGGTAAACACCAATACGGTGCCCAGGTAGGCCACCGGAATATGCCAGGTAATCAGTTTCTTGAAGGCCATATAGAGCCCGCCCAGCAGAATGGCAATGGCAGAAATCTCGCCCATGGAGCCGCCCATTTGCCCCAGCAGCAATTGTGCGTATTCCGGAATCTGCGGAATGATCTCAGCCACCGACTCGCCCTTCTGAAGGCCTTCCTTCATAATGGCAAGTGGCGTGGGGCCGGTAACAATATCTGTAAGTTGAGTACTGAATGCCGTGGCTTTGGGATAGTTGGTCATATGCACCGGAAAAGAGATCATCAGAAATACCCTTCCAACCAGCGCCGGATTAAAAGGGTTTTTTCCCAAACCGCCGAAGGTCATCTTTCCCATGCCAATGGCCACTGCCGAGCCGATCACAACCATCCACAGCGGCAGGTTGGCCGGCACGTTGAAGGCCAGCAAAATACCGGTAATGATGGCCGAGCCATCAAACACCGTCACGGGGCCTTTCATCAGGTATTTCTGAATGACGTATTCTATCGCCATACAGCTGATCACTGCGGTGAGTGTGAGCAGAATGGCGGCCAGGCCAAAGAAGTAGAAAGACACCAGCATAGCCGGAATCAGCGAATAGACCACGCCGTACATGATCTTGCTTACCGACTGGCTGTCATGCACATGGGGCGAGCCCGATACCGTTAGTAAACTCATAGGTTTGTTCTTTGCAATGATATTTTGTGCAATTATTTTCTTTTGTTAATGCTGCGAGCGCTTGCGAATCATGCTGCCCACCTCGGCCTTGCCCACCCGGATCTGGTCGAGTAGCGGACGGCCTGAAGGACATATATACAAGCAGGAACCGCATTCGATGCAGTCCATGATGCGTTCAGCTTCGCACTCTTCATAGCGTTTTTTGTCGGCCAGAACGGAAAGCAGGTAAGGTTCCAGTCCCATGGGGCACACATTCAGGCAGCGGGCGCAACGGATGCAGTTGAGCACTACTTTTCGCGATGCTTCCCTTTCGGGGAAAATCAGGATGCCGCTGGTGCCTTTGGTAACAGGCACTTCAAGGTTGCTGATAGCCTTGCCCATCATGGGTCCGCCATTCACCACTTTGCCAGTGTCGGTTGGCAGACCGCCAGCCGCTTCAATCAACTCGCTTACCGGGGTGCCAATGCGCACCAAAAAGTTGGAGGGCTTCTTCAGGTTTTTCCCGGTAACGGTAACCACCCTTTCCACCAGTGGCTTGTGTTTCTGCACGGCTTCATACACGGCAAAGGCGGTGCCTACGTTGTGCACCACAGCGCCTACCTCTATGGGAAGCCTGCCCGAAGGCACTTCGCGGTTAATTAGCGCCTTGATCAGCTGCTTCTCACCACCCTGTGGGTATTGTACCTTCAAGGCCTCCACACTGATGCCGGGATAATCCTTTACCTTATAGCCCAAATGCTCAATGGCATCGTGCTTGTTATTCTCAATGCCAATGATGGCCTTTTTCACGCCCAGGGCCTTCATCTGTATGGTAATGCCCACCAGCATCTCATCGGCTTTTTCGAGCATCAGGCGATGGTCGGAGGTAAGATAAGGCTCGCATTCCACGCCGTTAATGATCAGCACTTCGGCCTTCTTGCCCGGAGGCACCATGAGCTTCACATGCGAAGGGAAGGTGGCCCCACCCATGCCCACAATGCCCATCTCATTCACCCTGGCGGTGATTTCCTGGGGGGTAAGGTTGCATTCCCTTACCAGTTCGGTGCCAAGGTCAATACCTTCGGCCCATTCGTCGCCCTCCACATTGATCACAATGGATTTTTTGCGGTAGCCGCTCGAATCGGGCATGTCGTCGATCTTGGCCACGGTGCCCGAAACAGACGAATGTATGTTGGCCGAGATAAATCCGGCAGCCTTGGCAATGAGCTGCCCTGCCTTCACTTTATCGCCCTTGGCCACCACCGGACTGGCCGGGCCACCCAAATGCTGCGACAATGGAATGCTTACCACCGCCGGAACCGCAAGCACCTCAATGGGCGCTTTCTCTGACAACTTGTTTTCAGGTGGATGAACACCACCGAGTTTAAAAGTTTTCAAATCTTATCCTTGTTTTTAGAACAATCAAAAAAAGATTTACGAACAAGGATTAACGATTTATGATTTCTGATCTGTTCTAAGTTTAAATATTTTCTTTAATCCTTCGAAAATCAAAATTCGTTAATCGTTAATCTTAAATCAATTACTCCTAATTACTCTGAAACCGTCTCCGCCGCCGCTTCAACCTTGGGTTTCCTTGGCGGGAAATTCAGCTCGTGTATGGCATTGGTGGGGCACACCGGCGCGCATTTGCGACAAAGGGTGCACTTGTTGAAATCGATATAGGCCAGGTTGTTTTCCATGGTGATAGCGTCGAACTTGCACTCCTTTACACACTTTCCGCAACCAATGCAGGCCACGGCACAGTTCTTTTTGGCAGGTCCTCCCTTTTCTTTATTAATACAGGACACGAAAATACGACGGTCTTTCTTGCCTTTCTTGCGCATTTCGATAATGTTGCGTGGACATGCTTTCACACAGGCGCCGCAGGCAACGCATTTGTCGTCGAGAATTACGGGCAAGCCAGTAACCGGGTCCATAAACATGGCATCGAAGGCACAGGCTTCCACACAGTCGCCGCAACCCAGGCAGCCAAAGGGGCAACCGCCTTCTCCAGCAAAAAGGCTGTGGGCAAAGGCACAGGTCATATGGCTGTCGTACTTCACTTTGGGCGGGGAGTTTTCGCGGCTGCCGTTGCAACGCAACACGGCGATCATGGGCTCCTGCTCTTCTGCCACCAGGCCAAGGACAGCGGCAATATCTTTCATTACCTCGTTGCCACCCGGCGGGCAGCTCATGCCCTCGAGGCTTTCGGCCTTCACAATGGCTTCGGCCAGGGCACGGCAGCCTGCCAGCCCGCAGCCACCGCAATTGGCACCGGGCAGTTTGTCGGCCACAATGTCGATACGAGGATCCTCAATAACTTTAAATTTCTGGGCCACCATATATAATATGATCGCAGCAACCGACCCAATGGCACCCAGCGATACGACGGAAATCAGGGTAATTTCGTTCACCTTTGAAGGTTTTGTTAGTGAAAGAAAGCTTTGAAGTGCTGAAAAATAACAGCGCTGTTAATTAAATAACCTCAACAAGGGGCAAAAATAGAAAACAAAAACTAAAAGGCTATGCATTGCGACGCTTTTTTAAAGGCATACAAACCCTTGTTTATCAATTGAATACAATTATATAGCTGCATTACACCCCTGCAGAAAACTGAGCATCAGCTACATACGCCCTTGTTTAGAATCTGTCTAAATTTCAGGGTGTTATCCTTTGGGTAGGTTAATGTATTTTTTTTCAATATAATTTCCATTATATGAAAAAATTTGACAATTTCGCTGTCACAATTTTTCGCAAACCATAAAAAAGGAGCTAACATGACAGAGAAAAAACAATTTGTGCCATTTGTTTCCCCCGAAACAGACATGAAGGAATTTACCCTGAGGGCTTTGCTAATAGGCCTTGTGATGTCGGTTGTTTTAGGGGCTGCCAATGCCTACCTTGGCCTGAAGGCCGGTATGACCATTGCGGCGGTTTATCCTGCAGCGGTGGTGGGCATGGCCCTTTTGAAAATCGTTAAAGGAACCATTCTGGAGGAGAACCTTGCCCGTACCGTAGGAGCCATTGGCGAATCGGTAGCTGCAGGCGCCATCTTCACCCTGCCTGCCTTTTTTATTGCAGGCCTGTGGGATCCGTTTTTCACACCCGGCAATTACGTAACCTCTACCCTTATTGTAATCAGTGGTGGTTTCCTGGGTATTATGTTTGTGGCTCTGCTTCGCCGGGTAATGGTGGAGGATGTGGAACTTCCCTTCCCGGAGAGTGTGGCTGCCGCCGAGATTCACAAAGCTGGCCGCACCGGTGCCGGTGGTTCCAAGTGGCTGTTCCAGGCCATGATCGTGGGCGCCCTGGTTAAAATTCTTGCCGAATTCAAACTGTTTGCCACTGCCTGGGAGCACTTTATCATTTGGGGTAAGCAAACCATTGCCGGAAGCAGTTTCAGCGGGCAGGGCGGTATGTTCCTGGGTTCGCCAGGTGTAAGCCCTGCTTATATTGGGGTTGGTTACATCATTGGGCCCACCCTGGGTGCACTGGCATTCAGTGGTGGTATCATTGCCTGGGGATTGCTTACACCCATTATCCTTTATTTTATTGGCCCCAGCATGGAACTGGCCGAAACAGCCACTTCGGCCGAATGGCTGGGTGCTGCCAAGGAAGTTTGGGCCAGGATCGTAAGGCCCATTGCCATTGGCGGTATGCTTGTGGGCGCCGGCTTTACCCTCTTTAAAATGCGCAAGAGCCTCATCGAAGGCATTTCGCGCTCGGTAAGCGACGTGAAGAAGGCCGCTACCGGTGGTGCTCCGGCCAACCGCATTGAAAAAGACCTCAGTTTCCGATTTGTGGTGCTGGGTATTATTGGCGTTGCTATCCTGACCTTTATCATTACCTTTTTCATTTTCCATACAGCCATGTGGGTGGCCATAGTTGTTGCTTTCGTCATGACCATTCTGGCCTTCTTCTTTGCGGCCGTTTCGGGTTACCTGGTAGGTCTGATCGGCTCTTCCAACAACCCCGTAAGTGGTTTGACCCTTACCGCCCTGCTGATTACCGCCCTGGTACTGGTAGTACTGGGTATTGATGGCGGCGATGCCGGTGTGGCTGCCGTGCTGGGTGTGGCTGCCATTGTTTGTGTTTCGGCTGCCGTGGCAGGTGAGATGCTGCAAGACCTCAAGTCGGGGCATATCCTTGGCGGTACGCCCTGGAAAATGGAGATTGGAAACATCATTGGCGTGGTAGCCTCTGGTGCTGTCATGTTCTTTATCCTTACCATTCTTAACGATGGCGACGTGGCCCGTGGTGCCGTTGAAGGCTATAAAGGTGGTTTCGGAAGCCAGGAGCTTCCAGCACCCCAAGCCAGCCTCATGGCCATCCTGGCACGTGGTATCGTAGGTGGCGAAATGGCATGGCCCCTGATCATCGTAGGGATCTTTATGGGCTTCGGCTTTATTTTGATGGGTGTGAAAAGCCCTATGCTGGTGAGTGTGGGTATGTACCTGCCCCTTACCACTACTTTCGCCATTTTCGTGGGCGGTATCATCAAAGGCATTACCGAAACCATGACTAAGCGCCGCAACTTCAACGAAGGACAGAAGGCCCGCACCGAAAATGTGGGTATCCTGCTTGCCTCCGGCCTCATTGCCGGCGAGGCCCTTATGGGTCTGGTGGTGGCCATGTTTGCCGTTGGTGGCATCTTCATGTTCAACGTGTTCTCGTTCTTCCAGAACCCCGCATTCCTCATCGGATTTATTGTGATCATACTGGTAGCCCTCTACTTGATCATTACCCCGCTGCGCAATGCCGGTCGTCCCGACGATCCGGTTCCCCCCTCAGTAGGACACTAAAAGATTATTTTTCTTTTGCTGCCAAACCGTCCCGGATGCATTTCCGGGGCGGTTTTTTTGTGAAGACTGAAGTCCGAAGACGGAAGTCCGAAGTTTTTTTTGCTTCTGACTTCCGACTTCCGACTTCCGACTTTTCCTTACCTTTACCCCACATGAAACCTTTCGACATTATCGTAATTGGTGCCGGTGCGGCGGGCTTGCTGGCAGCGGGGCGTGCAGCTGAGCTGGGCGCGCAGGTACTGCTGCTCGAACGCAATGAACGGCCCGGGCGGAAACTGCTCATAACAGGCAAAGGACGTTGCAACATTACCAACACAGCTTCCCGCAGCGAGTTTATGAAGAAGGTGTATCCCAACCCTCGTTTCCTGAAGCACGCCTTCGCCACCTTCTTTTCTGATGACATCATTAAACTGCTTAATGATCAGGGGCTGGAGACCGTTGTGGAGCGTGGTGACCGGGTGTTTCCGGCCAGTCAGAAATCGGTGGATGTAGTGGACACTTTAGTGCGTTGGGCCAAAAAAAATGGGGTGGAGATACGCTACGGGCAACGGGTGGAAAACCTGTTGCTGGAAGACGGAAAAGTTACCGGCGTGCGCCTCAGGCATAACGAGAAAGTGATTGATATCCCTTGCGGGAACGTGGTCATGGCCACGGGTGGCAAATCCTACCCTGCCACGGGTTCTACCGGCGATGGCTACCGCCTGGCAGAAGAGGCCGGCCACACCATTGTGCCGCTGCAGCAGTCGCTGGTGCCGCTCGAAACCGCCGGCGAAAGCGCCCAGAAAATGCAGGGCCTCAGCCTGAAGAACGTGAAAGCCTCGGTATGGATCGATGGTAAAAAAGCGGCCGATGAGTTTGGCGAAATGCTGTTTACACACTTCGGACTGTCAGGTCCGATCATTCTTACCCTGAGCCGGCTGATGGTAAACGCCCTGAAAGAAAAACGCAAGGTGGAAGTGTCGGTCGACCTGAAGCCTGCCCTGGATGAAGGCAAACTTGACAAGCGTCTGCTGCGCGACATCAATGAGCAGGGCCGAAGGAAAATGAGCAATATGATGCGGCTGTGGCTCCCGGCTGCCATGGTGCCGGTATTTCTTGAACTCACCGGCATCGACCCCGAAATTGAAGCCCACCAGTTACCGGCAGCCTTGCGCCGCAAGACCATGCTGATGATGAAAGACCTGCGCTTTAAAGTTACCGGCTGCCGCTCCTTTAAGGAGGCCATTATTACGGCCGGGGGAGTCAGCACAAAAGAAATCAGCCCCACCACTTTGGAGTCAAAACTGACCAAAAACCTGTATTTTGCGGGAGAGGTGCTTGACTTGGATGCCGATACCGGTGGCTATAATCTGCAAATAGCCTGGAGCACCGGCTGGCTGGCGGGGGAAGCGGCGGCGAACTCCGCCCCGGGTGCTTAGCTTCGCCGGGCGACCCGGGGCTACCCTAGGTCGGTCCCGCAGGTGCGGGACGATTGCCTGCCCCCCGAGCCCTGTGCCCCATGGTAAAGCCTGCCGCTACACTACCTAATTTCCCCTGCGCTCTGAGCCCTGCGCACTGCGCAAAAAATTACCTTTTTTCGATTATACTCATCGCGACCCGGATACCGTCAGCGGCGCTTGACACTATGCCGCCGGCATAGCCGCTGCCTTCGCCGGCCATAAAGAGGTTTTCGAAGCCTTCCACCATTCCATTTTTTTCGCGCAGCACTTGTATGGGTGAGGAGGTCTTGCTTTCGAGTCCCAGCAAGATGCCCTGATCATAGCCCCTTAGCTTTCGCGAAAAATCCTTCAGCCCTGCGCGCATGGCGCTGACAATAATGGGCGGCAGCAATTCCCAGAGCGGGGCGGGCAGCAATCCCAGCGGATAGCTGCTTTTTGGCAGCGGGCTGCTGAGCTTGCCTTTCAAGAAATCGCTGATAGTACAAGCCGGTGCGCCATAACCACCTGAAAAACGGAAAAACGTTTGTTCGAGCGCTTCGAGCCAGGCCAGGGCATCGAGCGGACTTTGCATCTTTTCTGAGAGCTGGGTGGGATGCACCCCTGCCACGCAGGCGGCATTGG